>CAZNKC010000015.1:29008-46967 GCA_964573315.1 uncultured Verrucomicrobiaceae bacterium | reverse complement strand
CGTCCACTGGGTGGCGCGGGAGCCTTCGGCGGCACGGACTTCTTCGACCATTTCCTTGGTGACCATGGGCGCTTCGTTGCCCCAAGTATTGCGGATGTAGGTGAGCAGGTTGGCGAGGTCGCCGGCGGACATGGCGCCGCCGAAACCCTGCATGCCGCCGGGCGTGTTGTAGGCGGCGCCTTTAACGGTGATGGCTCCAGTCAAGCCGTGCTGCACCACGCGGATGAGGCGCTCGGTGCCGCCGGTCACCCATTCGGAGCCGGCCAGCGGCGGGAATTGGCCGGCGATGCCCAAGCCGTTGCCCTGGTGGCAGCCGCCGCACACGGCGTAACTGCCCGCGCCTTTTTTCATGGCGATCTGGAAGGCGTCACCGCCGGCGTCAGCGCCGCCTGTCTGGGGCCTCGGGTCGGGCGCTTTGGCGAGTTCGAAGGGGTTGCTGGTCTCGAATTTGAAGCCGCCGGTCATGACGCCAAGCTGGCCGCCGCCGATGACGGCGACGAGCATGCCGAGGAAGATGACCCAGGCCGGCGTGGGCTGGCTGCCGGTATCTAGGTCCGCCTTCTCCCGCTTGGCAGCCGAGTGCAGGCGGTCGAGGTCGGTGGAATCAGGATGTGCGGGGGCGCTCATGAGATGGATCGGAGGAGGACGGACGGCGGCTTGTTATTTCGCCCCTTCGGCAGCGGCGGCGAGGGCGGCGGTGACGCCGGGGATGGGGTAGGCTTTTTTCAAGGAGAGCAGGTAGTCGGCCAGGGCCTCGGCTTCCGGGGTGGGGACGACTTCGTAACCTTTTTCCGGCGCGAACCGTCCGCTCAGCTTGAGGGCATTGGCGCTGGGCTGTCCCTGCTGCTTGCGCACGGTGTAGAGGTGCTTGTAGGACGGCATGACCGACCAATCGTCCGTGGCGCGCGGGGCGTAAAGCTGCAAGTGGAGGGCGGCACGGTCCGCGAAGCGCCAGCCGGCGTTGGCGAGGTCCGGGCCGATGCGCTGGACACCGAGGAAGGCGAACGGCTCGTGCAGGTAGTCGCGCAGGGTGTTGGCGCGCACGGGATCGGCGGGGCGCGGCTCCTGGTCCTCTCCCCAGCCTTTGCGCCAGCCGTCGAGCGCGAGCTGCGGCGGGCGGATCATCTGGGAGTGGCACTGCGCGCAGCCTTCGCGGGCATAAACAATCTGGCCCTGGCGGTGGATGCCGGCGGGCGGGTAGTAGCCTTCGACGCCGTCCACGTCCTTGTTGTAAGGCAGCGGTTCGAGGTGCTGGTATTTGATCACCGGGATGACGATCAACAGCAGCCAGGGCAAGCCAAAGGCGGCGGCGAGGGTGAGGGTGAATTTGCGGAAGTCACTCATGCGTTTGCTCCGTGAGGAATGGCGGGATCGGTTTCGTCGTGATGGGGGGAAGGCAGCAGGGTGGGGGCGGCGCTGCGGCGGCCCAGTCCGGCGACCATGAGGGTGAGATGGATGAGGAACCAGATGTTCGACCAAGTGATGAGCGCCCAGGCCACGGCGCGGGCGACGAGGTAGGGGCGGGCGTTGAGCACGACGGACATCCAGCTTTGATCCCAGCGCACCGGGGAGTTGATGTCATCGCCCTGCTGCATGCCGGCCACAAGGCTGGTCACCACGATGGTGCCGATGCCATAGACCGAGAACCAGAAGTGGTTGCGGATGAGGCGGGCGGAGAGCCACTCGCAACGCGCCAAGCGCGGCACGATGTAGTAGATCGCTCCAAAGGCGGTCATGCTGAAGAAGCCGTACACGGCGATGACTTGATAACCGTACCAAGCGTGGGTGAATTGCAGGCTGGGGCCGCTCCAGAAGTTCGAGAGCAGGGCCAGGATGGCGCCGGACACGGGATAAAACAACGCGCCGAAGAACACGAAACGCAGCGTCGGGCTGACCTGCACCAGATGGTGCTTGCCGAGCGTGGTGAGGTGGTGGTTGAGGCCGACGACGCCTACCGGGAACAGCAGCAGCACGCCGGTGAGCGCGCCGACGGCGACCATCCACGCGGGCAGCGGGCCGCCCATGAAACGCTGCATCCCGGTCCAGCCGCCGAACACGGCCAGCATCCAGAAGCCAAGCAGCGCGAGCTGCTGGCTGGCGATGGGCTGGCCGGTGATTTTGGGAATGAAATAATAAGCCGCACCGACGCCGACGGGCACGAAGAACAGCAGGATGACGCCGTGGACGTACCAAGCGTTCACGCCCGCGCCGAGCGCGCCGAGGCCGGGCAGGCAGTGCAGGCAGACGTTGGCGGTAATGAAAATCCAAGGGAACCAGAAGCTGGCGCCGGCCACGTACCAAGCGCTGACCATGAAGCCCTCCGGCCGGAAGCCGCGGGCGAACATGCGCACGACCGGCCAAGCATAGGCCAGGAAGCATACCAGGAAGACGGGCCACAGGTAGGCGGGCATCTCCAGCCATTCCATGCTGCTGCCGAAGCCCAGCAGGATGCCGCCGACGCCGAGCGTGACGGCGATATTCCAAAACACACCGGCGACGATCAGCAGCGAGGTGCCGCTTTTCAATTCCTGTCCGGAACGGCGCGCCATGAGCCAGAGCATGATGCCCAGCGCGGCCTGCATGCCCCAGCCGTACACCAGCGCGGCGAGGTGCGCGGGCTGCAAGCGACCGAAGCTGAGGAAGGAGAAATCGAGAAACTCCGGCGCGAAGGATTTGATGCCGGCGAGGACGCCGAGGATCGTCGAGGCCATGAGCCAGAAGGCTCCGTTGAGAAAGAGGAACAGAACCGGCCCCTTGACCGAGCGGTCAATCGCCGCGCGGCGGGCGGCGTCAGCCTGGGTGTCCAGTTCGGCGTTGGCGGGTGCGGTGTCCATACAGCGGGCAGTGGGTCAGGGAGAAAAAGGGGGCGTCAGTTGGGAGGAGTGTTGCCGGAAGGCGCGGGGGCGGGCGCAGGGGCCGGTTCCGCGGGCTTGTCACCGCCTTCAGCGGGTTTGTCGCCTGCGGCGGCGGGAGCCTGCGCGGCAGCGGCGGCGGCTTCGGCCTCCATCTGCTTGAGTTGCGTGGGGGAGCCAGGCACCAGTGCCTCGCTCTTGGCGGCTTTTTTGGTCTTGAGACCGGCGGCGGTCTTGGCGAAAACGGCGGCGCGTTTGGCTTGATCATCGAGGCCCATCTTGCCGATCATCTCAGCCTGTTCCTTGGCGACTTCCTGACGGGCGGCGAGACGTTCGCCGGCGCGGGGATCGGCATCAGCAGCCGCGCCGCCGAACAGCGCCTGGATGAGATAGAACAGCGCGGCGAATCCGGCAAAGCAGCCGATCACCCACAGCAAAGTGGGGCCGGTTTGGGATGAAGACTCAGAGGAGGACATGGGGGAACAAAAAGAAACGGAAGCGGATCAGTTGACGACGTTCACGGACTCCAGCAGGCGCGGGTCGCGGCAGGGATAAAGGCTGGAGCGGCCAAGGCCGCGCAGGAAAAGATAACCGGTGCCGCCGATGACGGCGAGCAGGGCGACGACATCCTGAAGCCAAGCGCCGGGCGCCCACCAGCCAAGTCCGAGGGACGGGCCGCGTTCGGGGATGATGATCCAGTAGATGTCGATGACGTGCATGAGCAGAATCCACAAGCAGACGAGCACCATGACGCGCGAATTCTTTTTGCGGTTCTGGTCGAGCAGCAGGATGAACGGACCGACGAAGTGGCCGACGACGATGAACATGCTGACCCAGCGCCATGCCTCGGTGTTGCGGATGAGGTAGAAGCGGGTTTCCTCGGTGATGTTGGCGTACCAGATGAGGAAGTACTGGCTGAAGGCGATGTAGGCCCAGAACACAGTGAAGGCGAACAGCAGCTTGCCTTTCAAGTGGTAGTGCTCGTCGGTGACGACCTTTTGCAGGTAGCCGATGCTGCGCAGCCAAGTGACCAGCAGGATCATCACGGCCATCGAGGACCAAGCGCAGCCAGCGAAAATGTACACGCCCCACATGGTGGAGAACCAAGTATAATCCAGCGTCATCAGCCAGTCCACCGCGGCGAAGGTGATGGCGAGGGCGAAGAAGAAAAGCAGGATGCAGGAGAACTGCCGGGACCAGATCGTATGCTTGATGTCGCCGTCCTGGTCCTGCCGCACGGATTTTTTGCGCAGGGTGCTGGCGATGAACCAGAGGATGACGAAATAGAGAACAAAACGGATTTGCCAGAAGTCGATGTTCAAGTAACCGAACTTGGCATACAGCACATGCAGGTGCGGGTCCTTGTCCGCCATGTGGTGCAGGGCTTCCTTCACGGTCTCCCCGGTCTCATGCGCGTGATGCGCGGCCTCGCGGTGATGCGTCATCCATTCCCACAGCGGCTCCTGCACGGCGGGCACCAGCAGCGGCGAGGCAAAGAGTCCGACCGCCAAGACCATGTTCGCCAAGTTTTCAAAGAGGCGGCGGATGGAGACACCCCAACTGGAGTTCGAGGCGTTGTGCAGCAGAATCCAGAAGCAGCCGCCCACCACCAGGGTGAAGGCCAGGAATACGGCGAACAGCCAGCTATAGGCGAAGGTGTCCGTCCGGGTGAAGAAGAAGTAAGCGGAGCCGATGAGGCCCGCCAGCCCGGCGAGACCGAAGGCGCCAATGAGCTTGGAACCGCGGGCCGGTTCGAATGTTTCTCCGCCCTCGGGCAGATCGTGGAAGGTGACGTGATGACTCATGCCGGAAAATGCGAAGCGTTACTGAACGGTGACCTGGCCCTCCTGGACAGCGGTTTGCAGGGCGCGGATGTAGGCGACGATGGCCCAGCGGTCCTGCACGGTGATGTTCGCGCCGTAACCGCCCATGAGGCCCTTGCCGTTGGTGATGACATCGAAGATGGCTCCGTCCGCGCGCCAAGCGGCAGCGTTGGCGGGGTCGTTGGAGCCGGGTTGGTGGAAGTTGAAGGCGTTGAGGATGCCGAAGCGCGAGGTCACGCCCTTGCCGTTGCCGGAGTCGCCGTGGCAGATGGCGCAGTTGATGGCGTAGCGCGCCGCGCCGCGCTCGATGAACTCCGGCGTCACCTCGACCTCGGCGGGCAGGCCGTCGCCGTAGTAGTCGCCGAATTTGCCGGTGTGATAGTAGTCCAGTCCGTTGCTGAAGCCGAATTTCGGCGGCGGCGGGTTGTCGGCGGCGGGTGCGGCGGGGATTTCATAGCCCATGGGCACCGTGTTCGGCACCGGGCGGCGCGCACCGAGGCCGTCGGCGAAGAAGTCGCTGCGGGTCTGGTACTTGACCTTGGGCTGTTGGTCCATGTCGGGCAGGATTTCCAGCGGCGGCAGCTCGGACTTGGAGCCGCGGAAGCCCGCCGCGCTGACGATGATCGCCGCGATGAACAGGTAGCTGAGGAAAAAGTATTTCATGACTGGGTGGGTGGCGCGGCCTCCGGCTTAGATTTCGTCCTCCACGAGTTCGATGTTTTTGCCGCCGATGCCTTCCAGGAACGACTTGGTGCCTTCCTTGGAGAATTTGGCGTCGCGCGCCTCGATGCAGACGAAGAAACCGTCATCGGAAAACTTCGGGAACCGCTTGGAGGCGAACAAGGGGTGGTTCAGGCGCGGCAGGCCGATGAGGGCGAGCAGGCCGAACAGGGTGGTGAAAGCGGAGAACAGGATGGTCAGCTCGAACATCACCGGGAAGAAAGCCGGCAGGGTCCAGATGTCCGTGGGCTTGGCCTGGACCACGGTGGGGTAGGTCTCGGCTATTTTTTCCAGGAAGCGCATACCGAGGCGTTCGCCCCAGAAGTTCGTCTGCGTCAGCGTCTGCATCACGAAAGCCACGGTGGTGCCGGCGGCGCCGCCGAAGAACACGAACCAGGGCAGCTTCGAGCGCGGGTTGCCCATCGCCTTGTCCATGCCGTGGATGGGGAACGGCGAATGCACGTCCCAGCGCTGGAAGCCCTGGTCGCGCACCTGTTCGGCGGCGTGGTAGAGGTCCTGGGGGTTGTCAAACTCCGCCAGGTATCCGTGTACTCGTTTGAGGGTGGTGCTCACAGTCGTTTCGGGGAAAAAATTCGATCAGGCGGTGGCGGCTGCGCCGGCGGGGGGAGCATCCGCGGCGGGTGTTCCGGGTTTCGGCACATGCCGGTCCCGGTAGTCCATGAGGTCTTCCTCCTGGATGCCCTTCTCGCGGTCCGGGTCGTAATGCGGATCGGACTTGGGCAGCACGCCCTTCACCTCGCCAATGGCGATGACCGGCAGGAAGCGGAGGAACAGCAGGAACAGCATCATGAAGAAGCCGAAGGTGCCGATGAAAGTCCAGTTATCCACCCAGGTGGCCTCAAAGGTGCGCCAGGAGCCGGGCGTGAGGTGGCGCTCCAGAGTGGTGACGATGATGACGTAACGCTCATACCACATGCCGGCATTCACACACATGCAGACGGCCATGACGACCCACAGATTGTGACGGCACCAGCGGAACCAGAACACCTGCGGCGCAAACACGTTGAAACCGAACATGCAGTAATAGTACCAGACGGAGGGCCCCTCCCAACTGCGCAGGACGAAGGTCTGCAACTCGAACTTGTTGGCGCTGTAATAGGCCATGAAGAACTCCATGCTGTAGGCGTAACCGACGATGGTGCCGGTGAGCAGGATGATCTTGGCCATGTTGTCGATGTGCTTGGCCGTGATGAGATCCTGCAATCCGTAAATCTTGCGCGCCGGGATCATCAGCGTCAGCACCATGGCGAAGCCGCCGAAGATGGCGCCCGCGACGAAGTAGGGCGGGAAGATGGTGGTGTGCCAGCCGGGCACGATGGAGGTGGCGAAGTCGAAGGACACCACGGAGTGGACGGAGAGCACCAGCGGCGTGGAGAGCGCGGCCAGCAGCATGTAGGCGGTCTCGTAATGCGACCAGTGGCGGTTGCCGCCGCGCCAGCCGAGGGCGAAGATGCCGTAGAGCGTCTTTTTCAAGCCCGGCTTGCAGCGGTCACGCAGGGTGGCGAGGTCCGGCACGAGGCCGATGAACCAGAAGATGACGGACACCGTGAAGTAGGTGGACACCGCGAACACGTCCCACAGCAGCGGCGACTTGAAGTTTCGCCAGATGGCGTTGGCGTTCGGCACCGGGGCCAGGAACCACACCATCCACACACGCCCGACGTGGAAGGCCGGGAACAAGCCGGCGCACATGACGGCGAACAACGTCATGGCCTCGGCGGCGCGGTTGACGGAAGTACGCCACTTCTGCCGGGTGAGGAAAAGAATGGCGGAGATCAGCGTGCCGGCATGGCCGATGCCGATCCAGAACACGAAGTTGGTGATGTCCCAGGCCCAGGCCACCGGCTGCTTCTGCCCCCACACGCCGACGCCGGTGGAGATGAGATAAATGAAGCAGAACGCCATGATGCCGGTGAGGATCACCGACGGGACAAACAGGATCCACCAGAGGGCGGGCTGTTTGTTTTCCACAATGCCGCAGATGCGGTTCGTGATCCAGGAGTACGACCGGTTGTTGAGCACCAGCGGCTCGCGATCCAGAACGCGCGGTGGTCCGGAGTAGGTCTGGCCGTGGGAGGTGTGGGCGGTGTCGGACATTTCAGCGGGAAAGTGGGGGAATCAAAAATCCGAAATCCGAAATCCGAAGCCCGGAAGGGGCGCGGCGGGAAGTTCGGAGATGGCGGAAACGGAGAGCATTCAAGAGATCAGTTCGGATTTCGGAATTCGGGCTTCGGATTTTCAAGTCTGCTTGGCGCTCCAGACGGCGATCTTCTCGGCGCCGGGCATCTTGGGGTTCGGGTTGCGGAGACGGACGAGGTAGCTGGTGCGCGGGCGGGTGCCGATGTATTTGAGCATCTCGTAGTTGCGCGGCGAGGCTTTCATCTTGTTGATGGCCGAATTGGGGTCGGCGAGGTCGCCGAACACTATGGCGTCCATGCCGCAGGCCTGCTGGCAGGCCACCTTGATGGTGTCGGTCGGCACGCGGAAGTTCTTGGAGTCGCGCTGCTGCTGCTTCTGCTGGATCTTGGCGGCTTCGAGGCGTTGCACGCAGTAGGTGCACTTCTCGATGACGCCGCGCATGCGCACGGTGACGTTCGGGTTCTTTTGCAGCTTGAGGCTTTCCCGCACGCCGGTTTTCTCCGGGGTGGAGAGCGGGCCCCAGTAAAGCTCGTCGAGCGGGCGCTTGTTGTAGTCGAACCAGTTGAAGCGGCGCGCGGTGTAGGGGCAGTTGTTGGCGCAGTAGCGGGTGCCGATGCAGCGGTTGTAGGCCATGGCGTTGAGGCCGTCGTCGGTGTGGACGGTGGCGTTCACCGGGCACACGGTCTCGCAGGGCGCGGACTCGCACTGCTGGCAGGCCACGGGCTGCATGACCATCTCGGCGTTCTCAAGCTGCTCGGGAGTGGGGTCGATGTTGACGTCGTCCGAGGGCGCTTTTTCCTCGCCCCATTCGTTGGTGGCGAAGTAGCGGTCCATGCGCACCCACTGCATGAGGCGGCCCTTGCGCACCTGGTCCTTGCCGACGACGGGGACGTTGTTCTCCGAGGTGCAGGCGATGTTGCAGGCGTTGCAGCCGAGGCACTTGCTGAGGTCGATGGCCATGCCCCACTGGTGCTTGGTCTCGTAGTCGAAGCCGGCGGGGTTGGTCTCGGACTTGCGGCCCACCTGGCCTTTGTAGAAGGAGATGTTCGGCGGGATGTGGGAGTCCATGCCGGTCTGCGAGGTGTAGTCCGGCTTGTTGAATTCTTCGAGCGTGGCCTCGCGATACACGGCGCGGCCTTCCATGGTGTTTTGCTCCTGGGTGATGGCCAGCGGATAGATTTCCTTGGTCACCGTGAGCGTGGCGCCGGTGAGGACGAAGCTTTCGCCCTTGCGCAGTTTGTAGGCGTTGAAGCCGCGGCCCGCGCCTTTCGTGTCCGAACCGACGTAGCCGATGTTTTTCTGGCCGTAACCGAGCGGGATGGTGATCGAGTGGCTGACGTGGCCGGGCGCTTCGATGGCGGGCAGGGTCAGTTCGGCGCCGCCGGCGGCGACGGTGACCATCTGGCCTTCCTTGAGTTTCAAATCACGGAAGGTTTTGGAGCCGATCCAAGCGGCGTTGTCCCAGGTGAGTTTGGTGACCGGGTCCGGTGCTTCCTGGAGCCAGGCGTTGGTGGCGTAACGTCCGTCCCACAGGCTGGAGGAAGGAGTGAGCACCACTTCAAAAGCATCGGCTTCCGGCGCGGAGGTGGGTTTCACGTCAGCCAGCAGGGCGGCGAGCGCGCTGGAATTGACCACGGCCTGCGCGGGTTGCGCGGCGGAGCCTTTCAGGAAGCCGTCGCGCAAGGTGACGTTCCAGACTTCCTCTTTGAGATCGCCGGCGACGGCGGCAAAGGTTTCGCGCACGGCGTCGTAGGCGGGATCGCCCGGCGCTTCCGCTGGAGCCTCCTGGCCCTCAACGGGTTCCGCCTGGGTGGTTCCGAAAGTCTTTTTGCCAAGCAGGGCCAGCAGCAGCTCCACCTCGCTGACACCGCCGTAGAGCGGCTGGATCATCGGCTGCACGATGGCATAAGTGCCGTCGGCGGCGCGCGTGTCGCCCCAGGCTTCCAAATAATGCGCGGCGGGCAGGTGCAAGCCGGCTTTGCGGGCGGTGAGGTTGACGCTCAGGCCGAGGTGGACGAGGGCGATTTTTTTCTCGCGGATGGTCTTGCCAAACGCACCGGCTCCGGGCGCGTCGAACAGGATGTTCGAGGGCGTGAGCGAGACGATGGTCTTGACCTTGCCTGCCGCGGCGGCTTCGACGAGCGCGCCCAGCGGAGCAAACTCCGGCCCGGCTTCCGCCTGCACGAGTTCGATGGTCTTGCCGTAAGCGCCGAGGGCGTTGTTGATGGCGGCGACCAGCGCGTGAACTTCCTTGCCGTGGCGCGGCCCGGCGAGCACGAGGGAGGCGCCCGCGTTTTCCTTCAAATCCGCGATGGCCGGCTTCAACCAGTCCTTGAGCGATCCCGGCGCGGCGGCAGCGAGGATCTTCGCCGATTCCTCGCCCAACTCGGCGGCGATGTAGGCGGCGGCGGCGGGGATGAGGCTGGCGGCCAGCGGTTTGCGGTGATCCGCCATGCCGCCGGTGACGGTGTAGCGGTTCTCCAAGATGTAGAGGCGGTTCATCTCGCCGCCGGGCGCGTCGTGGCTGCGGTGTTTGGCGAATTCCTTGACATGATCTCCCGCCACCGCGTCGAGGCCGAGGAAATCGCTGTCCAGGGAGAGGATGCGCTTGGCTTTGCCGAAGCGGATGAGGGGCTTCACCGAGCCGCCGAAAGCAGCCGCCGTGACAGCCGCGCCGCTGCCGGAAAGCGCCTCGTAACCGTGCAGCGCGATTTGCGGATAAGCTTTCTTCAACTCGCCCAGCAGCCGCAGGATAGTCGGCGAAGTGGTCTCACCGAGCACGACGGCCAAGCCCGCGCCTTGGTCTTTCTTGCTTTCAGCGACGATTTTTTTCAGGACGGTGTCGGCGCGATCCCAGTTGGCGGTCTTGCCGGTGATGAGCGGTTTTTGAGAACGCTCCGGGTCGTAAAGATCGAGAATGGACGCCTGGGCGAAGGAATCGATGCCGCCGCCGAGCGGGTGCAAGGTGTTGCCCTGCAAGTGGGTGGGCCGGCCTTCGTAAGTGGTGACGACCAGCGGCGTGGCGCCGCCCGCGCGCGGCATGGCGGTGGCGTAAAGCAGGGGTTTGCCGGGGATGACCCACTCGACGTGGTCGGTGTAGGGCAGGATGTTGACAACGGGGCGGCGGCAGCTTGCCAAGCCCATCATACCGGCGGCGGCGCCCATCACCTTGAGGAACTCACGGCGCGAGTTTTCGCGCTCGTCCTCGGTGAGGGTGTCGCCCGCGGGGAATTCCACGCCGGCTTTGTTCAGAAACTCCGAGCGTTGCTCAAGCTCGGCCACGCTGCGCCAGTAGCGTTTGCCGGTGCGGGGCTCTTCGGGGTGGTGCCAAATGCGTTTCATGGAGACGGTTTCCTGCCGGATAAAATCAATCGAAAAGGGTTAGCGGTGGCACGCCGCGCAGGACTCCGGCGGCTGGATTTGCCAATGTTTCTTGAGCTGGGAACCGACCTCGGCCTGGGACACCCGGGCGCCGAATTTCTTTTCCGCCAGCGCCAGCAGGTCGTCCACGCCCTGCACGTCGTAATTTGGTTTCGAACCCAGGATGACCTCGGCGACCTCGCCGGCGGGGGTGCCCGCGTCGAGAAGCTGCTTGTAGAAACCGGCGCGGTCGAGATCCTGCGGTTGGTAATTGAGGTTGGTGATCTGGTCGAGCGGGCGCAGCGCCTGCTCCGGATTGCGGTGGCAGTCGAGGCACCAGCCCATGGAGAGCGGCTGCTCGTGGCGCACCACTTCCATCTCGTTGATCTTGCCGTGGCAGCTCGCGCAGGACACGCCGCGGTTGATGTGGGCGGAGTGGTTGAAATAAGCGTAGTCCGGCAGCTTGTGAATTTTCTCCCAAGGGATGGGCTCGCCGGTCTCCTGCGCCTTCACGACTTTTTCGAGCTTCGGACTGGCGGACTTGATGTTGCCCTTGCCGGGGCCGTGGCAGTTGAAGCAGGTCTGGTTCGTCGGCACGTTGGCATGGCCGGAGACTTCGACAAAGCTGTGGCAGTAACGGCAGTCCAGACCGAGCTGGCCGGCGTGAATCTTGTGGGAAAACGGCACCGGCTGCGTCGGCTCAAAGCCCACCCGCGTGTATTTCGGCGTGAAGTAGTAGGCGATCCCCAAAGAAACGCCGGCCCCGATGAATGCGAGCGCGATCGCCAGCTTGAGCGGAAGCCAGTTCGTCCAGCGCGGAAAGAAGTTGCCCATGGTAAATCGGTGAAAAAGAGCTTGTGAAAAATTTCACAAGCGGGGCAAAGAATAGAAAGACCGTGAACGAATGCAAGAGGCGAACCACTCTTTTTTGAACTTTTTTCGTGCTGGGCGGCGTTATGTTGAGATCGTGTCGCGAAAGGGGCGCAGCCAGGGAGATTTTTTGTGGTCCGAACGGCTTGTCTTTGGCAGCCAGAATGAACGGTCGGTACAATTTTCACTTGACAGCCTGAAAACGAGACAGAGGCTTAAGTCATGCCAGCCCAATCAACCACACCCGTGCCAACCGGGTGGTCGCGCGAGCAGATCAGCCGTCTGGCCGTGCAGTTTGGCAACGCGATCGGTTATGAGCCTGGAGGGGAGATCAGTCCGGCTGTGGAAAAGCAACTTCACGGACGCATCGAGTATCTCGACTGGCCCGCATGGAAACAAAAAGGCGCGGATACCATCGACATCGAAGGGCCGGGGAAGTTCACCATCTATCTCTGCCGTGTCTGGGGGCTCTTTAACAACCGCTTTAGCATCGCCCACGAATTGGGCCATTACGTTCTGCACTCCCAGCTTGGAAAGATTCCCCTCGTGGCAAAGCGCAGCCGGCTCAACGAGCGCGCCGAATGGGAGGCCAACTGGTTCGCGGCCAGCCTGCTCATGCCTGAGCCTGAGTTTAAGAAGGAGCATTCCGTCAACCCTGACCCCTGGTATCTGGCCTCGCGCTTTCTGGTTTCCCCGGCGGCGGCCAAAGTGCGGAAGAAAACCCTGAAACTGGATTGAACGGCTCGGAAGAACATTTGCGCAAATGTCTCCGCCTCTTCCTGAGCGTGGACATCGCCGGTTCCACCGCTTTCAAGTCGAGCCGCCCAGGCGAAGTGCAGCCTTGGCTGCCCACGCTATATCGTTTCTTCAGCGAGTTCCCCATCCAACTGGCGAGCCGGTATCAGCAGTCCGAGACGGTGCCGCGGTTGTGGAAAACACTGGGAGATGAAATTGTGTTTGTGATCGAGATCACTGACCATCGTCAGGTCAGCATGCATCTTTGCCGTTTCCGCGACGCCATCTCCGCCTACCGGGAGGTCGTGAAAGATGCGGACAAGAAGCTGGATCTCAAAGGCGCTGCCTGGCTGGCCGGTTTTCCCGTGGGCAACACGATGCTGATCCTTCGGCACGGAACCGGCAACACCCAGGAAATGGAAGATTACGTCGGTCCCAGCATCGACTGCGGCTTCCGCCTCAGCAAGCACGCCTCCCCGCGGCATCTCATGCTCTCCGTTGAAACCGCCCTCGTGGTGGCTGGTACCGGGCACAAGGTCCAGGGTGACAAGCCCGCCATTCATGCCGCCCGCGGCGAAGAATTGAAAGGCGTCCTGGATGGCCGGCCTTATCCGCAATTCTGGATCGAAGTGCCGTTCAAAGACTCGGAAGAACTGCTCAAACTGGAGGAAAAACTCTTCGACCCTCCCCATCCTCCAGCAGACAAGGATGTGTTCGGCTACTGCAAGCTCTTCATCCTGGAGCATGGCAGTCCGCTGTTCCAGCCGTTCATCGCCGGAGACACCGATTTCTCCGAAACGCCGCCCGGATATGAGAGCAACCTGGAGACAGCCCGCGCCCTGTGGAAAGATTTGGCGCCCGCAAGCGACGGAGAACCGCGCGGCAAGGGAGGCCAGCTTCCGGAGGCGCAGGTGAAAAGCCAGATCGCCAAACTGGCGGCCCCGGCCCCGAAAGCCCGCGCCAGCAAAGCGTCGGCCAAGAGGAAGGGTTGAGTGGAAATCATGGGACGCCGCCCACCTGATATCAATCGCCGCAGTTGTCCATTATCTCCGAAATGTCCTCATTTTCGGAGATAATGGATTGAGCCGGGACTTCGCCTAAACGCGTTTTGCTGGCGTGGCACGGGGCTTCCCGGGATAGAACACCCGGCTCATGGAGTTCACAGCCCGCAACGCTTCATGCCAGCTTTGCTTCAGTACCGCCAACTGGGAACGAAGCGCCTCCGCCTCCGCCCGCTGGCGGTCCAATGCCTCCTGATGGCGGGCGGCGGCTTGGGAGGTTTCCCGGCGCAGAGCGCGAAGCTCATCCAAAAACTTTGCTTCCATCTCAGCCGTCACAAACTCGTGCCCGCAGTGGGAGCACTTTCTCTTCCGCCTGTACCAAATGATGTCTTTTGCATCCGGCCATGCGACCCGCCCATGCTGACCCTTGCGGGACTTTGTGACAGCCTTGCAAGGAACCACCCGCTTGCAACTTGGACAGTCAAGTTTAGTGCGGGAGGGTTTGCCCGATTGGCTCATGAGGAGGAAACGATGGCGCAGCTTTGGTCTTTCCGGCCCGCCGTCACAGCCGCCGGATCCAGTCCGCCCCGTCTTTCTCCAGCTTGCCTTCGCGCAGCAGGCTGTTGATAAGGGAGCGGGCGGTTTTTTCGATGGCGGTGCCGGTGCGGCGGAAGCCGAGGTGGCGGGCGAAGGCGCGGATGGCTTCTTTCCGGGTGTGCCAGACTCGGCCGTTTTTGGCGATGGCGGCGAGGAAGGCTTGCTTGAGAAAATCCAGATCGTAATCGCCAATCGTCCGGCAGTAGGGCAGGTATTGATCGCCGGCCTTGAAGATCAGCCGGCGCAGCGAGGCGGTAAAAAGGTCTTTGCGCAGCACTTCAACATTGGCGGCGCTGAGGCGCTGCCAGCCGTACTTGGAGCACAACTCCCGCATCACCGTTTCCGTACCGCGTGGCAGGCCGTCCGCGAACAACTCGCGGATGGCGGCCATGATCTCGTTGCGGGGAACTTCGCTGATGGGGACGGGTTTCTTTTTGGCGCCGCTGGTCTTGGGGTTGCCGGCGGCTTTGGCTTTGATCTGGCTGGCGCTTGCGGCAGGGCTTCGATTGCCAATCGAAGCTACGGCGACCTCAGCGGCCGCCTTGGCTTTTTTTGGCGGGTTCAGCTCGCCCTCCAGGGTGAGGAGTTCATCGGGCACAAAGGCTTTTGCCGGGGCGCTTGCGGTCTGTTCTGATTGGGATTCAGGCGTGGCAGCGATGGTTTCCATCCTGTTCGCCTCAGACATAGCTGAGTCAATCAGACTCACTGGCTTCCGGCCCTTTCGTTTGGAAGGTTTTTTCTCGCGCGTGGGGGCGGGGGCGGATTCGATGAGGGCGATCTCGTCCGGGGTGAGGTCAAAAAGGCGATAGACGATCTGGTCAATCTCCGCCTCATGCACGGCCAGCGTCTCGTCGTCGCCCCGCTGCGCGGCGGCGGCACAGGCTTCGGCCAACTGGCTCAGACGGGCTTTGTCGGCGTCGCTGACGGGGGGAATGGGCACAGTTCGGACTTGTGGAGACTGGTATGGCAGGTAACCACCTGCCATGCGAAGCGCATCAAAATACTGACAATAGATATGATGGATTACCTTTGAATGCAGTAACGCGCACAATGCCCAAAGGCTCCATGAGTTCTTGGATGTGTGAACACAATTGACGTTCAATCCCGCATACGTTCCATCCGAATCGATAAACCCCTCAAATCTAAGCGCCATCTTCGCAAAGATTAGCTTTTCACGACTGTAGAGTGCGTGACGGTTAGCACTTACAGACGAAGTCGTGGTTGGTAGCACGGGGTGATCAAATTGTGTTCCCTGATGAGTGAGTGGCCGGACACCCCACAAACTCCGATGGGGATCAATGGTACCGGTATTCACCACCTTCCAAGCCTCGGATCGGCTTTCTAGCAAGCACATGCCGTATACGTCAGCCTCAGCCGCCGTCGTGGTTGCATTGACATCTGCGTGATGCTTAAGCGGCGTCGAGTTTCGCAGTACTTTTCGGAGCAACGAAATCGAGGAAGAAAGCAGATAACCCCAGATTAAGTCAGGTAACAGACCAAGGACATTTTTTTCGAAAGTGTGCGACTTGTACCCAAATACGTTGTGAGACTTTCTAGCTGCATCCGATGGCGACAGAACTTCCAAGAATGCAGCAGATTGGTCCTCGACTGAAAACAAAGAGATGACAGGATAGACCGAAGCTGTGGTAAATATCTCGACTCGACTCACATCAGCCAGCGTCCGCAAACACAACTGCGCATGAATAAATTGGCGAAGTCCTGATGCATAGGATGCTGACAAATACTTATTGGGGCAGATCAGGCACAACACCCCTCGCGGACGAAGCAACTGCTGGCCCAGTTGAAAGAAGGGCACATACAAATCCCATGCACCACTCGCCGCACTGAATCGCCTTTTCACTCGGTCGCGTTGAGCTTCACCGACAGCTTTCTTGTGTTCAATTGCTGAAACATACGGCGGATTCGCGATCACGATGTCAAACCCGCCCAGAGCAAAGACGTTCTGGAAAAAGAGATGCCAGAGGAGATAAGGACGCTCGGCTTTGTTTTGCAGGGCTTCTAGCCGTTCTCCAGAGACTTTGATGGCGGCTAGTTGGGCGTTAAGAAGATCAACTTTTTTTTGTTCCCGGTTGTCTGGCTTCCAACCTTTCACTTTGCGCGCCTTGGTTCGATGCTCCGTATTGAGTCGGTGAAGTTGAATCTCGATGCCCTCACGAGCATAGCCGATACAGTGGCGCAGGTGATCGAGCACGAGGCGATCAATTTCCGCGTGTTTTTGGCGCTTTTTCTCGGGCACTCGCTCGCCGAAATAATCGTGAATGAGCGATGAGATTTCATGGGTGCGGCGGCGGTTGGCGAGTTCCTGCAGGCCTTGCAAGTCATCGAACAGCATTTCGGTTTGATCCTTGCCAAGAATCTGGACGATCTTGTGCCCGGTGGCCGCTTCCGTGTGCAGATGAGAAAGATCAATGTCCTCGAAAGATTCGATGAGGGAGTCACCCTGCATGATCTTGTAATCGAGGTTCGGCAGTGGGCGGGGCTGGTCTTCATCCACGACGAGGGCGAGCCAGAAGCGGAGCCGGGCGATCTCGACGGCGCCGGGGTCGAGATCGACGCCGTGGATGCTGTTCTGGATGATCTGGCGCTTGAGGCGGGCGCGGTCTTCGGGGGTGTTGAGCGTCCAGTCGAGCGCGAGGCGGGTCCAGAGGATTTCATGGAGGAGGCCGATGGGGAAGGCGCCAGAGCCGATGGCGGGGTCGCAGATTTTGACGGCCTCCAGCAGCTCGGCGATGCGTTTGGCGTGCTGGTGAACGAAGCCGTTCTTTTCCAGACGGGTGAGGTCTTTTTCGTTCAGCAGGGCGGCGAGTTCCGGGTGCTCGCCGAGGTGGGTTTGCAGGTAATGCAGGAGGCTCTGGCGGGCCATGTAGGAGACGATGGCCTTGGGCGTGTAGTAGGCGCCTTTGTCCTTGTTGTCCTCCAGCAGGTTCTCGAAGATGTGGCCGAGCATTTCGGGGTCGATGCCGACTTCGTGGTCCTCGGGGTCGTTTTCGTCGATGGTGAAGTGGTATTGGCCGAAGAAGTCGAGCAGGGCGCGGAAGCGCTCCGCGGGGAAGTCGAGGGCGTGGAGCGGGGCGGGGTCGTCCTCAAACAGGCCGCCGTTGAGGTAGGGGACACGGGCGGCGGCGGGCGGGAACACGTCGCCGAGACGGTCGGGGTTGTTGAGGGCGTCGAAGAACAAGGGGACGAGCCAGCGGGAGTGGAAACGGGCGGCGTCTTTTTGGGAGTCGGCGAGGGCGAAGTAGGAGGCGAGGAAGTCGGGGTCGCCGCCGATCCAGGTCGTAGCACAGCCGTCCCGGCTGTGTGTGTGGCAAGCGTCTCGCTTGCCGGCCGGGGTTGCGGGCGAGACGCCCGCAACACACCCAGGCGGGACGCCTGGGCTACCCTTGGACGGGACGCCTGGGCTACTGCCAGCGGGACAGCCCATCCAGCCTTTCTTTTGCAGGAAGTGGAGGAAGACGAGGCGGCCGAGGAGGCGCTTGACGAAGTCGCGGATGGGTTTGTCGGCCTTGTCTTGGGCGGTCTTGTCCTTGTGGGCGGGGATGCCGAAGGCGGCGCGGGTGGCTTTGGCGTTCTCCGGAGCGAGCAGGTGGGCGGCGAAGGCTTCGTAATGCTGCTTGTATTGCTTGAAGAAGTCCTTGTTCAGCCGTTCGACGGAGAAGGCCTTTTCGATGTCTTCGAGGGTGAGGGCGTCCCCTTTCTCCCGCAGTTCGGCGAGGCGGCCGGCGGCGGTGCGGCAGGGTTCGTTTTCACCGAGCAGGAAGGTGAAGCGGCGCGGGGCGGTCTCGCTTTGGACGATCTCGAGGGGAAAATGGTGTCAGGG
>CAZNKC010000015.1:0-28908 GCA_964573315.1 uncultured Verrucomicrobiaceae bacterium | reverse complement strand
GGGGAAAATGGTGTCAGGGTGCAATTTTTGGACAAATGATGAGCCATGAAAACAGTGACAACCCACATATCCGACACCGGTTAACGGGGTCAGGAATTTCTTGACAGAACGAGAATAGCATTGCCAACAGTCAACCAAGAATTTATAATCCAAGTGTCTCGATGCCTCACAACCATGTCATCACAAAGCGCTCACCAGAATTCACATGTCAATCCCATTCTCCAACTCACCGAATGACTGCTTTGTCAAGAAATTGCACCCTGCCCCCGTTTGCCGAATTTTTCTTCTGGTGGTGTTCATAGTGCAGAATTCACTTGCAAATGATGTTCCGATGATTGCACTTGCTGATTATGGCAAGTTGACGACTGAGCAGAAATTGGAACTATTCGCGTATTCTCCCAAGTTGCAAATGCGGAACAAGCAAGAGTTGGCGGAGGCGTTAGTGCTCGGCATGCGAGATTCCGATCCCAATGTTCGGAGCAACGCAGTTCGAATGGCAGCTTGGAGCCTCGTGGAATCACAAGAGATCGCGAAAAATTCAAGAAATTCAAGAAATTCATCTATTCTTATTCAGCGGGAAACGGTAAAAAAAATAACATCACTACTAATAGATTATTTGGGTGATCAGAATATTGATATTCGATCTGCTGCAATTATGGGAGTGGCAAATTCGGGATCGCCAAATCCAGTATTGGAAACCACTTTGTTGCGCGCTTTTGATCGAGAAACACATTCTGATCTGAAGGCGGAAATTATTGAACAAATGAGTCTTGCCGGCTACAATTCGCCGACATTTCAAGCCTTACTGGTTGAGCAAGCGCGGACCACGAAGGAGTTCAAGGAACTGGATGCTCTGGTCGATGCTTGTGTTCGCATGCGTCAACGCGATGTCATGAGCGCGCTGCTCCAAAGATTCATCAAGGAAGAGCCGGGGATTGAAGTTGAGCAAGTAAGCCCCTTATTTGAAACTTTTGGCAAAGAGGCGTCTGCCGCCGCCGACACTCTGGTTCGCTATGCTGTCAACAATCCTCAAGCCCGTGACTTAATCCAGTTGCAGCTTGACTCCCTCAAACGCGAGCCAAAACCGCCGGAGCCAATACGGCCTTTTGTAGATTTGATCGAAATCGCAGCAAAGGAAGGCAAAGCCGCCGCCAAGCCTGTGGATGCGTTCCCGACTTCCATTGCCAAAACCGGCGCCGCGGAGCCAGCCTTCGCGAATCAGAGTCTAACTCCCACGCTGCAAGCGGCAGTTGTCGCCGTGATGATTGTGGCCGGATGCGGCTTGATTTGGCTGCTCATTCGGTCCAGGAGATAACCCGGGGAAACGGAATCAGGAGACAATTTCTTGACAAATAATACCACCAAGCGTTGAAACCGGGCCGAATAGGCAAGGGAACGTAAGCTGGATGTCCTGAAGGGCGCCCGGCTGGGGAGTGTGTCCACAACGGGGAAGCCGGGCGGGCTGCGCCACATCCGGCCTGCGTCACCTCCGTCAGCCGCTATTTGGCAAGACCCGTTTTCAGCGCACCTTGGCATCATCCCCATTAATCCCAAATGCAGCTTCTTCGTTGATAAAGGTGATGGAAAAAGATTCTTTTCATTTTTTCCACCCCCTCTTTTTGCCAACCCAACCCTTTTCATGCCGAAAGTGAGGAAGATATATTGCCCAATAGGATGGTGGTTCGTTCCAGGTTCGCCGAGCGTTCCTGCGTCTTCACCTTCACTTTTTCATCAAAGCCAGCACCGCCGCTGCCATGGATTTCACGGCGGTCTCGATGGTTGGTTCGGCCACGGGGAGGAAAAAGGGAGAGTGGAGCGAGGGCAGCGTCTCGCCCTTGGCTTTCGCCGCAGCCACGGCTTCCGGCGCCTGGGTGCCGATCCAGAACATGCACAGCGGCACTTTCTCTTTGGTAAGGCCGTATTCGGCGAAGTCTTCCGCGCCCATGACGGGTTCGCGCACGAGCACGTTGTCCGCGCCGAGCACGCCGCCGATGGCGGCGCGCACCGCGGCGCACAATTCCGGCTGATTGTAGAGCGCGGGTGTCTGGTCGTCGGAGACGATCACCTCCGGCATTTTGTCCACGGGCATGTTGGCGGATTCGGCCTGGGCTTTGACGATGCGCTTGATGGAGTCGATGAGCCGCCGACGCGTCTCCGCCTGATAACTGCGCAGGGTGAGCTGGAGGCGGACTTCGTCGGGGATGATATTGCTCTTGGTACCACCGTGGATGCTGCCCACCGTGACCACCGCCGGGTCGCCGGGCTTTACCTCGCGGCTGACGATGGTTTGCAGAGCCAGCACGATCTGCGCGGCGAGCACGATGGGATCCTTGCCCAGGTGCGGCATCGAGCCGTGCCCGCCCACGCCTTTCACGATGACCTCGACCGTGTCCACGTTCGCCAGCGCGTAACCCTCGACGATGCCGACCGTGCCGTGCGCCATGTCCGAGGAGCAATGCAGCGCCAGCGCCTTGTCCGGTTTCGGAAACTTGGAAAACAACCCCGCGCGCAGCATGAGCCGCGCGCCGATCACGCGCTCCTCCGCCGGCTGGCCGATCATGACCAGCGTGCCGCTCCATCGGCCGCGCAGTTGGGACAAAACCCGCGCCGTGCCGATGAAGCCGGCCATGTGGATGTCGTGCCCGCAGGCGTGCATCACGTTCACCTCGCGGCCCAGGTCGTCCTTCACCACTTTCGTGCTCGCATAGGGCACGCCGGTCTGCTCCTTCACCGGCAGGCCGTCCAGGTCCGTGCGCACGAGGATGACCGGCCCGTCGCCGTTCTTGAGCACGCCCACCAAGCCGTGCCCGCCCACCTTTTCCGTGACCTCCAGCCCCGCCGCGCGCAGTTCCTTGGCGACGCGCGCCGAGGTCCCAGCCTCGTGCAGGGAAAGCTCCGGATTGGCGTGCAGTTCCTGGTAGAGCGCCACCAGCGAGGGCAATTCCTGTTTGATGATGGCGGCGGGATCGGCGGCGATCAGGGATGAGGCGGCGGCGAAGGTGAGAAAGAACGCTTTCATGCGATCATGTAAGCTGATCGACCGGCGGTCTTGCAAGAACAAAGCACGCAGCCGGGCGCATGGTTCGAGCTTTGGGAAGACGCTGATTGCATCCACGACTGATCTTTCTCATACTCCTGCTCCCGTTTGAGTATGAGCAGGAGAGCGGGATGAGCGGCGCGAAGTTCGGTTTTCAAACCTCACGCCTTGCCGGGGTCGAAGTAAATCCGCACGTCCGCGTCCTTGCGGCCGAGAATTTCCTGGGCGCGCATCAGGGCGTTGCGGGTGGAGAGGTTCGGGTTCGACGGGCTGCCCATGAAGATGTTGGCTTTGCCGATGACCTCGACCAAGCCGGAGTCTTTGAGCACGCGATAGACGTCCTTCATCGCGCCGCTGACGATGAGGTCGCGGCCGTCGGCGCGCAGCACGCGGATCAGCTCCTCCAAGGCCATGACGCTGGTGGCATCCAGATGGCGGGCGTTTTTGAGCCGGAGGATGATGAGGCGCAGGTTCGGGTCCGCGCAGGTGCGCTGGATCTGCGTACGGAACAGCTCCGCCGCGCCAAAAAACAACTCGCCCTCGACGTGGACGATGGAGATGGAGGGATTTTGCCGCCGGCCCATCTCCGCCTCGGCGAGTTGGCCCTCCTCGTTGAAGGCGTACTCGACAAGCTGCGGGCGGCTGGCTTTGCGCAGGTAGAGCATCACCGAGATGCCGATGCCGGTGAAGATGGCCACATGCAGGGGCACGAACAGCGTGGCCAGGAAGGTGGCGATGAAGACGATGGCGTCCGAGCGGGTGGCGTGCAGGCAGATGCGCACATGGCGGCGGTTGACCAGGGAGCCGGCCACGCAGATGACCAGCGCGGCGAGCACGGCCTTGGGGATGTGCCCGAGCAAGCCACCCAGCCCCAGGGCCGCCACCAAGCAGAACGCACCGCTGAACACGCTGGCCAGCCCGGTGCGCGCGCCGCCCTCGAAATTCAGCGCGGAACGCGTCAGCGAGGCGGAGGCGGTCATGCCGCTGGCGTAGGCGCAGGCGAGGTTGGCCACGCCGAGGCTGAGCATGTCCTGGTTCGCGTCCACCCGGCGGCCGCTGCGGCTGGCCAGCGTTTTCGCCATGACCGAATTCTCCAGCGTACAAAGAAACGCCAGCGCCAGCGCCAGCCCAAACAGGCGGTTGATGTTCGACAGCGTGGAGGCGGAGGCGAAGTCCGGGAACTGCGGCAGCAGCTCCCGCCAGCCGAAGCCCTGTCCGGCAAAGGTCTCCGGCGTGAAACCGAGCGGCCGCAGCAGGCTGATCGCCACCGTCACCCCGGCCAGCGTCACCGCGAAGGCCGGCCAGCGCGGGCGGAATTTCTTGACCACGCCAAACACGCCAAAGGCCAGCAGCGCGGCCAACAGGCTGTGCGGGTCCGTCTCCCGCAGGCTCAGCACGGTGCGATAAAGCAAGCCGGGCAGCGTCACCGCTCCGGCCACGCCTGCTTCGGAAACGATCTCAGCCGGCAGGATGCCGAGCAGCGCCGGCAGTTGGTTGGCGGCGATCAACAACGCCGCGCCGGTCACGTAAGCCACCACCACCGTGCGGCTGATGTATTGCGCCAGGTCCGCCACCCGCAGCCAGGCGCCGAAAATGAGCAGCGTCGCCGTCATGAACACCAGCAGCGGCATGAGCGCGAGTTGGTCCAGATACGGATACGAGGCGAAGTAGGAAAAGACCATGAAGGCCGTGGCGTTCGTCGGCCCGAACACCGTGTGGCGTGACGAAGCCAGCAGCGGTCCCACCAGCGCCGCCACCGCGGAGCAAGTGATGCCGTAATGCAGCGGCAGTCCCGCGATGACCGCATACGCAACGCCCTGCGGCACCGCCAGCAGCGCCACGCCGCCGCCCGCGCGCAGATCGGACAAAAACGACCGCTTCCCATACCCGCGCAGCGTCCGCCCCAGCGGAAATGGATCCAACTCTCCCTTCGCCACCAATGCGCGCGCCTCGCCATACGCCTGCTGAAGCAGCGACGTGAGACGATGAAACCAAGACCCGTGACTTCCAGCAGCCATGTTACCGCTTCTCAAACGCAGAGAGACGGCAACATAAATCCGGAATCATCCGGGGCAAGGATGGCCTTTCGAGCGGACATTACGGCGCGGGCAGCACCTGGACGGCGTCGAGGTGGACGTTGCCTTTGGCGCCTTCGGTGCGGAAGATGACGGCGGCTTCCTCGCCGGCGTTGAAGGTGAAGGTGCCGAGGCTGTGCGCGCCTTGCGGCAGGGCGGCGGGTTTGCTTTGGTCGAGGGTGAACGACTTCTCGCCATCGGCGCTGAGCACGCTGACGGGGGCGGACTTGGCGCGGTTGGCGTGAGGCTGCCAGAAGACGCGGACTTCGTATTTGCCGGTCTCCTTGACGGCGAAGGCGAAGCGGGCGGAGGCGTCCTTCTGCTGGCTGTAACTGTAATGGCTGCCGACGTGAGGTTTGAGCCCCTCGCCGGTGGTCCAACTGCCGTTGAGTTCGGCATCTTCGTCGTCGATGACGATGCCTTCGAGCTTGGCGGGGTCGATGGTGTCGGAGACAATGTCGGGCAGGACTTTGGCGTCGGCGGGCAGGTAGAGGTCGCCCTCCAGGCTGTCGCGGCGCATGGCGCCGGGCTTGCTCATGAGGTCTTTGAGCACGTCGAGGTACTGCTCATAGACGCCGCGCGGGGTGGTGTGGTGGCGGATGCAAATCCAGGCGGCCTTGCCGACGACCTCGCCGAACATGCCGCAGGTGCGCATGACGCGGGTGCTGCCGAGCGCCCAGCGATCCACGCTGATGTTGCGGCCAGCCATGAAGAGGTTGGGGATGTCCTTGGAGTACAGGGTGCGGTAGGGCACGGGGTAGCCGTTTTTGCGGTCGGTGTGCTTGCCGAATTCGGCGCGGGAGATGAAGGGGTTGTCGGGAAAATTGCCGGCGAATTGCTCCTTGGGATAATGCAAATCCTGATCCCAGGTGGTGGGCACGCAGGCGTCCTCGCGAATGACGCCATCGACCATTTCCTTGCCGGTGAGGATGATGTCGCCGACGAGGCGGCGGCTCTCGCGGGTACCGCCGATGTAGGCGAGCCATTGGAAGTCGTAGTTTTTGTACTTCTCCGGGGCGTGTTTTTTCAACGAGGACACGGCGCCATAAACGGCGCGGAAGTTCCAGTCGCGGATGCGCTCCAGGCCGTTGATGGGGTCTTGGTCAAAGCCGCTTTCCCAAAACCATTCGCCGTGCAGGTAGTCGTCGGGATTCTCCACCGGGGTGTAGCCGAGGTCGTAGCCGGTCTGGTTGGCTTTGTTTTTCGTGCCCACGGGCTGCATGGGGCGCGGCTCCGGGAAGCCGTCCAGATCCAGCGGCAGCGCCCAGGGCGTCTCCGGCCAGGGCGCGGGGGTTTCGACCTTTTTGAGCACCCACATGTTGCTCATGCCCATGCGGCCTTTTTCCTCCTGCATGTATTCGGCTCCGGCGAGGAAGCCGACGCTGCCGTGGCCGGTGCAGTCGGTGAAAAACTTGCCGCGAAAGCGGGTCTCGGCGCCGGTGCGGGTGTTGAGGCCGGTGACGCTGCGCAGCTTCTTCGGCTCGTCCTTGTCCATCTCGACGCGGTGGACGTGGGTGTTGAGGAAGAGGTCGATGTTCTGCTCGGCGCGCACGACGGTTTCCTTGAGGGCGTCGTTGAATTCCTCGGGGGAGGCGGCGGGGCTGTTGCTGGCGCGGTCGGAGAATTCCTCGACGATCTCGCCGAGGTGCGGGTAAAGGCCGCGGCGGGTGCCGCCCTGCGCCCACACCTGGACCTCGCCGGAACCGTTGCCGCCGAGCACGGGGCGGTTTTGGATGAAGGCCACCTTGATGCCCTGGCGGGCGGCGGAGATGGCGGCGCCGAGGCCGGAGTAGCCGCCGCCCACGACGACGAGGTCGTATTCCTCCGTCTCCGGCGCTTCATCGGGCAGGCCGAGAGCTTGGCGGCGGAGCTTGTCCGTTTCCGCGAAGTCATCCGGCGGGGTAAATTTGAGGTCTTGCGTGAGAAAAATGGCATCGACACGGCCTTCGAAGCCGGTGAGGTCGTGCAGGGCGATGTTCGTGCTGCGGGCGTTGATCTCGACGGTGCCGCCGTCCTCCCAGCGCCAGTCCTTGCCGGTGGCGCCGAACTCGGGCTTGAGACGCTGGCCGGCGATGGAGACCTGGAAACGACCGGGCGAGCCGGGGGCGTCCCAGGGGCCGACCCAGTTTTTGCTGCGCACCCAGACGCGCCAAGTGCCGGAGCCGGTCATGCCGATGGAGCCGGTGGCGTCTTTCACGGGGCGGCCCATGCCGTGGGCGAGCAGGTAGGGGGAGCCCATGATGTCGATGAACTGCGTGTCGAGCATCCAGCCGCCGTGGTCGTCGAGGGATTCGGCTTCGATCCAGACGTGCTGGGCGGCGGCGGGCGTGAGCGGCGCGGCGAGCGCGGCGGCAAGGGCGAGCAAAAGGGGCAGTTTCTTCATGAACAAAGGGTTGGGGAATGGGGGAAAGGATATTACGCCGGAAAGCGGGCTGAGGTTTCGGACGGAGTGTGACGATAGCGGCCGGACGCGGGCTTTCGCAACGGGAAAGAAGGAGCTGTTGGCGGGGCAAGTAAGGCGGACGTGTCGTCCGCCCTGTCCAGCGGGCTTCCCAGCCCGCTGTCTCAGCGAGGCACTGCCTGTTCCGAT
Organism: uncultured Verrucomicrobiaceae bacterium; assembly: GCA_964573315.1. Classification (GTDB taxonomy): domain Bacteria; phylum Verrucomicrobiota; class Verrucomicrobiia; order Verrucomicrobiales; family Verrucomicrobiaceae; genus JAGRPD01. Next base: position 21,206 of record CAZNKC010000015.1, on the reverse strand, counting down.
CTCCAATCCGTACGGGAGAGCGGGCTGCAAGCCCGCTTGACGAGGCGGACGACACGTCCGCCTTACGGCGGCGACTGCTGCCCCACCGCGAATCCGCTTCCCTCATTGAGAAATCCCGTCCAAAATCCCGCATTCCGGTCTTGTTTTCAAAACCCCGCCACTCCCGTCCGCCATGCGCCCTTCCCTTCCCGCTGTTTTTGCCACCCTGCTCCTGACCTCCGCCCCCGCCGCGCGCGGCGCGGAACTCATGTCCGACGTGGTCGTCTATGGCTCCACGCCCGCCGGTTTTTGCGCGGCCATCGCCGCAGCGCGGGAGGGCGCATCCGTCACGCTGTTGGAGCCGACCCATCACGTCGGCGGAGTCAACACCGGCGGGTTGAGCTTCAGCGACTCCAACCAAACCGTGCGCAGCACGGTGATGGGGTTGTTTCACGAGTGGCACAGCCGCATCGAAGCCGACTACCAGGAGCGCGGCGTCGAGCTGCCTTACAAGGTCGCGGAAAAAGACCACACCCACTGGACTTACGAGCCGCATGTGGCCATGCGCGTCACCCTGCGCATGCTGGAGGAGGCGCGCGTGCTGGTGCTCACCTCGCGGCAGCTCACATCCGTCACGCTGGACGATGCCCGCCTCAGCGTGTTGCACACCAGCGACGGCAGCTATCGCGCCAAGGTCTTCATCGACGCCACTTACGAGGGCGACCTCATGGCCATGGCGGGCGTGAGCTGGACCATCGGACGCGAGGGCCGCGCCGAGTTCGGCGAGTCCTACGCCGGCAAGCAATATCCCAAGGCCAAGATGCCCATCTCCGGCCTGAGGGAGGACGGCACAGCGCTGCCGCTCATTACCACCACCGACGCCGACCCAGATGAGGAGGGCGACTCCAACGTCATGGTGTACAGCTTCCGCCTCTGCCTCACCAACGATCCCGCCAACCGCGTCCCCTTCCCCGCGCCCGAGCACTACGACCCCGATCGTTTTGAAGTCGTGCGGCGCTACCTTCAGGAGGCGAAAAACCCGCCGTTGCTGTTGGATCTCTACCCGTTGCCGGGGAAAAAATTCGACGCCAACAACGGCATCGGCAAGCAATTCTCCCTCGGCCTCGTCGGCGCCTGCAACGGCTGGAGCGAAGCCGACGCCGGAGGCCGCGCCAATATCTGGGAAGCGCACCGCCAGTACACCTTGGAGCTTTACCACTTCCTCACCACCGACCCCGCCGTCCCGGAGGCGCACCGGCGGCAATTGAGCGAACTCGGCCTGGCCCGCGACGAATTCACCAACAACGCCCACTGGCCGCCGCAGCTCTACGTCCGCGAAGGCCGCCGCATGAAGGGCCAGTACATCCTCAGCCAAAAGGACATCTTCGACGAGCCCGGCAAGGAGGACGCCGTGGCCGTGTCCTCCTTCCCCATCGACTCCCACGACGTGCAGCGCGTCGCCCTGCCGGACGGCGGCGTCATCAACGAAGGCACCATCTTCCCCGTCCGCATGGAGCGCCGCCGGCACGGCCCGCCGTATCAGGTGCCCTATCGCAGCCTGCTGCCGCTGCCGGAGGAATGTGAAAACCTCATCGTGCCCGTGGCGCTGTCCTGCACCCACGTCGTCATTTCGTCCATCCGCGTGGAACCCACCTGGATGATCCTCGGGCAGAGCGCGGGCATCGCCGCCGCGCTCGCCGCCAAGGACGAAGACCGCACCCCGGTGCAATCCCTGCCCTACCCCGCCTTGCGGCAACGCCTGCTGGCCCAGGGCCAGGTGCTGGACCTGCCCGTGCTGCCCGACCTGCCGCCGGAGCCCGAGAAAAAAATCAGCATCGATCCCGCCAGCCTGCCCGGCATCGTCCTTGACGACGCCGACGCCAAGCTGGAAGGCACCTGGAATACCTCGACCCATTTCAAACCCCACCTTGGCAAAGGCTACCGGCACGACGGCCGCCGCGGCGACGGCGAAAGCCGCGCCACCTTCACGCTCACGGTTCCCAAGACCGCGCGTTACAGCCTGCGCTTCGCCTACTCGCCGCACGAAACCCGCGCCACCAACGCGCCTGTGCTGATCGAAACCGTGGGCCGCAAAGCCCGCCTGCTGCTCGACCAAACCCAGCCCCTGCCGCCCGGCGAATCTTTCCGCCACCTGGCCACCCTCGACCTGCAAGCGGACACACCCATCACCATCACGCTCTCCAACAAAAACACGGACGGATTTGTGATCTTGGACGGCTTGCAGTTGGTGGAGGTGGAGTAGCCGTCAGGCCGATCAACCCAAAAGCAAAAATGGCGGCCTACGGAACACACGGAATACACAGAACCTGAAGGGTGGAGCTATGAACGCGGCAGCGTTTTGGAGTGCGCCGGTTTCCGGCGCTTTGGATTGGGAGCGGGGGGGCAGAGGCGGGCGCGCCTGCCGCTGGCAACGCCGCTTGGCCGCTCCCATCCAAAGCGGCGCCAAGCCCCGCACTCCAAAAAGCTGCCACACCATCGTTGGCTCCAAACCTTTCCGTCTGTTCCGGTTATTCCGCAGGCACTCAATCTCAACGCCCACCCCAAGTCTGCCGCCAAGCACCCGGTGTCACGCCATGCCGCTCACGAAACGCGGTTTGAAAGTAACTGGCGTGGGCGAAGCCTGTTTTCTCCGCGATGACCTCCAGCGTCAGGTCGGAATCCCGCAGCAGGCGCTCCACCTCGCGGAAGCGGATGCGCTGGATCTCCTCCTTCGGCGTGCGGTCCAGCGCCGCTTTCATGCGCCGCTCCAAGGTGCTGCGGGAGGCGTTCAGGGCGCGGCAGAGGTCGTCCACGTCCAAGCCCTCCGCCACGCGCTCGCGGATGAGCCGGCAGGCGCGCGCGATGAGCGGGTCGGTGATGACCAAGTCGTCCGAGGACTCCCGCGTGATGATGCCGCGCGGCGGCATCAGCAGCGCGGACTGCTCCGGCTTGCCGCCGCGCATCCACTGATCCAGCAACCGCGCCGCCTCGTAGCCGACGCGCGCGCCGTCCATCTGCACGCTGGTCAGCGGCGGCGTGGCCAGGGCGCACAGCGTTTCCTCGTTCTCGCAGCCCACCACCGCGATCTCCTCCGGCACCGCCAGTCCGGCGCGCAGGCAGGCGTCCAGCAAATGCACGCCGAGTTGGTCGTTGGCGGCAAAGACCCCGGCGGGCTTCGGCAGCGCGCGCAGTTGCGCGATCAAGCGCGCCTGGGTTTTTTCCCAGTCCTTGGGCCGGTCGGATTCGCTGGCCGGCAGCTCCGCGCAACCGAACCCGCCGCGCGCCAGACGGCGGATGAAGTTCTGCGTGCGCTGGACGAAAAACGACTCGCTGCTCAGACCATAGACCGCGAAGTGGCGGTAACCGCGATTGAGGAAATGCTCCGCCACCGCCTGCCCGATCAAGCCGTTGTCCATGCCGACGAAAGGGCGGTCGTGCGGCAGGCTGGTGGTGCGCAGCTCCACCGCCGGCAGCCCGGTGGCGGCCACCGCGCGATTCATCTCCGCATTGAAGGTCCGCGTCAGGATGCCGTCGCCGTCCCAGTTCTTCAGCCAGGGCGGCGGCGAGGAATCCAGCGCGCGCAGCTCGATGAAGGTGGACCACGGCCCGGACTCCGCCACGTAACGCCGCACCCCGGCCAGCATCTCGCGGGTGTAGGTGCGCGTGGTCTCGATCAGCAAAGCCACGCGCGGAATGCGTTTCGTCAGACCCTCCATGCTGACGGAAAACCTCATATCGGGATGGGGTCAATCGTTATGTTGTGAGGAGGCCGGGCAACCCATTCCACTCATGCAGGCAAGATGCCGGCATGACTCGTCACGGGCAGAATGCCCATGCTACATGCAGGTTGGAAGCCCGCGCTATGGGTCCAGCAGCAGCCGCTCCTGGGTTTTGCGATCCCCGGTGATGTCCACCACGACGCGCCCGCCGCTGCCGATCACCTGCCCCAGGCCGCGGCCGCCCGCGCCGGTGGGGTCCACGGCGGGTTTCAGGCTGAGGCCGCGGATCAGGTCTTTGTAGGTGAACGCCGAGCGGTAGCTGTCGCCTTTGCGCAGGCGCTGCGCGGGCAGCCGCAGTTGCCGCTGGGAGGCGGTGTTATTTCCCAGCGTGGTCTGCCCGGCCCACAACACTTGGTTGGCGGTCTTGGCCGCGCCTTTCAGGCTGCCGAGCACGGCGTAATGGCCGTTGACGGGATCCACTTCCACGGCCTGGATCGCCGCCACGGTCACCGCGCTGTTTCCCGCGCCGGGCGCCGGCTGGCCTTTGCGCAGCAGCATCAAAAACTCGCCGTTCGATTGCCGCAGCAGCAGCGCTTGATTGTTCGTCCCTTTCACCCCGGTCCCGCCCAGCAGCGCCAGCACCACCAGTTGATCGTCCCCCACCGGCCAGAATTTGACGATGCGTTTCACGAACAATCCCGGGTGGTTCGCCGCGTCGAACACCACGCCCTTGCGCAACCACAAATCTCCACCGCGCCACAGGCCCTCGTTGCTCGCCGCCGGACTGCCGCTGAGCGTGGCACGGAACAGGACGGCGTCCGCGGTCTGGCTGAGCGCGGGAAAAGCCCGGAAGAGAGCGGGCTCCGCGCCGGGGGCGGCGTCTCCCTGCAAGGCATGACGCGCGAAACCAACTCCTTCCCGTCCAATCCCAAACACGGCCTGCACGGCTTTGCCGCCCGCGCCGGGCAGCATGGCCGCGGTGAAATGAATCCGCCCGTTTTGCGCCGCCGCCACCCGGCCGGTGGACTGGCCCAAAAGGCCGCTGCCGCCGAACTCCGGCTGCCCTTCCTGGGACGGCGCGGTGGCGCCCAGCACCACGCCGGCATGATCCAGCACCAGCACGCCGCTGTCGCTGCCTGCGCCGACTCCGCCCGCGCCTTTTCCGAGCTTGTAGGAGATGGCCACGGTGTCGCTGTCAAACGCCTGCGCCACCTCGACAAAGGCGCTGGGCAGCGCGCCGCCCAGCTCCGCCACCGGCTGCCCGGTGCGGCGCAGCAGGCTCATGAACGTACCGTTGTCACGCAACAGCGCTTGGTTGTTCCCCGCGTTGAGGCCCTTGCCGCTCACCGTGGCGCGGAACAAACCGCCCGAGGCCGCCCGGTTGGCCACCGGAGCCAGCAGGGTTTTGACGCGTTGCCCCGTCAGGTAACCGGCGCCGAGACCGGCCATCTCGTCGCCGCTTTGCAATGCCAAGGCCATCTCGCCGCCCGCGCCCAGGGTGGAAAAAATCGCGCGATTGCGGCCGCGCGCCGCGCCGGCGCCGGCCAGAGTGAGTTCGGAAAGCGTTCCGCGCAGTTCATTGATCGCCACCGCGCCGAGCTTGGCGAAGGCGATGTCCTGCCCGCCGGGCGCCGAGAGGCCGGACTTCGCCAGCGCCGGATGCACCGGGCCGATGTCGGTGAAAATAAAAACCGCTCCGGCGGCATCGGTACTGTTGTCGTCAGGGTTGCCGTTGATGCCGGTGGCGCCGCTTTCCTCCAAAAAGGCTCCGACAACCACCGTATCGTCCGACACCCCCACGGCGAAACCGAAGACGTCGAAGAAATCGGGATTGGAGGCCTTCAGGTAGGCCTGCTGGTTCCACTGCGTGCCCGTGCGCACAAACACATAAGCCGCTCCCGAGTTAAAAACGCTGTCGTCGCTGCCGTTGCCATTGATCCCGGTGGCGCCGCTGTCTTCATCAGCGGCGCCGACAACGATGATGTCTCCCGACACCGCCACAGATCTGCCAAACATGTCATCGCTGTCCGTGTTGGAGGCCTTCAAATAAGCCTGCTGGCTCCATTGCGTGCCGACGCGCGCGAACACATAGGCCGCTCCCGCAAAGACCGCGTCGTTGTTGCCGCCATCTCCGTTGACCCCGGTGGAGTTGCTGCTTTCCCCGGTAGCGCCGACGACCACGGTATCGCCCGATACCGCCACGGACATGCCGAAATGGTCGAGGACTCCCGTGTTGTGGGCCTTCAGGTAGGCCTGCTGGCTCCACTGCGCGCCCGTGCGCACAAACACATAAGCCGCTCCCGACTCGGGGGTGCCGTTGCCCTGGAATCCATTGACCCCCATGGCGAGGCTGTCCTCAGCCCAGGCTCCGGCGACGATGGTGTCGCCGGAGATGCCCACGGAGTAGCCAAACCGGTCATCGACTTCGGCATTGCTCGCCTTCAGGTAAGCCTGCTGGCTCCACTGCGCGCCCGTGCGCACGAACACATAGGCCGCGCCCGAGTTGCTGAAGTTGTCGTTATACGGGCCATTGACCACCAGGCTGCTGCCATCCTCCTGATAAGCTCCGACGACCACCGTGTTCCCCGATACACCCACGGAGAAACCGAAAAGATCCTCGCTGCCGGCGTTGCCGGCCTTCAGATACGCCTGCTGGCTCCACTGCGCGCCCGTACGCACAAACACATAGGCCGCGCCGGAGTCCGGCGCACCGTCGTTGCCGCCATCTTCATTGATCCCGGTGGAGGCGCTGTCCTCGTAGCGCGCGCCGACGACCACGATGTCACCCGAGATGGCCACGGAGAATCCGAACTCGTCCCCAGCGCCGGTGTTGCTGGCTTTCAAATAAGCCTGCTGGCTCCATTGCGCGCCCGTGCGCACAAACACATAGGCCGCGCCGGAGTCCGGCGCACCGTCGTTGCCGCCGTCTCCATTGACCCCGGTGGCGGCGCTATCCTCACCGGCGGCTCCGACGACCACCGTGTCACCCGAAATGGCCACCGAGATGCCGAAATGGTCATCCTCTCCGGTATTGGAAGCTTTCAAATAAGCCTGCTGCGCGATGGGATCGATCGTCACCGGATACACCGCGCCGCGCTCCTCCACCTCCACCGCGATGCCGCCGCCGCTGGCGGCGAATCGCGCCGCCAGCGCCCTGCCCTCCGCGTCCCAGGCCTTCAGCCCTCCGTAGGTCAGCACCGCCGCGCCGCCCGCGTCCGCGAAGGCCACGCTGCCCGCCGACACCACCGGCCGCAAGCCGCCGCGCACCGCCAGCTCCAACCGCAGCACCCCGCCGTCTCCCGCGCCCGCCACCGGCCGCTCCTTCACCGTCCAGCCCTGCTCCAGGCCGCGCCCGTCGTTGATGAACCACTCCTCCAGCACCAAGTCATGCGCAAAGGTGAGGCGGTTGCCCGCCACCCGTGGCGCGAGCCGCTGGCTCGCTGCCTCTCCATCCGTAGTGCGGGCGCCTCGCCCGCCCTCCTCTCCCTTCACGCCTGGGACAGGCGTGGTACTTTCACTCTCCCCCTCTCTCTTTCCCTCCTTCTCTCCTTCCTTGTTCGAGGACGAAGATGGACCCACCCCATACCCCCGCAACTCCAACCCCCACTCCCAGCCGCCGCCCTCCGGCTTCACCTCAAAGCCGCGTCCGTCAAATTCCATCCCCCAGCCTTGTCCCGGATTGCGCGCCGTCCATGTCCCATCCTCCTTTTCCACAAACCCATGCCGCCAAGCCTCATGCGCCGCGCGGATCGACGCCCAATCTCCGCCGCTCAGCCCCGCCGGAGCCGCTTTGGATTCGGCTTCCTGCTCCGCCCGCGCGGGATCAGCCAACACCAGCCAAACGATAAAAAGCAAAAACCCGTTCAGCACTCGGACACCGACGGACAAAGCACATGTTTGAGTATTCATAGGCGCGGGAATCGTACCGCGCAAAAGCCACGCTTGCCACCTGGAAAACCCTAAAATTCGATAGTGCCTTAGTTTGGAATCCGGGCTGGAGTTGGGACGGCTCGGCAGCGTCTTGGACACAGAGCGCGGGCACCCTCGTCCGCAGCCCCTGCTCGATGGCGCAGCCACTCAATCAAACAAGGAGGGGCGCTTTGCAAGCGCTCCATCCTCGCGAGGGCGTGCGTGCTCCTCTGGGGGGGAAGGCGGTTGCAAACCGCCGCTCCTTGAGGGTGGGGGGGTGATTTTGGCTCAGCCCACGGTCAACTCCACCGGGCAGTGGTCGGAGCCGTAGATGTCGGCGCGGATGCGGCAGTCTTGCAACGCGGGGCGCAGGGCGGCGGAGGCCAGCCAGTAGTCGAGCCGCCACCCGATGTTCTTCTCCCGCGCGCTGCCGCCGGTGCGCATCGTCCACCAAGTGTAACGGCCCGGTGACGGGTCGAACTCGCGGAACACGTCCAGGAAGCCCGCCTCCAAGTGCCCGGTGAAACTGGCACGCTCGGCGTCGCTGAAGCCGGGGTTGTTTCGGTTGGATTTGGGATTGGCGAGGTCGATCTCCTGATGCGCGCAGTTGAGGTCGCCGCAAACAAGTACCGGCTTGGTTTTTTCCAGTTTCTTGAGGTGGCGGCGGAAGGCGGCGTCCCATTCCAGCCGGTAAGGCAGCCGCGCCAGTTCGGCCTGGGAGTTCGGCGTGTACACGTTGACGAGATGAAACTCCGGCAATGTCACGGTGATGACGCGGCCTTCTTTGTCATGCTCCGCCTGCTTCATGCCGAGCGTGTGCGCGGCCACGGCGAGCGGCGAGCGCGCGAGCACGCAGGTGCCTGAGTAGCCTTTTTTCTCCGCGGAATTCCACACCGCCTGCCAGCCATCATCGAGAAAGGAAAGGTCCACCTGCTCCGGCTGCGCCTTGGTTTCCTGGAGGCAGACGATGTCCGCATCCGTGGCCAGCAGGTATTCCTTGAGTCCTTTGTTCAGGGCGGCGCGGATGCCGTTGACGTTCCAGGTGGAGAGCTTCATAACGGCGGCATTCTTCGGCGGCGGATGCGCCGTGTCGAGCGGCGGATGGCAAAAAGTGGGGCAAGCTTCCCAGCTTGCCCGCAAACAAAACAAAACGGCCTCCGGGGGGTGAAACCCGGAGGCCGTCACGATCAGGCCGGGGCCGGATCACGGATCACTGGACGGCAATCGCGCGCGGCTTGGCGGCTTCTTTGACCGGCAGCGTGAGAGTGAGCACGCCGTCCTCCAGCGTGGCGCTGAGGCGGGCCTCATCGACGTGGTCGTTGAGGCGCAGCCGCAACTCGTAACCGGCGTCCGACAGCTCGCGATGCAGCGGCTTCCAGGCCTCCGGCACGACGCGGGAACGCGCGGCGGACAGGCTCAACACACCGTCCTCCAGGTTCAGGCGCACGTCCTCTTTCACGACGCCCGGCAGCTCGACGCGCACGGTGTGCGCCTCCGATGTGGTTTCGATTTGATAACGCGGGCGACGCGCGGCGCGCGCGGCCTCGGCGGATTTGGCGGGGGTGGGGGGAGTATCGCAGCAGGTAGTATTCATGGCAGGGGTTCGTTCAGTTCAGGTTTGGGGGGAAGTTGTGGGTCTGGGTTAGTTCAGCTCGATGAGGCGCGGCTTGCGCTGCTCCTGCTTCGGCAGGGTGACGGTGAGCAGGCCGTCCTCGAGCTTGGCGGAGATGCGGTCCACCTCGATGCCGTCCGGCACGCTCACGGAGCGCGTCAGGCGCGATTCGGATTCGCCTTCGCCGGTTTTCACGTTGCGGGTCACCGAAACGGTCAGGAAGCGGTCTTTCAATTCGATCTTGGCATCCTCCTTCTTGACGCCGGGCACCTCGAAGCGGGCGTAGTAGTGGCCATCGTCCTCATACACGTCGGCAGCCAAGCTGGCTGGCGCGACAGAGGACGGAAAACCGCTCCAGTTGAACAGTTCGTCAAACGAAGGGAAGGCTCCGAACGAATGACGGAGGAACCCCTCGAAAGGGGAGAGCGCGTTGTCAGAGGCAGGGTTGTAGCGTGCGAGTTTCATGACTTTGAATGGTTTGGGTTTGGGGGTTGTTGTTTGAGGAACCCACAGGCGGGTTCTTGTCGCACCGAAATACATTGCATAGACCATGCCAAGGGTGACGGATCGGTGATTAATTCATTGATTATCAATCACTTATGATTCATTCATTGACAGATGAAAGGCAGCCAGTAGAGCCATATCGTCATTTTGTTGAGACGATATTTTTCACCCATTTGAGACTAGTTGTCTCTTCTTGATTCATCGAACCTCCCTCGCAATAGACCTTGTGCGACAGCCCGATCCCAGAGGGATCCAAGGAGCGACGATTTATAACTACCTCTCCCAAGCGCGCATCGGGCAGCAAGCCAAGGAGCGGCGGTTTGTAACCGCCTCCCTATACGCCGCCGCTCAAGGCGCCGGCTGGCGTTTGGCGCGCCGGTTGGCCGGGCGTCTCTCCTCGGAGAGCCGCTCGGCCTCCGCGCTGAGTTGTTCGTCCTGGGTGGCGAGCCAGGCGTGGTAGTCTTTCGGGGAGGGCTTGGTGTAGTCGTAGGTGTCGAAGATGGCGCCGTTGCCGAGCGCGCGCGGGTCGCCTTCCTCCTTGAGCAGGGTGAGCATCCGCTCTTTGAGATCGGCCATGATGTCCGCGAAGGCGGGATCGTTGGCGAGGTTGCGCACGCCTGCGGGGTCGTCAGTGAGGCGATAGAGTTCGTCGGCGGGACGGAAGTTGAAGCTGAGGTTGAAATAATAACCGCCGAGCAGCTTGACGACTTCCTTGGTGGGGCTGTCGTCGCAGTTGCCGAAGTTGGTTTCCGGATCGCAGGCCGGCCAGCGTTCGGGATGATAGTTGTGGACGTAGAGAAACTCAGGCGTGCGGATGGCGCGCACGGGATAGCCCCAGCGGTTGGGACGGCCCAGATCGTGGCGTTCCTTGCCGGCGAGCATGATTTTGCGCTCCTCGATCCATCCAGACTTCTCCGATTTCAACAACGGCGCCAGACTGGAGCCGGTAATCTGCGGGTGAATGGGCACGCCGGCCAGTTCCAGGAAGGTGGGCGCGATGTCGCGCACATTGACGAAGTCCTCCACCACCCGGCCCGGATTGGAGATGCCCTTGCCCCAGCGGGCGACAAAAGGCAGGCGGAAGCCGTCCTCATGAATCTGGCCTTTCACATAAGGGAAGGGCATGCCGTGATCGGAGGTGATGATGATGAGGGTGTTGTCCAGCTCGCCGGACTGTTCCAGCAACTCCAATGCGCGGCCGATGTGGGCGTCCGCGTATTCCACCTCGATGGCGTAGTCCGCGAGGTCGCTGCGCACGGCGCGCACGTCGGGGAAATAGGGCGGCACTTCGATGTCGTCGAGGTTTTTGCCGAGACGCACGCCGGAGTGCAGTTCATAGGCGCGATGCGGTTCCGTAAAACCCATCCAGAAGGAGAACGGCGCGTCCTTGTCTTGGCGCTGCTCCAGGAAGTCCTGGAAGTTGCGCGCGTAGTCGTTTCTGCCGATGCCACTGGCGGGCGGGACGGTGGTGTGTTTGTCAAAGCTGGGACCGGCGGGGTTGCGGGTCCAGCCCTGGCCCTGGTGGTCGCCTGGCCCCCAGCCTTTGCCGGTGAGCCCTACTTCGTAACCGGCCGCCTCCAGCAGATCGGGAAAGACCGCCCATTTTTTCGGGAAGATGGAGTTGTGAACGGAGAGATGCTCAAGCTGCCAAGTGTTGCGCCCGGTGAGGATGCTGGCGCGGCAGGGGCTGCACTTGGGATTGGAAGTGAAGGCGTGCTGGAAGCGGACGCCCTCGCGCGCCACACGGTCGAGGTTCGGCGTCTTCACCCACTCGCAACCGTAAGCGCCGGCGGTGTTCCAGCTCATGTCGTCGAAGATGATAAACAGGAAATTCGGCCGGTCGGCGGCGCGCGCGGAGAGGCTGAACGACAGCAGGACGAGGAGGGGGAGCAGAGTCTTCATGGCGTGGGTAGGCAACGCGGCGGGGGTGGCGATTTGTCATGAAATGCGTTGCTTGGGAAAGTCCGAAGCCCGAAATCCAAAATCCGAATTTTTGACAGGATGAACAGGATTGGGGGAGGATTGACAGGATTTTTTGAAGAGGAAGATTTTCGGGCTTCGGGCTTCGGGCTTCGGATTTACCCATCGCTCCAGCGGATGTTGCGGCGTACTCCGACGACGTGGAAGTGATCGTCCGAATCCTGGATGAAGCCCTTGGCGTCGATGCGCAGGCCTTCCGCTTCCAGCCGCGCGCGCTGGAGTTGGGAAAGCTCCGGGTCCATCTTCTGGCTCAACCGGCCTTCGGCGGCGACGATGCGATGCCAGGGCAGCGCCGCGGATTCCTCCTCCGTCAAGCGGCCCAGTACGAAGGCGACATGGCGCGCCATGACATTCATGTGGATGGCGATGGAGCCGTAGGTGGTGAACTTGCCGCGCGGGATCAAGCCGACGAGGCGGATGACTTCCGCTCGGATGCGGGCAAAGGCTTTGGACTTCGGTTTCGCCATGGCGGCTTGATTTACTCCGTCACGCGGTCCGCGTGCAACTTTACGTGCAGATGAATGTGGTCGTTCACGACGTGCTGGCCGAGGAAGCGGAAAAATTTGCCCGAACCGTAAAGGCTGCCGAACTCGGTGCGGTCGATCTCGAACTGGCCCTGGCCGGTGAGGCGGTCGCCGTCGGCGCTGGCGATGAGCGCGGGAAATTCCAGGGGGCGGGTCACGCCGCGCAGGGTGAAGTCACCGGCGAGGAGATAGTTCGGCGTGCCGGGTGTGGCCTCGGGCAGCGGGCGTGCCGCGCGCGTGACGAATTCGGCGGTGGGATGGCTGGACACGTCGAAGAAATCCGCGTCGTGCAGGTGGCGGATGAGCATGGCGTTGTAGTCCGCGTCGGTGAGGTCTTCGCAGGCGATTTGGCGCAAATCCACGACGAAGCGCGCGGACACCAATTCGCCGTGGCGAATCTGGATGTCTCCCGCGGCAAGCTTCACCGTGCCGTGATGATGGTTGAAAAGATTCCGCCCGGTCCAGCGCACCACGCTCTGCGGGATGTCCACGCGATAGGAGCCGTCAAGCGGCGGCGCGCCGGGCAACACGCCGGTGCCCTCCAGCGGCAAACCGGCGGCTTCCCACTCCGTCAGCCCGCCTTCATAAACCGAGACGTTGGTGTAACCGTCCGCCAGCAGTTTTTCCCGCGCCGTCTGGGCATCGAGCGAACCGCCGCCGGCGCCATAGACGATGATCTCACGCTCCCGCTGCGGCTCCAACTCAGCGACCTTGGAGCAGAAGGCCATTTCATAGACGCAGGCATTCACGGAGCCGGGGATGCGCCGGGCGGCAAACACGTCCTCGGGCAAGACGAGAATGAGAAGAGGAGCCTCGGCGGAAGCGAGGCGCTGCTGAAGGGCTTCGGTGGTCATGGCGGGAGGCACTGGATTTACCCCAATCCTCCGAAGCCGAAGCCAAAAGGCAAGGCCGGGATGAGGCAACGAAAAGAGGCTCTGCCACCATGACCACACTCCCTCACCCATCCAAGAACGGTGTTTTCTGAAAAATCACCCGGCATTTTTTGACAGGGACTTTCAATACTGTTACTTCAAGAAGACATGAAAACCTTCATTGCATCCATCCTTTTGGCATTTGCTTTCACTGGAAGCGCCCTTTCGCAGAGTCCTTCCGAGATCACAGAGGCCTATTTTGAAGCGTTCAAGACTGGTGAATACACCAGGGCAGCAGAATTTTTTTCTCCCGCCGCTCTCAAAAATTTCCGAGAAATGCTCAATTTCAGCGATGCTCTCCCTGAAGAAGAAGCAAAGCAATTTTACTCCACTTTTTTTGGGGAGGGCGCATCGAAAGAATCCGTTGGCAAGATGTCAGATGCCGCTTTTTTTAGCGCATTTTTTTCATTTGTCATGAAGCAAGCCGAAGCAGCCGGAGGTGTTGATTTCGATAAAGTCGAGATTCTTGGGGAAGTCCCGGAGGGTGAGAATATCGTCCATGTCTTGACAAGGAGTCACATTTCGGTTGGGGAACTGGAAATGGAGGCAATGGAGGTCGTTTCATTCGAGAAATCCGATGGAAAATGGAAGGTGGCCCTTTCAGGAAAGATGAAAGGCATGGCCGCCCAACTGCAAAAAGCGCTCGGAAAATAAACTATAGAACCGCCTCCAGAACAGCAGCCAACTCTTCCGTCGCGGCTACGGTGCGGGTGGCCGGCACGGTGGCGGGATGGCCGGGCGTGAGGACTCTGATGGTGACGGGAATGCCGGCGTTGGCGGCCATTTGGATGTCGCGGTCGTAGTCTCCCACCAGCAGGCTGCGGGCGAGGTCGAGGCCGAGATCGGCGGCGGCGCGGTGGATCATTTCCGGGCTGGGCTTGCGGCAGGCGCAGGCCGGGTCATCGGCCAGACAGGTGCAGGCGTGGATGGCGTCAAAGGCCGCGCCTTCGGCGGCCAGCGCGCGCTGCATTTCCGCGTGGATGCGGTCGAGTTCGGCCTGACTCATGAGGCCCTTGCCGACGCCCTGCTGGCTGGTGACGAGCACTGTGGCGTAACCGCGCTCTTTGCACAACCGCAGCGCCGTGAAGATGCCGGGGGAAAAACGAAAGTCCTCCCAACGCAGCACGTAACCGGCGCCGGGCGAGACGTTCACCACGCCGTCGCGATCGAAAAAAACCGCCGGTCTCGCTTTCATCCTGGAAGCAGCGTTGATAGTCGTTAGTTGAGAGTTGATAGACTGGAAATGTGCCCTTGTGGCGCCAGGAGGCGCTCACCCTGTAGGGAAATGGACTTTCGGCGCAAGCCGCTGATTTTGAGCTATCAACTATCAACACTCATCTCTCAACTTCCTTTCATGCGCCCTCCTCCTTTTTCGCCGCTTCCTCCGGCCAGACCGGATAACCGCTCACGAGCACGTTGTCGCCCAGCGGCAGGATGGTCACGCCGTCCAGCGTCACGGACGGCTCCAGCAGCGGCCCGTCCAGCGCGGACCGTCCGCCGCCACAGAAGCGCGGCGCGAGGTACCAATGCGCCTCGTCCACACAACGCGCGGCAAAGGCCTGCCCCAGCACGCTGCCGCCGCCTTCGACGAGCACGGAGGTGATTTGCCGCCGCGCCAATTCCTTCATCACTTCGGCAAACTTCATGCTGGGAAGGACAAATGTGCGCTCCTTGAAAACATCCGTGAACACCTGCGCATCCTGCGGCAACATGCCGCCGCGGGAGAGGATGACGCGCCACGGCTGCGCCTTCCCGGACTGGGAATCGTCCCGCAGCGTGAGCTGGGGATTGTCACGCCGGATGGTCTCCGCGCCGACGAGGATGGCATCCACCCGCACGCGCAACCGGCGGCCATGCGCGCGCGCAGCCTCGCTGGTGATCCATTGCGGCTCGCCCGGCGGACGCGTGATGCGACCGTCCAGGCTCTGTCCGGCTTTGGCGATGATGTAGGGCAGTCCGGTGGTGATCCATTTGCGGAAAGGCCGGATCAAATCGTCGCAGGCCGCCACCAGCACGCCGCCGGTGACGGCGATACCCCGCTCCCGCAGCAACTCCCCGGCGCGGCCCCGGTGCGACGGGTTCGGATCCTCCGAGCCATATACGACGCGCGTCAGCCCGGCTTCGATGATGGCCGCCGTGCAGGGTGGCGTGCGGCCCTGCGTGCTGCACGGCTCCAGCGTCACGTAAATCGTCGCGCCGCGGATGCGGTCTTCGGAAAAAGCCGCGCGCGCCTGCCGCAACGCCTCGATCTCCGCGTGCGCCTCCCCGGCCTTGCGATGATGGCCGCCGCCCAGCAGCGCGCCGTCGCGCACAATGACCGCGCCCACCGGCGGATTCGGACTGGTCAACCCCACCCCCAGCCGCGCCTCACGCAACGCCTCCTCCATCCAGAGCGCATCGGCTGGATCGTGAGCGTGGGTGGCGGGCGGCGGGTCAATCATCTCGGCACACCAAAACCATGAACAGCCGCGCGCGTCATGCGAAAAAACGGCGGCTTATTAGTGGCAGCGGTTTCCAACCGCTGCCCACCGGCGGGATCAAGCCCGCACACTAGCGAAGCGGGTCGATGGCGCCCTTTGCCAAATCAATGCGTATCTTTTTCCCTTTGGGTGTGGAAACCACGATCTCGTCACCTGTTCGTGCGATGGACTCCAGCCAGATGCGCCAGGATTCTCCAATCGGGCCAATCTCACCTTTTCGATACGGGCGGGCATCGCCAATGTCGCGAAAAGCAAAGCTGGCCAATGTCCCGGAAGCACTGTAAATAACTATCGCAGGCCGGTCGAAATGATCGGTCGTGACGAAAGGCCAAGCAACCCATGCCACTTTGGTCCCGCCCGAACTCAGATAATAGGTGTCATACCCGACTGGGCGTTTGAAGCTCCAAAGCGTTTTTGCAGGGTTGCAACTCTCCGAAACACGATGCAGTCCTGTTTTGGCTATTATTGCCAATTGATGCTTCCCGTCCGGCGACAAGATCGTTTGATCTGTTGGCGGAGCATAAGATGTCCCGTTTGCCCAGGTGATGCCACAAAGCAAACACCCGGCAATCAGCCAATCCAGATGAGCGCGTCTCATACGAGCATCCAACGTGTGCGCCGGATGACGGGAATCAACCCCTCATTTTTTGCCCTTCCCCTTCCCTTTGCCTTTCCCCTTGCTCCAGAACTCCTTCTCATCCGGCAGCGGGCCGGCGAGGGGCGGAGTTTCGAAGTAGCGGCCATCGTCGATGACGCGGGGGTCGCCGGTGCGGGTGAGTTCGTCGAGGAGGCGCTTTCCCAAGTCCGCTTTGACGGCGGCGTAGGCGGGATCGTCGGCGACGTTTTTGGTTTCGTGCGGGTCTTTTTTGAGGTCGTAGAGTTCGTATTGGGGGCGCTTGCCATAGACCCAGTCGTAATGCGCCGCCCATTCCGGTGTCTTGCGCGCGCCGACGAGCCAAGCCTTGGTGGGGCCGGCGTCGTCGTCGGGATGGGTGACGCGCGTGGTGGCGGCGATTTCCTCCGCGGTGGGTTCGGTCTCGCCGGGGCCGAGACCGTAGGGGTCGCCGAGCGGCCAGCGGTCGGGGCGGAAGTTGATGATGAACAGATGATCCGCCGTGTGCAGCGCGCGCTGCGGGTAGGGCGTGTAATCGGCGCGCGCCACTTCGACGTGGCGCTCGCGGCCGGTGACGACCCAGGTGCGCTCGGGGTCCACGAGGCCGGTTTTGTCCGATTTCAACACAGGCCACAGGCTGCTGCCCGTCATGACCTGAGGCACCACCTCGCCCGCCGCCTCCAGAAAGGTGGGGCCGATGTCGGTGAGGTTCACGAAGTCATCCACCACGCGCCCGCCGCGGACGCCGGGGCCGGTGATGGAAAGAGAGACGCCGGTGCCGAAGCCGTAGAGGTTGCATTTGCCATGCGGGAAACCGGGCGCGCCGTGGTCGCCGCTGATGACGATGAGCGTGTTGTCGAGTTCACCGGCTTTTTCCACGGCATCGATGAGCAGGCCGATGGCGTGGTCCCACGCGGCGATCTCGCCGAAGTAATCCGCCAAATCCTCGCGCACCTCCGGCACGTCCGGCAGGAAGGGCGGCATCTTGCCTTTGAGCGAATCCGGCTCGATGCCCCACAGCTTTTTGCCGCTGCCTTTGACCCAGGCGCGGTGGACGTTGGTGGGGCCGAACCAGTAACAGAAGGGCTTGCCGGCGGGGCGCGCGTCCAGGAAATCGCGGAAATTGCCGCGCACCTCGTCGTAGAGCGTTTCCTTGGAGGCTTCGAGCGGCTTGCCTTCCTCCTCGACCAGCCTCGTCACGTTTTGGGAGAATTGGTTGAACTTGCCGCCCGCTTTTTGATAAGCGTGCTCCTGCTGGCCGTAGGGCGCGTCCGCCGGCGTGCCGGGGCTCCACACTTTGTAGGTCTTGCCGATGTGATAACCGGCGTCCCGCAACAGCAGTGGCCAAGCCGGGATTTTTTCATCCCACACCGCGCCGCGCAGGATGGCGCCGCGCCCGGTGCGCCAAAAATACTGCCCGGACAGCAGCGCGCTGCGGCACGGCGTGCAGGACGGCGCGTTGACATGCGCGTTGCGGAAAAGCACGCCTTGTTTCGCGATCTTGTCGAAGTTCGGCGTGCGCACCACGTCGTTGATGCCGCCCGCGCCGTTCGCTTCGGCGTAAATGCTGGCATAGCGGCCCCAGTCGTCGGCAAAGAGGAAGAGGATGTTCGGACGGTCCGCGGCGCGCAGCGGCAGGCCGCCGAGGAGGCAGAGGGAAAGGGCGAAAAGAAGCGCGGTTTTCATGGTCAGGCCGCATGAAACGCGGATCGTCCCGTGCTCTTTCGGGGAAGGGCACGATGAGCGCGCTTCAAGGCACGACTTGCAATCCTTCCGCCTCCGCAAGTTCCCGTTGCCGGCCATCGAAAGAAAGAAACGTCTCCGCGCCCAGCTCAAGGGCACTCGCCACATGAATAATGTCCATCGCCCCATAACTTCGCGTTTCGCCGTAATGCGCGCTCAAGCGTCTTGCTGCCGGATACAACCGCCGCACTGGTACCTCCCGGCACTCGATCAAGCCTTCCAGTCTGGCCCGCTGCATTTTCTCAACGGCCCACCGCGCGTCTGCCCGGCTGCATTTACGTGCCAGCGGCAGGGAGCGAATCGCGTTCTCCGCCTCAAACAGCGCCAGCCGCGAGACGGTCAAGATGTCATTGGATTTCCGCCACCACACACCGGCTTCGGGGCAGTGCTCGTCGCTGGCAAAAAAAGATGCCAGAAAGCTGGCGTCCGCAAACGTCATGCCGCGCCTCGCCGCAACTTGATGAGATGCCCCGCCGCGCCCGTGTCCGGCTTGCCTTTCCAAAACGCCGCCACTTCACCGCACAGGGCTTCGATGCTCTGCCTTCGTTGCGTCAACGACCGGGCGTTTTGCTTCTTCGACAATGGAGCCGTCCGGCTTGCCGCTTTTTGAAGGGCTGGTGATTGACGACGTTTGATAGTGGGTTTCATGATACCAGAATACCCCAAGAGTTCCTGGAGGCAACGCAAAAGCCCGCGCTCTTGCCGCCAATTAACGACCAGCCGGTCGCAGGATGAGGATGGATTCCTCGTGGAGCTGGCCGGCGGGGCTGGCCCAACGCCAAGCCTGCGGGCGCTCCTGCTTGTCCACGGTGAGGAAAACATCGCCCCGGCCAATGCCGTTGGCGCCCTCGGCGCGGGTGTCCCGATCGTGGGGGCTGCGGGCGGCGTCGAGGACGGTCACGCGATACTGGCCGTGCTCTTTTTGCGGGGTGCCACCCACGATCATGACATGGCCGGTGGAACCGGGTTTGGGATCGTTGTGCCGCCAGACCAGGACATCGCCGGCACGGGCGTCGCCGAGGCGGCCGACGCGAGTCCAGCCCTTTCGCGGCTCGCCGGACTCCGGCAGGGCGGCGGCGAGGTCGTGGAAGTTCGCGGCATTGGGCCTGGGCCGTCCGGGTTCCTTGGGGACGATCTCAAGGTGGCGGGGCAGGGTTTGGCGGAGCAAATGGACGACAAAGCCGGAGCAATCGCACAGGTAACGGCCCGCTTTCTCGTCGATGTCGGTGGTGTGCTGGTAAGCGGTGGTTTTGGCCTTCTCCACCGCGGCTCGTGCCGCGGCGTGCAGGCGCGCCGCCGCGTCATCCGCAGCATCAGCGAAGGCGGGCAAAATCAACAGGGCGAACAGCGCGGCAAGCCGCCGGGTGAGGTTGGAGCGGGTGGTCATGAGGGTGGCTGGAAGGGAAGACGGTTTTGAAACTCTTGAGATTCCCGATTTCTTTGAGAGAGCTTTTCCGGGTTCCGGGGACGGCGAGGCAGGGGTTCTTAAACCGCGAATGGACACGAATCATTCCTGAATGCCCCCTGCCGCAACGCTATTCGTGTTTATTTGTGCCCATTCGTGGTTTTCAATCCCCCCAATTGACCGCTTGCCTCCGGCGGCAGGTTTTGCAAGATGGGACCGTGTCCAATATCTTCTCTCTCCTCCCCCTGCTCGCCGCCCTCTGTCCCCTTTCCGCTCAGGAGGCCGCGCCGGCGGCGGATGCTCATGCCGCGCATGGCGGCGCGGTGCCCGGCGTCAAAAAGGAATTGTTCGCGGGCGTCACCGAGGCGGACTTTATGCGGCTCGGCGACAAACCGAAGACGGTGAAGATCGTGCTCGTCGCCACGTTCACGGACGACAACCACGGCATGAACTTCAACGGCTACTCGTTCGGAAGGGCCACTTGGTTCATCCCGGTCGGCTGGACGGTGGAGGTGGAGTTCATCAACCCCGGCCCGGTGCCGCACAGCGCCATCGTCATCGAGCGCGCCGACACCAAAAAACTTCAGATGCCGGAGCCTTGGTTCGAGGGCGGCGCGGTGGAAAAGCACCTGCAAGGCATCGCGATTTCCAAGGCCAGCTTCACGTTCACCCCCGACGAGGAAGGCGAATTCGCCTTCGCCTGCGGCTTCCCCGCCCACGCCATCGCCGGCCATTGGGTGGCGCTGGAGGTGACCGGCGCGGACACCCAACCCCGCCTCAAACTCGGCGACAATGAGCCTAAGAACGTGAAATAGAGCCTCCCGCGCCGCCAAAAACCGGCGCTGAAAAGGGGCATTTCTTCTGATTGGCAAAAGACCCCGGAGCGTATATGCTTGCCAACTGCCCGCATTCCGCGCGCGTAATCGATTCTCAGCCATGTCAGACGAAAACCAAGGAAACCGCCAGGATGGACCCGGACGCCGGGGCCAGGAGCCCCAATTCAACTGGCGCGGCTTTTTGCTCATGGGCGTGGCCGTGCTGCTGCTGGTGTCCGCGCTGATGATCAACACCACCACCCAGCGCTCTACCCGCATCACATACGAGAAATTCCGCGAACTCGTGCAAAACGACCAAGTGGACCGCAACAAGCCGCTGGAACTGGTGCAGCAGGACGCCTCGCGCGAGCAGTTCATCCGCGGCTGGCGCGTCCTGGACCGCGCCGGTTCGGAAGGCGTCTCCGGCGGCGTCCCGGCCATCGAGCCCACGCCCTTCACCGCCTCCGTGAACGTGGAGCTGCAAAAGGACGAACTGAACGCCATGCTGGCGGATGCCAAGCTGGTGCTGAATCCCAAGTACGAGAACAACATGTTCGGCTCCATGCTCATCCACATGCTGCCGATCCTGCTGGTGTTCGTCATCATTTACTTCCTGGTGCGCAATCAAATCCGCACCGCCGGACGCGGCGCGCTCAGCTTCGGCAAAAGCCGCGCCAAAATGCTCGCCCAGGACCGCAACAAGGTCACCTTCAAGGACGTGGCCGGCTGCGACGAAGCCAAGGAGGAGGTGCAGGAACTCGTCGAGTTCCTCAAAGACCCGAAAAAATTCCAGCGCCTCGGCGGCAAGATCCCCAAGGGCGTGCTCATGGTCGGCTCCCCCGGCACCGGCAAGACCCTGCTGGCCAAGGCCATCGCCGGTGAGGCCGACGTGCCGTTCTTCAGCATCAGCGGCTCGGACTTCGTGGAGATGTTCGTCGGCGTCGGCGCCAGCCGCGTGCGTGACATGTTTGAGCAGGGCAAAAAGAACGCC
>CAZNKC010000014.1:39095-48287 GCA_964573315.1 uncultured Verrucomicrobiaceae bacterium | reverse complement strand
CCGGCCATTCCCTGAACCGTCCCCCCAACTGACAAGTCCCTGAACTCAGCTATCAGGCAAATCAACTGAAACGGCGTATGAAGGAGCATTATCCCACCAGGCAGAACATCCTTCCAAAGGACACCCGCTTTTATGCTGCGAGCCAGATCGGGAGGGAGCTGCCCGCATCTCCTGGAGCGGAAAATGCAGGGCAGACGCCCCTGCTTCTGGCTGCCGTGGTGGGGTTAATGATGCCGCCTCGTCCCATGAGTCTGGAGGAGATTCAGGCTCTGGGTGATCCATTCACCAGCAGGATATTATTAAAGGGGGCGTATCCGCTGACATTACGCGCGCTGATCGACTCGATCAGCGCGCTGCATGGGCAGGACGCGCTGCCTGTCAGGAAGCTGTTTTTAGTCGCCGAAGGAGGCCAGTTCCGACTGGCAAATCCCGAATTCGAAGTGAACGCGCGGCTGGTGTTTACCTGGCAGAAAAACAACGCCACGCCCCCGGACATCCTGCTGAGCACGGTGGCATCAATGGACAATGACACCTCCCTGTTGCAGCTGATCGCATGGAGTGATCAAGACGGAGCTTTTCATTTCTTCGAGCGCAAAGAGCAAATATGGGGGTGGGCCGGCCACTCCTTTCACGCCCTGACCGAACCGTCCCGAGGCAAGGGGCCCTTTGACAGCCACATTAACGGTGGTCTGGTCATGAAGGAGTTGAAGTTCCCCTGGACTCACTGGCACAGCCAGACAGCAGGGATTCCGCGTGAGGTGTTTCCCTCGCAGTCAGAGTTCAGAAATGATCCTCTGTTTGGGGAGTTATCCGGTGCTGAAACGCTGGAGACTATCGTGAAGGCGGGTGTTTCCCGCTGGACCAAGTCCCGCCTGGCGGCGGATAAAAAGCAAGGGAAAAGAAGGAACCTGCCCGGCTGTTTCCGCCAGATCGTTACCCCGACTTCAGAGAATCTGGTCAGCACCAGCCTTGAGTTCAAACGGGCGCGAAACAACACGCTTAAACTTCCATCCAGCTTCTTTATCGACATCGACGGACTGGAAGCTGGCGTGGGATTTGATGCGCCCATCGATGTGATACCCGGCAGCCTCATTCAGGTGGACGGCTCGCTCTACACGGAGGCAGTCCGTGCGCTCGACATGAAAGTGCCGGATGCCGGCGGCGGGCTGCCTGTTGAAGGTGACACGCATTTTTGTTTTCTCGTGCCGGAGCGGGCGTTTGAAGATACGGAAATCGCCAGGCAAATGCTGGCGCAAGGCATGATTTCCTCAAAACTGCTGCTCTGCCTGCTGATGGTGGATTTTGTCAATCCCGTCCGCTCGGAGAGCAGGGCCGGACTGTTGAACCACTGTCCGGCGGAGTTGGAGGACGGGCGGCTCATGGATGATTTCTTTGTCCGACAGGCTGCCGCCGCTGCCGATGCGGGAGGCGTCGCGGAAGCGGAGTTTCTTTCCTATTGGAACACGCCGGATCTTTTCACCAGAATGCATGACGAGCTGGCTGCCTTTTTTGAAGGCGTGCAAAAAACGGTGATGGCTCCAGAAGGAGTCGTCCAGTTGGTGCAGCTCGCGGAATGGCGAAAACTTTTGTTCAGGAAGCGCGAACTGAATGAATTCGCATCCACCACATCCATGCTGGGCAGGTCATTGACCGGCCCGGTTCACATCAACAAGCACGGAGTCATCTCCATGCTGCCAGACCAACACATCGCCAGATTATGAACTACAACGAACCCGGAAACATTGCTGAATTGACGGACGAACTGCGTGAAAGATGGCGCCTGCGCCAGTCGGATTATTTTGAGCAGGGGATCCAGGTTGCCAAAGGGGAGGCAGCCCCGGCCAGCGACACATCATGGTTGTTCAATCCGCTGACCAGCGGCTTTGAGAACACGGTGACCACAGACATTCGCTGGAATGCCTTCCCCAAGCGGCTGCTCGATAACTTCGGCACCAAGCTGGCAGCCTGGCGCGAAGCGGACAAATCTCGCGGCAACCATGAGGAATATTGCGAGTGGGAGGTGGTGCGGAACCCGGCAACGCAAAAGATCACGCGAGTCACTTTCACCACCGAGACGTTCGAGTATTACGAAATGCTGTTTGACGAAGCACCCGATTTTCTGCTGGCACTCTATCACAAGCATGTGTCTGACCAGGCGGTCCTGGCGGACCTGCAGGAAGGCGGGCGGTATAACAGGTTCAACAAATGGAATCTGCCTGAGATTCAGAACAAACGGGGTGTGCTCATGCACATGGCCGCAGGACCGAACACGTTGCAGGCCGCGATCAATTTGTCCGCGGAAGCCACCTGGCCCAGCGTGGATGAGAACGGCCTGCTCATTACCGATGAGCAAGGACTGATCGACTGCCGAGGCTACGGCGCGCGCGAGCGCCACAGCGATCCTTTCATCGGCGCGCAAATCAACGCCCTTACAAGAGCGGGCAATGAAATCTCCTTCGCCGGACCAACGGGACTCTACATCGACTCTGTGGATCTGACCGGCTTCGAGGCGCCCGGCGGCATCGCCGCAGAAGACTTGATGCGTGTCATTCGCGGCGACAGCGACCACATGATGCGCATCGTCTTTGAAGCCCCTGCACAAGCCGGATTCGAGATTGGTGACGTGTTTGTGGACGGCAACCCCATCCGCTTTGGCGGTCAGATCGCGGAGAAGCTCACCATACGCGTGCGTGGCATCGCGCGTCCCGCGCCCGACGCCCCGCCCAGGATTTCCTGTTCAGGCGGCGTGATTGCTCCATTCCTGGAAGGCCTCACAAATGCCGGACGCGCAGGCTCACGCCGCACCCATCTGCAGTTTCTGCGCTCGGCGGAATGATGCTCAAAAAAACGCCGGTGATCATTCGCCGCCAGCCGTGACTAATGCTTTGGCAAAGGATTGTTTTCACAAGTGTCACCGCACTTTTATCCTCCCGTCGAACCAAGAAAAACCACATCAAAACCAGACCACATCCATGAAACAGAAAATCATCATCCTTAGATCCCCGAACCTGAAACTAAGCCACGACCCGCTGGGCGGTCCGCAAGCCCTGCCGGGATTTGAGTCTGCGGCACAAGTGGCGGCAGACCTGCGCATTGAGGTGGATGAAGCAGCCACCCCCTAGAAGGTGGAGGACATTCGCAACGACCGGACTGTGCTGGCCGTCGCCCCCGTGATGCCGTTGCAGTTGATTGAGCCGCTTGCCGCAGACGCTGGCTTTCAGATTGAATCAGGCCAGCCGACCTGGGGCGTGCAAGCCGTGGGAGCCGACAATACCCCTTTCACTGGCACCGGTATCAAAGTGGCGGTATTGGACACAGGCATCGACGCGAACCATCCGGCCTTCTCCGGGGTAAACCTGCAACTTAGGGACTTTACAGGCGCCGGAGGCACGAATGATCGCAACGGCCACGGCACACATTGCGCCGGCACCATCTTTGGACGCGATATCAATGGCACGCGAATCGGTGTGGCCACAGGCATCACGGATGCCATTATTGGCAAAGTCCTTGACGGCCCGCAAGGAGGCGGCAGCGACATCCTCAGCGATGCCGTTCTCTGGGCGGTGGAGAATGGGGCGAACATCATCTCCATGTCTCTTGGCATCGACTTCCCGGGTTTTGTGGACAGGCTGGTGCAGCAGAACGGCCTTCCCATACCTGCGGCCACATCGATCGCTTTGGAAGGGTATCGGGCAAATGTCCGTCTTTTCGAGCAGATTTCCAGCTTGATAAGCGCTCGCGGCTCCGTCGGTCAAACCACGCTCATCATTGCGGCCTCCGGAAATGAGAGCGATCGTCCCGGCTATACCATCAATGTTTCCCCGCCGGCTGCCGCGACGGGCATTGTGGCTGTCGGCGCGCTGGGGCAATCCGCGAACGGATTCAGAATTGCGAGCTTCTCAAATACCAGGGCCACAATTGCAGGGCCTGGGGTGAATGTCACCAGTGCATGGCCGGGCGGAGGGCTCAACTCCATCAGCGGCACAAGCATGGCCACGCCGCACGTCGCGGGCGTCGCCGCGCTGTGGGCGCAAAAGCTTGCGCAGGAGGGCAGTCTCAATCCGCTGCTGCTTCAATCGCGGCTCATCGCATCAGGGACCCGTCTCGGGTTGGCCGCCGGATTTGAGCCGTTGGACATAGGCTCAGGTCTCGCCAAAGCCCCGACACCGGTTCTTTGATTATCACGGATGCCCCCGTCTTCTGCCGTTAAGACGGGGGCGCGGGATCATTTCAGCCGGATCATACGCCATTTTTTTCCATTCTCAAACACACCTTATGAACGCAGAACCGCCATCATTCATCAGACAGTCGCCCGCTTTGAATAAACCCGCTCCGGGCTTGGAAGCCAACGCTGCGCCAGGCGCGACGTCTGCCGTCGAATCTCCCCCTGCTGCTCCTGATGACTCCCACAGGCACAGGGCCAGGGATTTGTTTATCAGAGGAGTGCTTTCCAAAGAGAAAATGGAGCGCGCATGCGCGAGTATACCCGGTTTCGAAGCCATTATTGGCAAGGCGGATTATCTGCCGGCGGTTTTTCTGGAGCAGGGCGCACGCATCAGCCGGGCCACTTGCCTGATCAGCGCCTCCGGCATCGATTACCTGAACAGGTCCGGTAGTTGGTCGGGCACGGGGTTTCTCATCAGCCCGAACATCCTGGTGACGAACAATCATGTGATCAACAGCTTGGCCGTGGCTCAGGCTGGCAGTGCTCTGTTCAACTACCAAGTGGACGCGAATGGCGCTCCTGCCGCGACCAAAAGCTACCGGCTGCGCCCGGACCTGCTGTTTATCACCAGTCCTGCGATAGGCGGCCTGGACTACACCTTTGTCGGGGTGGAGGGCAGCCCGGGGGATGAGTTCGCCACAGTGGTGGCCAGCAGAAGCACGTTCGGCATCGCGCCGAATGAATATGCCAATGTCATCAGCCATCCTGGCGGGCGCATGAAGTTGGCCAGCATCAAGGAGAATGAAGTCAAATGGCAGGATGAAGTGGTGGTGCACTATGCTTCAGACACGGAAGGCGGCAGCTCCGGCGCACCGGTCTCGAACAACAACTGGCAGTTGATCGCGCTGCATCATGCCTCCCAGCCGACGACGGCGGTGCCCGGCTTTCCTGTCCTAAATGAAGGCATCAAGTTTTCCGCGATAGCCGCTGATCTGGAGCGGCGCTCCGCTGCTGGCGGTTCTGACTCCGCAGCCGCCAGACGGACGCTCGGCCTCTTCGGGGGCACGGATGAGCGGTTGGGCTTTTTTGGCGCGCTCGGCAGGCCAGGTGCGGCAGGTCGGTCCGCGCTTGAGCGCGTGGTGGATGCTTATCAGGGCACGGATCTGGACATTGATGTCGGCTTTTGGAATGTGGAATGGCTCAGCAACCGTTACGAAAACAAAGCCGCCGCTGTCGCCCAGGTCATCTTTGACATGCGGCTGGACATCTGGTGCCTGGTGGAGTCCTCTCCGAACGGGGTGCAGGCGGTGGTGAACGAGCTGAAGGAAGCTTACGGGCTGGATTTCGCCTGGGACGCCGCTGAGCCGGACACTCATGACAACAAACAAAGCTGCACCATGCTCTGGAACAAAGCGACTGTTCATGGCGAGAAAGTATCCTGGGGCGAACCCATCGAAACCTGGCTGCAGACCGGGAGCAGGGACTTTGGCCAGATCGGGCTTGAAGCGGTCCACGGCAAAATCTTCGATCGCTATCCGGCGCTCTACCATTTCACCACCGTTCAAGATGTGCAGCCGGGCAGGAAGCTGGACTTTCATGTAGTGCCCTTGCACCTGAAAGCCAGGGACGAGGGTAGCCTGCGGCGCTCCATGGCGGCCAGGATACTCGCCGCCGCCGTGAAGCGACGGATAGAGGACAACCCCGGCGCGGACACAGATTACATCATTGGCGGCGACTTTAACGCGGAACTGGCCAGCGGTGATTTTGACGCGCTTGACCAGGGGGGACTGCGCGCCCTGAGCACGGAGGACGAACGCGAAGGGGCGATCACTTACATCAAGCGGCCCTATCTTTCCCTCATCGATCACATCTATCTCTCGCCAAATCTATCGGACGCCTACGGCTCGGATTCCTTCTTCATCGTCGCCTCCGAATCCCAATACCCGGAATATATTCGCAACATCAGCGACCATCGCCCGATCATTTTCAGGATGAGCCTGAACCCCGACAGCGGCCCAGGTGGCAACGCGCAGCCGGACGGCCAGCCGTTCCCCGCGCTGGACGAGCTTAAACAAGCGCTGAACGCCGCGCCCGGAGATTCCATGGAACGCCGTCGGCGACGTGGAAACAGCGGCGGCGCAGAGCATCTGGGGTTCACAACCGGCTTTCTGGGCGTGGAATTCGCCGCGCCGCCTCCGGGGCTTGGCTTTCATGAGAACGATGTCACGGTCGTCAACGCCGCCGCCAGCGGCCTCTCCAAACACCTGCTGGACTACGTGCATTACTCCGTCGTGATGTGCGCCAGCCGCAGGCTCCCGTTCTATTCCGCAGTGAATATCAATGGCGCGCTGGCCAGAAGCGTTTCCCGCGATGACGGCTGGAAATTTGACCCGCGCATTCCGGAATCCGCCCAAACCGGCAACTCCGTTTACGCGAACAACGACCTGGACAGGGGCCACATGACCCGCAGGCTGGATCCAGTGTGGGGAGATGAAGCCACCGCTTCCAGGGCCAACAGCGACACCTTTTTCTACACCAACTCCTGCCCCCAGCACAAAGACCTCAACCAAAAGGAATGGCTGAAACTGGAGGACTACATTCTGAACAATGCAAAAACCCGCGACCTGAAAGTCAGCGTCTTCACCGGCCCGGTGTTCGGCGCGCGCGATATCGAGTATCGCGGCGTCCGCATCCCGGAGGAATTCTGGAAGATCGCCGTCATCGTGAACAATGAAACAGGCAGGCTGTCCGCCACCGGCTACGTGCTCAGCCAGCGCGACATGCTGTCACCATTTGAGTTTGTCTATGGCAAGTTCAAAACATACCAGGTGCCCCTCAGCCGCATCGCCGCGCTGACCGGCCTGGACCTGGGCCAACTGCCAGCCCACGACCCTTTCGCTGGCATTTATGGACAGCGTGACGGACTGGAAACCCGAACCCTGCCGCTGCGTGGGAAATTGCTTTCAGGCATGGGAGACATCATCCTCTAGCCCGCATCTGGAGAGCGACAAAGCCACACGAAAAACAGATAGCCCTGCAATCGATGAATCTTTCCGGACAAGAGATACAACAACTGCGCGACGCCGTCGTCGCGGCATTCACCCAGCAGGAGCTGATCGAACTGATGCGGTATGATTTGGACGTGAAGCTGGCCAATGTGGTCAGTCTCGACGATCCCTTGAGGACCGTTGCCTTTAACACAATCTCCTGGCTGATTCAGCGAGGCAATGATTCCGTGCGAAGGTTCGTTGAGGCCATTTATAATGCCAGGAAAAAGCATCAGGACATCATTCAATTCTGTCAAACAAAAGCCCCCTATCTCCTGACCGCCAATGATTCAGCCCAGGCAACATTGGATGCCGTGCAAGGATTTACGGCCGTGTCCACAGCGACTGGAACCGACCCGTCAGTAAAAACCCACCTCGGTGCGGCTATGCGCCCGTTGGAGGAAACTGCTACTGGCATCTCCATCCTCACAGAACTCAAAAAAGCGCACGATCAACTTCATTTCCTTGAACTCCGGCTGGTCAGAGAACTGCGAAACAAGGCCCGCGATTTCAAGAACAACCCTGCCGGTGCCGAGGAGAAGTTCCAACTGGAGGTTTATGTCAGAGATTTGAACAGGGCGCTTCGAAAAATTCACCTGCACATCTCCAATCTCCCCGCCTGGTTGTTGCCTGCTGCGCCCACTTTTCTTGATTTCATGGATCAGGCGCACAACGAAATTATTTTCTGTCTGCAAAATGCGTCTGGAGACCCCCTCCATCAAGTCAACGGTTTGCTCATCAAAGGAATGATCGGCCTCTCACCCATTCTGCACGCAGAGATTTTCAAAGAAGCCTCTCGCTTGCCGCTACAGACGATCATTGATTTGTTTTCAGGCCTTATTCCTCTTCTCCCTGCTGCTGCTCCGGTGATTAATGGCGCTCTTTCAGGAATGCAGCAACTACTGGCGCTGCTTCGCAACCAGGTTCAGGAACATGGTTTCTGGCAGGGAATTAACATCAAGCTGCATCTCGTTGAAGACGGGATTGCCAAAATGCAAGCAATCGGAACCAGCAACAGAGAAACTCAGGAATCGAAAGACGTGGCCATGGTGTTGGGGCCAAGCTTGGCTCAGGTAACGGGCTTCTGTGCCATCAGAAAAAATGAATCATGGACGTCCGTCATTGATGAGGCTGTGAAAGGGGTCGACATCGCGTGGAACCGTCGTGAGAGTGCTCCTGATGATATTGGCAGGGCCTTCCTGATGTTTCAGAAGGAGGTTGGAGAGCACTTCAAGGACTTGGATGAGCAACTGCTGGCCCTGTGTGAAAAGCTGAGCGGGCTGGATGGACCGATCAACATACTTAAAAATCAACTCTAACCCAAAACAACTATGTTGGTTAAATTATCTGAATCACTAAGTCCAAATGCCGCAATGGAGGCCATCCCGCAAAAGCCCGATGACGTTCAGAACTTGCAAGAAATGAAGCGTTGGCATTTCCGGTTGCTCCAACTCTACGAAACTCGCGAGTCCGTAGTGGATTTTGTCAAAGAGTTGTCTGATTTCATGAAAGCAGGCACGGACCTCGGCGCAGTGCTGGATATCTCCTCGCATCGTGAGGAGGCGCAAGGAATGCTTGATTACTGGACTGGTGTCCGAGCCATGACTCTGGCGCAACTGGAAATACACCCTGAAAAAAAAGCATCGCCTGAAGCTTTGCGCGGTTCCGGCCCACGGTCGCCTCTGCTCGCTCCTTTCAAGGAGCTGGACGTCAAAGAGTTGATCCAAAAGGCAGATCAGTATCTCGAATCCCTGGGTGAAAAAGAACAGGAGATTGTCCGTATGGTGCTGCTAAGGCTGGTTCAGCTTTCTTCAGATGGCCGCACTCAACACCGGATCGCCGTCCCTGTCGATCAGTTAAGCAATCTAGAGGGTGATCGCGGCACAAGCCGCATCGTTACGAAACTACTGGAACTTGGGATCATTGCCCCTTGCCGGAGCGAGTCGCCTGCTCCCCTTGCCACCGAGTCAATGCAGTCTT
>CAZNKC010000014.1:36156-39085 GCA_964573315.1 uncultured Verrucomicrobiaceae bacterium | reverse complement strand
CCCACGACGCGTTGTTGCGCCGTTGGCCGGTTCTGAGGGGCTGGCTTAACCGTCGTTTGAAGTTCCGGCGTGCCGCTGAGTTTTGGAGTGAACACAACAAGGACACAACGGCCTTGTTTGAAGACGGTCCCTTGCTTAAAGAAACCGAATCTTATAGCGATCTCGGGGAACTGGAGCGAGAGTTTGCCGTTGCGAGCAGGGAGAAACACACGGTCCGCGAAGCTGCCCTTTCCCGTGCGCGAGAAGTCAAACTGCGCTGGGTGGCGGGAATTCTCATTATAACTCTGCTTACGCTAACATTTTTCCTGACGATCCTTCATCGAAGGAACATCGCGCTCAATGACGCAATTAAACAAGCTGAAAAAGCTACTGAAGAAGCTCAAAATGCCGCTTCTTTGGCCAAAGCGGCATCAGAAGCGAAATCCACTCCAAAATCACCGGAAGATAGAAGTCGTGATGAAGCCATCAACGCAGCTGAGCATAATATTAAATCCATCGATAGAAACGTTAAACAGCTTAAACGTGTCTTTCGATTTTAGAATATCATGATCAAGCTGTCACACGAATTCCAAACAATGCCATGAGTAATGACAAGAAGCTTCTCGGCTGGGAACATCGCGTTTTGCGTGATGCGCTTACCCACGCATTTAATGCCCCTGAACTCAATCAGCTTGCCAGACTGTCACTCGACGTAAAGTTGGCTGATGTAGTGAACACTGCTCAACCGTATAATGATGTCGCATTCGACTTCATTGACTGGGCGGATCGCAGGGGCAGGCTGCTCGAAGTCTTCGAAGCAGCGCGGGGGGACAATCCCGCCAACGGAAGCCTTGCCCGCGCCGTAGCTGCCGTCTTTCATGCAAACCAGAGATTCGACCAGCTTCAGGCTATTGTGAATGCAGGTAACGCTGGCGATGCATTCGCCACAACCACAGAATTCATCACCGCATTCAGCCGTAGTGAGGCTGCGGTATGCCGAATCGAATGTCCTGAGGATCAGCCATGGGGAACGGGATGGCGGATCGGGAAGCAACTAGTGATCACCAACCATCATGTGTGGGAGGCATGCCTTAAGTCAGGCGCCGCCTCGGAAAGCTGTGCGGCCTTCAACTACCGGATCACACCCGACAAGAAACTGGCATTCGCGAAAAGGATGAAGTTTCAATTGCCTGATCCCATCGTGGTAAAAAGTGTGGTTGAGGATCTCGATTTTGTGTTGCTCAGAATCGCGGGCGATGTTGAGGGCATACAGGCGGTGGATTTTCCAGGCGCTCCGCCAGTAACGCCTCTAACGCCAAAAAACTATGCCTTCAAAGGAACTGAACCTGCCATCATTCTTCAACACCCAACGGGTCTTCCTCTCCGGGTGGCATGGGGTCTCATTTCTGATTTGGCTCAAAATATCTTGCCCCAGCGAATCGCCTACAAGGTCAACACATTACCGGGATCCTCCGGTTCTCCTGTTTTTCTCAATGACTGGCAACCCGTTGCCCTTCACTCACAACAACAAGACGTTTCCAACAACGCAGGTATTCCGATGAGCCTGATTCTCCCACATATCCAAGCACACCTGATCTGAAATCAATCAATCTCCTATGTCACACACACTTCTCACTCGCTCAGGTCTCGATCTTTCATTGGCGGTTTTTTTGGCAGAAGCGTCGCAGACAGCTTACGCAGATGCGTCGGCAGTCACGGTCTGGGCGAAATCGCAGGGCTTTTCAAAGGGTGCCACCTCGTTCAATCGCTCCAATGTCCAGGGTTTCTGGTGCGTCGAGGGGGATGTCGCGCTGCTGGCTTTTCGCGGCACGCAAAATATCATGCACTGGATTCGCAATGTGCGTGTCGCGCCATGGAAGCACACTTGGGGCTATGTGCATCGCGGCTTTTTGGATGGCGTCAATGATGTCGAGGTGGAACTTCAGAAGTTTGACGCTGCGATTGTAAATGCCAAACATGTTTGGGTTACGGGCCACAGTCTTGGCGGCGCGATGGCTGTCATTGCTGCTGCAAGATTAAAGATCAAAGGTTTCAAGCCGTTTCTTTATACCTATGGCCAGCCAAAGATGTGTTTCAGCGGTTTTGCGGACCGCTTTGCGATTGAACTGCCTGGCCGTTACGTGCGCTTTGTCAATCAGGATGACATTGTGCCACGAGTGCCCCCGTTTTACTCTCACTTCGGCTTGGTGAAGCGCATCGTCAGGCCAGGTGTGCTGGAATCCATACAGCAGGAATCATTGGCCATGCCATCCGCAGAAGTGGCGTCGATGGTCACGAATTTGGAACGTATCACCATGAAAACCACCTTGGAGTCTGCGGAAGCTGTCGCGGCGTCGGGCATTGACCAAGCTCTCTTGATCGATGCCGAACTCCCCCCTCTCAACGACAAGGAGTTTTTGGAATTGCAGATGAGTTTGGGTGCCGGAGAGACTGGATTGGAACCAGATAGTCCTGAACTTGAGGGTTTTTTCCCATCGATCAAGGATCACGCAATCAGCGAGTATATTCGTTTGCTGACTGAAATTAGGGATCTGCCCGGATTAGATAAGTGATGATGAATTATACCATGAACGCTTGAAAACGAGATGATTTGTAGGGCGACCGCTCCGGTCGCCGGAAGAAGTAGGAGGCCATCACCCAGGGCGGGCGGAGCGCCCGCCCTACAAAATCCCAACAGGCAGCGTCCCGTTTTCACATGCGCATGGTATTAGGCGCATCATCATCCCCGCACAAACACCAGCACAGAGTTCGACGGAATGGTCAATGACGCTGTGGCGGGCATGCCGTCGCTGCCTGATTGGAAGGCGTGGAGACCGCCGCCGTTGCCGTTGGGAGGGTAGTCATCATAGGCATCGCTGTTGAAGGCTTCGCGCCAGTAGCCGGAGGCTGGCCAGCCGAGTTCGTAATGATTCAGGGTGTGATCATTGAG
>CAZNKC010000014.1:0-36146 GCA_964573315.1 uncultured Verrucomicrobiaceae bacterium | reverse complement strand
ACCACCACCACTTCGCGCCCAGATCCAGGCAGCCAGCGTTGAAAGCACAGGATGCGGTTCGCATTGTTGACGTGGATGACCTGCAAGGTCTCGCTGCGCAGCGAGGGTTGCGCGTGCCTCAGAGCGATCAGCTCTTCCATGAAACGGTGGAACCGACCCATGTGCGGGTCTTTGCCCCAGTCCAGTCCATCCCACCAAAGCAGCAGATCGGCGTGGTGCTTGGCATCATCGGCCCAGCGTTTGTCTTCCAGAAAAGACTGGCCCATGAAGACCATCGGAATGCCGGGGGCAGTCATGAGAATGGCGGCGGCCACCCGCGAACGGCTGCGGGCATACCAACTGCGCGTGTTGCTGCCATCTGCCAGCGAGGGGATGCGGGCACCCCGGCCTCGATACACTTCATCGTGGCTCTCGACATACTGCATGGCGCGCCAGGCATTGGCAAAGCCCGGCGCCCACAGATTGGCGGCGATGGCTTCCATGTTGACCTGGGAGTTTTGACCGTGTGAACTGCTTTCGATGGCTTCGCGGATGGACACACGCAGTCCGTCATGCCAGCAGGCGTCAAAGCCTGCGCCACCCTCTCCAGCGGGGCGCACCACCCAGGGATCGACCCCCCAGTATTCCGCCAGGTTGATGGCGGATGGTTTCACATAACGAGTGGTGTCCGTCAGGTGCTGGCAGAAACGCCAGCCGTCATTGGAGTTTTGATCTACAATGACACTCACCTGGTCGTAGCGGAATCCATCGACGTGAAACTCATTGAGGAAATAGACCGCGTTATCGATCAAAAACTGCCTGACTTCCTGTTTCCACACCGCCCATACCGGCCCGGTATGATCCTGGTCAGTGAAGTAGAGGCTGTCATTCCGGTCGTATCCTTTGACACGGTCGAAAAACCACAGGCTTTCATCATGCCCCATGATTTGTCCGCCGGCATGGTTGTAAACCACATCGAGCAAAACCGCGATTCCATGAAGATGAAAGATCTCCACCATGGCTTTGAGCTGGTTCCCTTGGGAGGCAAGCTGCCCGGCAGTCAACGGCGGCGCTCCTTTATCCTGGCGCAATTGATTCACCAAATCCAGATAGGCAGGCAGCAGCTCGGCGTGCTCCGCGTAATCCATTTCCGGAGAAAAAATATCGCAGCCCTCGTAACCCAAGCTGCGGGGATTATCAAACTCCACCACCGGCAGCAGTAGCACGGCATTGATGCCCATTGCCTTGAGATAGGCCAGCTTGCCCAGCACATCGAAAAAGGTCGCCACCCGTGATTCGCGGTTCGGGCCGTTGAACACACCCACATGCAATTGGTAAATCACCAGATCATTGAACGCTGGAGGGACAAAATTTGAGTCGCTCCACTGCCAGTTGCGCGGATCTCTGACGATGCAATTGCAAAAGGGATAGCCGGGATCGCGGGTCAGTTCCCTCGCATAAGGGTCGCGCTTGTAACCGGCGCTGCCTTCGCCTTCGACATGGAATTTGTATTCCGCTCCATCGGTGATGCCTTCGACAAACCCTGACCAATAGTCTCCGTCACGGAACAATGCGCCTGCATCAGACGTTCCCCAGTGATTAAAATCTCCGCGAACCGCAACACTCTTCGCGCGTGGCGCCCAACAGCGAAACGTGGCGCCACTGCGATCATCAACGATATTGGCGCCCATCGGGGTGCTGGCTGGATCTAAAACGGGAACCGAAATCATGTCCGTAAGCAGATAAGTAGTTCTAGAGCGGGAGCGCTGTCCGACAAAGCCGCATCCAACCGGATCAATCGTAGCCGCCGAACATGAGGAAGGGCACGTCTTCATCGGTCGGATTGATCAACCCGTGCATTTGCCCGGCCTTGAGAAGGGCGAAATGCCCTGCCCTGAGCGTGCGCAGTTCAATGGCGCGCTGGCGCGCCGGCAGCTCCACCCAATCGCCTTGCAGCATGACAACCTCGTTCTCCAAGGCCATGAAAATCTCCTGGTTGTCGCGGTGGCGATGCAGACCGATGCCCGCATTCGGGCGGACGATGTGCAGGTCCATGTAATCCAGCGCTAAAAAAGGCTCCGGCCTTCCGCCATGGGATTTTTCGCCAAAAGCATCCTTGCTCCAAGGCCGCGGCGTCCTTCCCAGCTCACCGCTGCTCTGAAACTCAAAGTAGTTCGACAACAGGTTGCGATACTCCAGATGACCGATGCCGCCATGCGGGTTGGAACTGGCGCCGACTTTGAGGTAGTTATCCCAGCCGCGAATGGTCATGCAGAACTCATACACATAGTTTTGGCCTCCGTTGGAATCCCAGAAGGTTTCACTATCATCCGACACCGCCAGTTCCATGCGCAGGGGATTGATGGGATGCATAAGATGCCCCTTGCTGATGTCCTGCATGGGCTGGTCATCGACCATCGGCCTGCGGAAGTCCTCTGGTGTGCCCCAGACCAGGCTCGGGATGATCAGCAGCTCTTTACGGGCAAAGGCTTCCAGTCCCTGAATATCCAGCCACGCGCTCAAGTCCTGGCCAGGATCCGCCCAGATTTCCACTTCGTAGCGGTCGCTGCGCAAGTTGTAGGGAACCGTGATCAACTCGCTGGCAGTCACCTCGCCGACTTTTAAGAACAACTTGATGGCAGCGCCCAGTTGATGCCCGCTGACTTTGGATAACCGGGAGTCCGGCCCGCCGCGATAGGAAATGCGCAGGAAAGCCCCGGTCCATGGGCCGACCGTCACCCAGCCGCGCACCAGCATGAAATCGCCCAGCACAAAATCACAGACATTCTGCTTCTGAAAGTCCACGAAATCCTGGCCGGCATAGTCCAGCACATTTTGATTCGGCTCTCTGGGGCCGTAGAGTCGCACGGACTCCAATGGCAGCAGAACCTGCACATGCTCCTGCTGGTAATGCTCCCTTTCCGCTGCGAACTGGATCGCTTCGTAAACGCGAATGATCCTGCGCAGGGGATTTTGCGTATTGTAGTCGGGATCCGAACCGGGAGGCACCGGCAGCGGGGCGGGGTCTGTGTCTGCAAATTTCACGATCAAACAGTGTTGTAAAGAAAGGCTACGAACTTCAGGGGTTTGTCACCGGTGTTGCGAATGCCGTGGACACCGCCGCTCTTGGTGAAAATGACTTTTCCCGGGGAGACCGGGAGTTCCACGCAGTCGCGCGGAAAGAGGCCGTAGATGTCCCTTTCCACCCGCTTGTATTTCGGCTCGCCACTGGCGTCCGTCTCCGCCGTCTTGGGATCATCATAAGCAGACATGTAGGCGACACCCTCGCCCTCGGTGATGTAATACAACTCCTCAGAGCCGACATGCTGGTGAGTGCCTTCCACCGTGCCGGGTGGAATCGTCACCTCATGGAAAAACACCACGGAACCGCCGAATTCACGCTGAAGAATCCAACGCATTTCGATCACATTCGCCTCACGGAAATAGTTGTCAGGAACCGGCTCAGTCTGCCATGCATCGGGTGAAGCGAGGTCGGGGTTATTGCCCGGCGGCACGTAGTCTCTGTTGTCCGCATCCATCATGGCATTCCGGTAACGAACCGGTTTGATTTGCTTCACATCCAGATACCAGCCCTTCTGGAACGGCACGTAGTAGTTTTCAACCTTGATGGTATTCGGTTCATTATCGCTTGGCAAGGGAGACACTGGCGCCTGAAAGTTGCGCTCGTAGTTGTTATCCCAGCGTGGATTACTGATCGCAGTGCCAAATGGCAGATCAATGTCATTCTCCCGGAAGGCCAGCTCCACCACATCCAACTGGTCGATATTTCGCAACAACGGGGAGAACTTTTTCACCCTGGTGATGGAACCGACCGGACCCATTTGCGCCGCCACCTGGTAGTGATGATGCGTGGAGTGCGCTGCCGTGCCCAGGGTTTCCCAGATCTCCACCTGATAAGCATTGATCCATGGACAGAAATGCATTTTGACGGGGAACAATTCCTCCACTTTGTCCTCCATCACGGGCGCACCCTTCGCGTCCAGCAGCTGTTTGCCATCGGCATCTTTGACGAGGATTTTGCCATGCATTCTCACCCAGGCGAGAATCTCGCCACGCAGAAAGCGCCCGCTCTCCCGAGTCAGTTCAATCAGCCTGCTGGCGCGGTATTCGAGCCGCAGCAGATTCGCCAGCTTCCTGCCGTCCATGAACACCTGAGCTTTCAGCACCGAGATGTCCAGAATGGAACGCGCGTCCGTCACCGCATAACGGTAGCGCTCCGCAGCCCTGCTGGCGTTGAGGTATTGCGCGTGAAAGATGCGATCCGGGAAGAAGACCACCTTGAAGATCTGGTTCTCCGGGGAGGAATAAATATCGCGGAACTCCATCGGGCCGCTGCCAGGGGAAACCGCTTCTGGAGCGACCTCGGCGGACTCTTCCATGACGCGCGATGGCAGCGCCTCAGATTGGATGCCAGCCTTGCGCTCAAGCTGGCCAGGCGCGCGCAGAATTGACTCCAGTTGCGGCAAAACATCACCACGTCGCAGGGCGATGCTGGACTGCGCCACCAGTTGTCTGAAGGTTTCCTCGCCGCTCGGCGGGCGTTCCTGAAAAGTCTGGGGTGAAGGAATGCTTGCCATGACAGGAATGAGTTAAGATGCGCAAGTTAGGGAAGGAGATCGGCCACGCGGAAGGCGTTCGCCTGAATGGTCAGCGTCGGATTCGCCCCGCCGGATGTCGGCATGAACGAGCCGTCGGTGACATACAGATTCTCAAAATTCCAATGACGGCAGGCAGGGTCCAAGACTGAGTCATCCGGGTCCGTGCCGAAACGCAAACCGCCGAGAATGTGATTCGCGATTCTCGATCTGGCATCGCCGCCGACATGACCGAACCCGCCCACCGCCACTCCGCCTTTGTCCAAAATGGAGCGGCACATCTCCGCCATGGTGTCCATCAGATAGAGGTCATGCTGATGCCAGCCTTTAAGAATGTAGGCCACCGGCCGGTTCCATTTGTCTTTGACATTGGGATGCAGCTCGATGCGATTAGAGCGCACCGGCACTTGGTTGGCCATGAAGGAAACGGAAAGCCCGCGCTGAAAATTGGCGCGCAACCAGCCAAGAAAGTTCTCCCCCACCAAATCCCTCTGACGGATGTATTCATGCCAGATGGTATCCATGTCCTGGCTGCCAAACGTCCGGGCAAAAGAGACCGGCAGCGCTTGGTCGGAAGTGTTGTTATAAATGGCGGCTCCCGCCCAGAGCTTCTTCTCCTGAAGAAAATCCACAATGCCGCAGAAATCCGTGGCGTAATCGCTGTCCAGCGAGATGGATTTGTCCTCTGGCGCAGGCACATCCCCTTCAGCGCCGCCGAAGCAATGGGTGAGGAAATATTTTCCCACCAGGCTGTCGGTAGGCGTTTTTCCTGAATGCAAACGCTGGCCGAACTCCGCATCCTCCTGCCCGGAAAGCAACAGCAGACGGACCGACTCAATGGCAGAACAGGCCACGATCACTGTCTTGCCGCTGACCACGCGCGGCTTCCCTGAAGGATCAAGATAATGCACCTTGTCCACGCGGCCATTCTGCTGGGAAAGATGCGTGACCACGCAATTGGGCCGCAACTCCAGATACTGGCCAGCCTCGGCATCTCGCAAAGTCGGACGCAACAGCGACACATAGGTGTTGGACTTCAGCCCGAGCGGATCCCCATAGCGGTTCACATAACCGGTCTTTGCATCCTCGGAAGCTGGGACCGTCCGCCCGCTTGCCGTGTGATCCTGGGTGATCACCGCCAGCGGCGTGCGATACGCCGTCATGCCCAGCGCCGTCATGCCTGCGAGCGCATAACGGCTGATCGGATTGGGCTGCAGCGGTTCCTGATAGGTGTCCGCTTGGCTGAACGCTTTCGCCTGCCCGCCTTGCTGGCCGTTGATCCCGACCAGTTTCTCAGCCTTGCAGTAGTATGGCTCAAGCGCCGCATAATCTAAAGGCCAGTCGCGCGCTTCACTCACCACCTCTCCATTGGGGTCTGCCTCCAAGACGCGCCCTTCGTTGAAGGAGCGCAGCTTCAGATCCGTTTCCGTGAATCGCAACGACACGGCACCATAAAGTTGCGTGCCGCCTCCGACAGCCTGGGCGGTGTAACCCTCAATCGTCGCCCAATCCGCTTGGCTTCCATCAGGCATCTCGCGCAGATAGACATGCGGTTCGTCATTGAGATCAGGCTCGATGTGACTGCAAAACATCCCCTGCCCGACATTCCCCACATTCAGCGCGATGCGTTTCTCAGGCCCCGTGGCAAACAGTTCGTCACGCTTGTAATCCGAAGGGTAAATCTCACCCTTCACTTCGTCCTGCGGCACCAGCAGCGGCCCTTTCTCCAAAACCAGCACATGACGCCCTTTGCGCGCCATCTCATAGGCGATGGGCGAACCTCCCGCGCCGCTCCCGATAATAACGACATCAAATTCAGTTCGTATCATCGCGCGGGAAAAAGTTTTTTATCATGCAGCTATTCAGGAACACCTAGCCGACGTAGCTCACACTGGTGCCCAAAGGTGCTTCAATGCTGCGCCGCCAGTCGAATGGCGCCACCTCCTGGTTCAGGTAAGACCAGCCGACTCCGCCCGCATTGCCTCCGTATTTCGGATGACTGAAAGCGCCCGTGAACGCATGCCTCCGCAGCAGATCCAAGAAGTGCCCCGGATTGTCATACTGGCCGTAATCCCACCCCGGCACATTGCCCGAAGCCAGCTCGTTGTAGATCTGGCGGTAAAACTCCATCGAAATTTGCTCCGGCTCCTGCAAACCCGCGCGCTCGCGCAGGATGCGGTGAACTTGCTTCAAACACATCCGATAGCTGTTGAGGTGATGGTTCTCCTCCCTGGCCAAGATGTGATCAATATAGAAAGCCGCGCCCGCTGAATCATCCAGACGGTAAGCGCTGCGCTGCTCCCCCTGCTTGCTTTGCTGGTCAAGCCCCTCGTAATACCATGAGAGAAAACGCTGGCCCGCCCTGGTGCGGAAAGGCAGCAGGTGATTGCAGAGCCTTTGCAGAACAGCCAATTCCCACGACTCCAACACAATGGGCACACTGCACTCCCAGGTGAAAAATCGCGACCATTCCACGCCGTTCTCCAGCACACTGCGTTGCGGGTTGACCGGATCCAAGATCACCGCGCCATCGACCACAAACTTGTAGTAATAAACCTCGCGCCTCGGCAGCGCCAGCGTGAGCGCCCAATAGGAAGTATCCTCATCCAGAAACTTCACCCTGCGCAGTGCCACCGGCTCGTAAAGCAGGCCAAAAGTGCCAATCACCCCCACCTGAGCGGGCGCAGTGTCCTCCGCCATGTAGATAAAGGTCACATCATTGAAATCAGACGCAGCTTCACCCGCAGGCGTCACCGTGCAGGTATCGATCACCGGGAAGCGCCATGCTTCACGGATTTTGCCCCGAGCATCTCCCAACTCGTAATGGCCAAACCCAAAATTATGCCGCTCATCGATGTTCCTTCGCGCCAGACAAACAGTCGCGTGATTCAACATATAGGTGTCGCCTCTGTGCATAGGGTCTAATTTGGGCACATATTCGAGCAAAAACTATGCCGTTACACCCTACCAATAAGTGTTGCCTCCATTTTTACTTTGATCTTGAGCGAAATGGATTGCCGTGGCTGGTGCCCGCGCCGAGGGAGCATACCAGGATTAAAAGATCACAATTTTGCTCCCATTTGGGAGCAGTGGCGGTGAGGGAGGGATTCGAACCCTCGGTAGCGGATAAGGCTACGCATCTTTAGCAAAGATGTGCTTTCGACCACTCAGCCACCTCACCAAACGCGGGCCGCGCACGGGGCGCGTTGCGTCCCCATTAATCGCCAATCCAGCCGCCCGAGTCAAACATAAAAATCAAATCCGAATCCGAAGCCCGAAATGAATGCGGCCACGCCGGTTCACCGGCTGAATTCGACATTCTTCCATTCCCGCTTTCACATCCCCTCCCGCTGCCGCCATTCCTCGAATACGCCCCGCTCCGTGCGGTAGCGCGCTCCGCAGCGCGGACATTGCATCTCCGCCACGCCGTCTTCGAACACAAACTCCAAGTCCTCCCCCCGCAGCCGCGAGATGAGCGGGTAAAGCCGTTCCGGCGAGCAGCCGCACTCCAGCGTGTAACCCCGCGTCTCCAGCAGCGTGAGATGCTCCCGCTCGCCCAGGGTGGGGATGTCCTCCAGCCGCAACGCCTCCAGCCATGCCAAGTCGCAGTCCGGCTCCGCCGAAATTTGCGCGAACTCCTCGTCCGGCAGCCGGAAGATTCGCGTCAGCCGTTGTTCGCTCTGCGTGTAAAACGCCTCCACCGCCGCCAGCACGTCCGCACCCTTGATCTCCACCATGCTCTGCCGGGGCGAGTGGTTGGGCCGCGTTGTCTGCGCGATGAAGAGGCTTTTCCCGGAATCCTTCACATCCTCCGTGAACACCCGTCCCGTCACCCGTCCAGGCCGGGTGGAGCCGGTCACGAACAGGTTCATCAGCGGCTGGTGGAAATTCAGCGTCCAGGCGCAGGTCTCATCCTGCGGACGCGAGCACAGGTGCAGCGCGATGCCCGCCAACGCGTCCTTGAGCATGGAGTCGGCCGGTTCCTCGTACTTCAACTGGTGCTGCATCAGGTGCAGGTAATAATCAAGGTAGAGCGGACTGAACCTTCCGCGCACCAGCAGCGCGTTGCGCTTGCGCACGAAATACGAACGCACTTCCACCACCGACAGCTCCGGCTCCAACATCTGACTCATAACTGCCTGCCTATCCACCCGCCGCGCGCATTTTGCAAGCTTGACGGTTCATTCGCGTGGCGCGACCGGCTCGGTCGCACTCCCCGCGAAAATGCAGGGGCCAGCGGCGCGCGCCACAGACAATAAAAAGGCGGGAGCCGCAGCCCCCGCCTTTCAGGATAATGGATTCACGTTTGCCGCCCGGCGCTTTACTCCGCTTCGGCAGCTTCCTCTTTCTTTTTGCGGGGCGTCTTTTTCGGGTTTTCCTCGACCGCCGCTGTGGTCTCGGCTTCCTGCGCCGCGGGCGCTTCCTCCTCCTTCGCGGCGGAGGCGGGCACGTAGGCGTCCACCCACTCGATGAAGGCCATCGGCGCGGAGTCGGAGCCGCGCTGGCCGAGCTTGGTGATGCGGGTGTAGCCGCCGTTGCGGTCCTGGCTGGCGACGGCGATTTCCTCGAACAGTTTTTTCACCGCGCCCTTTTGGCCGAGCGCGGCCACGGCGAGGCGGCGGGCGTGCAGGTCGCCGCGCTTGCCCAGCGTCACCATTTTCTCCGCCACCGGGCGCAGGGCTTTCGCCTTGGCCAGCGTGGTGCGGATGCGGCGGTGCTCGATCAGGCTGCACACCAGGTTTGCCAGCAGGGCCTTCCGGTGGGAGGCGTCCCGCTGCAGTTTGACGGTTTTCATTCGATGTCTCATGGCAATGTTTTTTCGTTAAAGATGAAGCCGGGCGAGCCGGCGGTGCGGTTTTTTTTCGCGGCGCAGGCGGCTGTTATTCTTCGTCCTCGTCGTCCACGTCCGGCAGGTGGGAGTCCACCAGCTTGGAGAAGTCCATGGCGTCCGCTTCGTCGTCCTCCTCGGCCAGGAGCGCGCTCTGGCGGCCCAGCAGGGAGACGCCGCCGGGGCTGGCTTCGAGCAGGGAGGCGTCGAGCTTCATGCCCAGGGACAGACCCAGTTCGGCCAGTTTTTCCTTGATCTCGGTGAGGGATTTCTTGCCGAAGTTCCGGTAGCGCAGCATCTCGGCCTCGCTCTTCAGCGCGAGCTGGCCCACGGAGGTGATGTTGGCGTTGTTCAGGCAGTTCGCGGCGCGCACGGACAGCTCGATCTCGTTGACGCTCATGTTCAGCAGCTTGCGCAGCTCGGAGTTTTCCTCGGACTGGGCTTCCGGCGCGGCTTCGAATTCCACGGCGCTTTCGTCGTAGTTCACGAACACGTCCAGATGCTTGCGCAGGATGGCGGCGGATTGCAGCACGGCGTCGCTGGGGCTGATGCGGCCGTCGGTCCACACGTCGAGGATCAGCTTGTCATAGTCCGTGTTCTGGCCGACGCGGGTATTTTCGACGGTGTACTTCACGCGCGTCACCGGGGAGAAGATCGAGTCGATGGGGATCACGCCGATGGGGGTGTCGGCGCGCTTGTTGTCCTCCCAGGTGGAGAAACCGCGGCCCACGCGCACTTCGAACTCGCAGTCGAATTTAGTTTTCTTGTCCAGCGTGCAGATGACGAGGTCTTTGTTGATGACCTCGAAGTGATTGTCTTCCTTGATGTCGGCGGCGGTCACGGCGCCCTGCTTGTCCACGGAGATGGAGAGCACGCGCGCCTCTTTGTTTTCGCTGTTGTGATGGAAGCGGATTTTTTTCAGGTTCAGCACGATCTGCACCACGTCTTCCACGACGCCGGGCAGGGTGGAAAATTCATGCTGCACGCCCTTGATCTTCACCGAGGTGATGGACGCGCCCTCCAGGGAGGAGAGCAGAACGCGGCGCAGGGAGTTGCCGATGGTGTGACCGTAACCGCGGTCGAAGGGTTCGGCGATGAATTGGGCGTAGGTGTCTGTAGCGGTCGCCTCGACTTTGGCGAGGCGGTTGGGCATTTCGAA
Source organism: uncultured Verrucomicrobiaceae bacterium (assembly GCA_964573315.1). Classification (GTDB taxonomy): domain Bacteria; phylum Verrucomicrobiota; class Verrucomicrobiia; order Verrucomicrobiales; family Verrucomicrobiaceae; genus JAGRPD01. The sequence goes on along the minus strand of CAZNKC010000014.1, from coordinate 25,564 downwards.
TCGGGCTAGGCGAATGGGCATGGATTTTGTCGATGTGGCCGGGTTACCTTCGAGGCGAGTCCCCGCGCTCTCGAAAAGAGGCGGGCTCGAAGACCAACGGCGAATGGTCTGTCTCGCTGAGGGGTGGGGAGTATGAGAGCCTTTTCCCGGATTGCAACTGAAAATCAGAGGGTGGATTCGGAAATTTACGCGGCTGGTTCACCCTCCACGCAGCGCCGCCTGCAAGGCCCGCGCCTCGCGCAGCGCCTGCTCCGCGTCGTCGCCGAGCACGGTGAAGTGGCCCATCTTGCGCTTGGGCCGCGCGCTGTGTTTGCCGTAAAGATGCAGGGTCGCGCGCGGGTGGTTGAGCAGCGGCGTCCAGTCCGGCGGCGTCTCCGGTCCAGGCCAGGCGTCGCCCAGCAGATTCACCATCACGGCGGGCGTGTGCTGGCTGGCGTCGCCCAGAGTCAGGCCGCAGACGGCGCGCAACTGCTGCTGGAACTGGTTCGTCCGGCATGCGTCGATGGTGTGATGCCCACTGTTATGCGGGCGCGGGGCGATCTCGTTGACCAGCACCTCGCCGCCCGCCGTGACGAACATCTCCACCGCCAGCGTGCCGACGTAGTCCAGCCCTTCCGCCACCGCCCGCCACAACTCCAGCGCCTTTTCCGCCACCGCGCCGGACACGCGAGCCGGAGCCAGCGTCACGTCGAGGATGTGATCCGCGTGCTCGTTTTCCACCACGCCATGCACCGCCGTCTCACCGGCGACTGATCGCGCGCCCACCACGGAGACTTCTTTTTCAAAAGCCACCCATTGCTCCACGACCGCGTGCGCTCCGGCAAAAACCGCCCAGGCCTGCGCCAAGTCCGTGTCCGGCGTCACCTTTGCCTGGCCCTTGCCGTCGTAACCGAAGGCCGCTGTTTTGATGACGCATGGCCGGCCCAGCTCCGCCACCGCGCGCTCCAGCCCGGCCAAGTCCTCCACGATGCGAAACGCCGCGCAGGCGATGCCGCGCTCCCGCAAAAACAGCTTCTCCCGCTCGCGATGCTGCGCCGTATGCACCGCCCGCCGTCCGGGCCGCAACGGCTTGCGCGCCTCCACCGCGCGCAGGCAGTCGTCCGGGATGTTCTCAAACTCCGCCGTCACCACGTCCACCGCGCTCAGGAAGCGCTCCAGCAGCGCCGGATCGGTGTAGCTGCCGTTGAACTCCAAATCCGCCACCTGCCCGGCGGGGGAGCCTTTGGCTTCGTCGGTCAAAACCACCACGCGGTAGCCGCGGCGGCGCGCTTCCAGCGCCAGCATCCGGCCAAGCTGGCCGCCGCCCAAAATCCCGATCGTTCCCGGCGGCAAAATCACATCGTCCATGCGTCCTCCTCTCCCCTGCCCCGTCACGCCAACTCCGCCTGACTTTGCATCACCTTTTCCCGCAACCGCGCGCGGTAGGCGTGCAATTCGCGAGCCAGCCGTTCATCACCGCCCGCCGCCAGGAGTTGCACCGCGAACAGCCCCGCGTTCGTCGCGCCCGCGTTGCCGATGGCGAAAGTGGCCACCGGCACTCCGCCCGGCATTTGCACGATGGAATAAAGCGAATCCACTCCGCTCAGCGCCTTGCTTTGCACCGGCACGCCCAGCACCGGCAGCACCGTCATCGAGGCCGCCATGCCCGGCAGATGCGCCGCTCCGCCCGCGCCGGCGATGATGCACTTCAAACCCCGCGCCTCCGCTCCGGTCGCGTACTCGTAGAGCAGATCCGGCGTGCGGTGCGCGCTCACCACCTTGCGCTCGTAGGGCACACCGAACTGCTCCAGCACCTCCGCCGCCGCCTTCAGCGTCGGCCAGTCGGAGCTTGATCCCATGATGACGCCCACCAGCGGCGCGGCGGTTTCGGCGGTTGTTGGCTCACTCATGCGCCCATCTTGCGCGGCACGGCTCCACCGTCAACCGGCAGGCGCGGAAAGTAGCGCGCTGGCATTCTGCCAGGTTCAAAGGGCGGAGGCGGCGCGGAGCCAAATATCCGCCCATTCCAAACATGCAGGCAAGATGTCTGCATGACTCGTCACAGGCAGAATGCCTGAGCTCTCAAAACCGGATTTCCACGCCGCCGTAATACGAACGCGGCTGGTTGCCGCGCGCGCCGTAAGGCAGGCGGCTGACGATGTATTCCCCGCCCGTCAGGTTGCTGATGCCGGCGATCAAGCGGATGTTGTCGTTGATCTGGTATTGCAATGAGAGGTCGAGGATGAAGGCGTCGTCGGTCTTGCCATAGCGGGCGTCCGGCGAGCCGGAGAAGTCGCGCAGGCTGCTGGTGTTGCGCGCGGTGCCGTACATCTCGCTGGTGTAGGTACCGTCGAGGTAGAGACCGAAGCCGCGATACTCCAAGCCGATGCCCGCGGACGCGGCGAACTCGGGGATGTAAGGCAGCTGGCTGCCGGGACGGCCGCCGCTGAAGATGGACTCGGCGTCCTCGGACGGGCTGGCGGAAGTGATCTCGGAGTGCGTGTAGGTGGCGGAGGCGCGCAGCGGCAGACGCCAGTCGCTGTTCGTGGAGGACAAGGCATCCCAGCGCACCGCGAACTCAAGGCCGTACACTTCGGCGGAGCCGCCGTTGATGTCGCTCGTATTGCCCGCACCGCCGATGCTGTCGCGCACGATCAAGCTGTCGAAGTCGGTGAAGAAGCCGACCAGTTCCGCTTGCACGCTCTGGCCGTAATGGCGCACGCCGAGTTCGTAGCCGTTGCTGCTCTCCAGGTCGGTGCCGTCTTTGAGAAAATCCCGCGGCGCTGGTGTCGAGATGCCGCGGTAGTAACCGCCGAACACGCTCCAGGTGTTCGTCAATTCATAGACCAAGCCGACGCCGGGAGCCAGCGCGTCCAAGCTGCCGGAGCCGCTGCCGGTCACACGGTTGAGATTGCCGCTTTCGGCGCGGTCGGTGTATTCGAGTTCCAAGTGCTCCCAGCGCAGGCCGGGTTTCACCGTCAGACGGCCCAGCTTGATGCTGTCTTCGATGAACATGGAGTAGGCCAGCACGTTCCCCTCGCGGTTGCCGGCTTCGCCCTGGCGGCCACGGCTGATGCCGCGCACGCTGCCGTCGCCGTTCACCCACACGCGGTCGTCGCGCTGGAAGCGGCTGGCTTCGTCGTAGTGCAGGCGCGCGCCGAGCGTCAAATCATGCTCCAGCGATCCGGTTTCAAAACCCCAGTCCACGCGGGTCTGGATGCCCAGCGTGGAATATTCGCGGTCGTTGGAGCGAATTTTCCACGAGCCGGGCGCGCGGCCGCGCACGATGTCGTATCCGAGGCCGGGAGCGCCCAGCGCCGTGGCGAGGTTAATGTCATTGCCTTCCACGTCGCGCACGTTGTCGAGCTTGTACCAGTCACGGGCGAAGGAGGTGTAATAGGCCGTGGTCTCGATGCGCAGATCGTCCGTGGGCTGCATGACGTGGCTCAGCGAGTAACGGAACTGATCGCTGCGGATGTTGTCGAACTGGCTCGACGCATGGCGGCGGAAAGGATCGGCGCGGAAGTCGGGGTCGGCCAAGCCGAGGTAGGTTTCATCCGCGTCGAAGTAGGTGTAGCCGAAGCGGAACTCGAAGCGCTGTTGCAAAATCGAGTCCGGCTCCCAGAACAGGCGCACCATCGGCTCGATGGTGGTGAAGCCGGTGTTGCCGCCCACTTTGTCAATGTGACGGTAACCGTCCGATTGGTTGTGAAAAAGCTCGAGCAGCACGCCCAGCGTGCCAACGTCCGTGCGCCGTGTGTGGCCCCACCAAGCGTGGTTGTACCAAGTGTTGAACGAACCGTAGGTGGATTTCAAATAGCCCGCGCTGGCCGAGTCCGGGCCGGCATCCGGCGCCGGCGTCACCGGAGATTTGCCGCTCTTGCCGCCAGGGTTTTTGGCGTCCGCCGGAGCCGGTTCGAGCGGCAGCGGCGCGGGCAGTTCCACGAAGGGAGTGGACAGGTAGTTGATGATGCCGCCCGTGGTCTGCGGGCCGTAGCGCACTTGGCTGGAGCCTTTCAGGATCTCGATGCTGCTCATGCGGCCCACGCGCGGGCTGAAATACGCCGCCGGATCCGAATACGGCGCCGGGGCCATCATGATGCCGTCCTCCATGATCGTCAGCTTCGAACTGCGGCCGCCGTCCGCGCCGCGCAGGGAGATGTTGGGAAAGTTGCCAAAACCGTCCTCCTCACGCACATAGACGCCCGGCACCTGTTGCAGCACGCGGTTGGGGTTGGTGTAGGTTTGGCGCTGAATCTGCTGCGTCTCCACCACGGCGGCTGAGCCGGCAATTTGAGGGATGTTCGCCACGTCACCGATCACGGTGATGGGAGCCAGTTGGATGGCGTCTGAGGCGATGGTCGGCCCGGCTTCCTGCGCGGAGGCGGAGCGGTGGGTGAGGAACGATCCGACCAAAACGATGCCTAACGCGAGGGGCCGCGCCCTGCGTTCGGGGATGGAAAACAAAGCGGGAGAGACGAATGACATGGTGATTGGTGGTGTCGGGGATGGTTGCAACTATGTCTCGGCAACGAGAACAGTCTTTGCTAACGAAGGGTCAATTCTCATGCAAGCAAAATATGCGAATGTGTCGCAATAGCGTTTTGACAGGGGCCGTTTTCACAGTTCATTTCAATCTCTTTTCTGCGCCCGTTTGTTGATGTCCCCCGCATCCCTCACTACTGAAGCACCTTCCGCGTTGTTGGCGGGTGATGTTCCCGCTGTAACCCGTGCCGGGCTGGCGGCAGGCGTTTGGCGGTGTGGGCGCTGTCTCAGCCGGCAGGAGCGCCCGCTGCTGCTGTTCAGTTGGGTTTTGGCGGTGACTGTCATCTGTCTTGCCGTCGGCTTGGCCGGTCTGACGACGCCAGTCACGCGGCCCATTGTCTTGCTGGAACACGCTGCCGCCATGGGCGATGATGACGCGGGAGAGGCGGCTTTTTTTGAGATCGAAATGACCGCGCCGGCTGTCGAGGAGTTTGCTCCGCCGGAGAACGCGCAAGATCTGGCGGAGCAGGCACCGGACGCGCTGCCTGAGGTCACGCTGGAGGAACTGGAAATCCCGGAACTGGTGGACGTGTTGAAGCGAGAGGATGTTTTCGAAATCCCCGCTGCCGCGCCGCTGGAACCTCTGCTGGAGCCGGTCAAGCCCACGCAGCCGAAACCGGCCTCCGCCCCGGCGCGACGCGCCACCGCCTCCACGGCTCCAAACACCACCGCCCGCGCCGGGAGCAGCACCACTGCCGCCGCTGGTGTGCCGGGCGGCGGCGATTCTGCGCGTGGTGGCAAAAACTACTTTCCCCGCCCGGCTTATCCCGGTTTTGCGAAGGCGCGCCGGTTGCAGGGCAAGGTCGGCCTGAGCATCCAGTTTGGCGAAAACGGCCGTCCGACTTCCGTCCAAGTGTATCAAAGCAGCGGCTATTCCGACCTCGACACCTACACGGTCAATCACATCAAACGAACTTGGAAAGCCGGAACAGCCAATCATCCCGCGGTCCGCGCCCCGTTCGATTTTCAACTCCGTTGACACGGGCCGCCGCCTCAGTTGTGTCATTGGGCATTCCCCATTCCGTATTCTCGTCCATGTTTCTCGCCAATATCGCCGTCGAATTTTTCATCAAAGGCGGCCCCATCATGTATCCCATCCTCGTGGTGGTCGTAGTTGCCGTCTGCATCATTGTCGAGCGGTTGTTTTGGTGGTCGGGCACCGGGTTGAAGCGTAATCCCAAGCTCCTGGAGGCGGTCTATGAATCCCTGGAGGCTGGGGACTTGGCCGGCGCCGTCAGCCGCTCCGCCAACGCTTCCGACCCCGTGGTGCGCATGGTCCACCACGGTCTGAACCATCCGCACACCTCCATGGAAGGCGCTTTGGAAGTCGCCGCCGGGCAGGAGTTGCGCGGCGCGGGCCGTTTTCTCAGCGCGATGGACACCATCGTCACCCTCGGCCCGCTGCTCGGTTTGCTCGGCACCGTCACCGGCATCATGGGTTCCTTCACCTCCATCGGCAGCGCGGAGTTGGCGGTGGAAAAAGTCACCGGCGGCATCGGGGAGGCGCTCATCGCCACCGCCGCCGGGCTGGGCATCGCCATCGTCACGCTCATCCCGATGAACTGGTTTCACAGCCGCCTCGCCTCCCTCCAGTTCGACCTCGAAGCCGCCGCCAACAACGTGCTGATCCTGGCGGAACGCAAAAACCTCGACGACAGCAGCGCCGCCGCCAAGCCGCGGGTCTGAAGCGAATCCTCCCGGCAATGAAAATCCGTTCCCCGCTGCCCGCGCGCAAGACCCGCCTGGAGATCATCCCGCTGATCGACGTGATGTTCTTCCTGCTCGCCTCCTTCATGATGGTCAGCCTCACCATGACCAAGCAGCAGACCATCGGCGTCAATCTCCCGGTCGCCGCCTCCGCGCAGAGCGACTTCAAACCGGACATGATCAACCTCGGCGTCAGCGCCGCGGGCGATGTCTTCTTTGACAAGGATCCCGTCACCCTGCCGGACCTGCAAAAGCGCCTCCAACAGAGCCGCCAGACCAACGCCGAAACACCCGTGTACATCAGCGGCGACTCCGACACCCGCCACGCCGACATGGTGCGCGTCCTCGACGAAGTGCGCCGCGCCGGTTTCACCAAGATCGCCTTCAACGTTCGCCCCGCCGCGCCCTAAATCGTCCTCGTCCTCGTCCTCCTACTCGTCCTCCTACTCGTCCTCCTGCTCGTCCTCGACAACTCGATTTCGAGAACGAGCAGGAGGACGAGGACGACATCTCCCACTTCCAGTGAAAAAACTCCTCACCGCCCTCCTGCTCATCAGCTCCCTCGCCCTCTGCGGCTTGAGTGTCGTGCAATGGCAGCGCGAGGCCGCGCTGCGCGGCCGCATCGAGGAAATCACCCGGCTGCTGCACGAGGAAAACCAGCTCCGCGTCGCCACTGAGGAAAAGGCCGCGACTTACGAGAAAGAAATCGCCCGCATCACCCAGCTCCGCGCCGACACCGAGACCCGCCTGCTCGAAGTCACCGACGAACTCAACCTCACCCAGGCCGACCAACTCCAGCGCGGTTACAGCCTGGCGGTGCTGGCCGCTGAACTCATCCAGGCGCGCGCCACGGTGGATGCGGCGGAAAAACGCCTCACTGAAACCACTTCCGCCATCGCCAATCGCAACGACGATGTCACCGCGCAAAACACCGCCATCCAGGAAGCCAACGCCCGCCTCAAACAGCTCGCCACCGAGCGCGACAAGGCCATCACCGAGCTCAACGCCCGCACCAAGGCTTACAACGACTTGGTGGAGAAGTATAACAAGCTGGCCAAGTGAAACGAGGGCGGCGCGCTCTTGTCAGCCAAGGAGGGGCGCTTTGTAAGCGCCCAATCGTCAATGGTCAGGCGCTTGCAAAGCGCCTCTCCTTGGAGCGGGATTTGAAACGGGCACGCTGGAAGCTTGCCCCGCTTTACTGCCGCGTCTGGAGGAAGGCGTGAATTTGGGCGGCGAGTTTGGCGGAGATGCCGGGCACGGCGGCGATCTGATCGGCGCCGGCTTTGCGCAGGCGGGTGACGGAGCCAAAGGCTTTCAATAGAGCGGCTTTGCGGACTTGGCTGACGCCGGGGCAGTCGTCGAGCAGGCTTTCGCCGACGCGGCGGCGCAGGAGAGTTTGATGGTAGCTGTTGGCCCAGCGGTGCGCTTCGTCGCGGATGCGCTGGAGCAGCTTCAAGGCGCCGCGGTCGTGCGGGATGATGACCGGCTCGCTGGCATGAGGCCGGTAGATTTCTTCGTGCTCCTTGGCGAGACCGATGACGGGCAACTCATGGAGGCCGAGCCGTTGCAACTCCTGCATGGCCATCGAGAGCTGGCCTTTGCCGCCATCGACGATAACTAAATCCGGCAGAGTCACAAATTTAGGATTTAGGATTTTGGATTTAGGATTTTGGGCTTCGAGGCGGCGCATGATTTCGACCGGCGATTCGTCCGTGAGGCCGGCGTCTTCACCGAGCGTTTTGCGGCCTTCGAGCAGGATGCGGGAGAAGCGGCGGCGGATGACTTCGGCCATGGCGGCGAAGTCGTTCTGGCCGCTGGTGACACGGATGCGGTAGCGGCGGTAACCGGCGGTGTCGGGCACGCCGTTCTTGAACCGCACCATGGAGGCGACGCAGTGGGTGGCGCCGATGTTGGCGATGTCGAAGCACTCCATGACGAGCGGCGGGCGGTCGAGGTGGAGTTCCTCCTGCAGCTCGCGCACGTCGGCCATGGGGTCGATGGTGGAAGCGACGCGGGCGCGGGCGCCGCGCTCGAAGGCGCGGGCGGGCGAGAGGGTTGTTTTGAGATCGGCGATCATGTCCCGCATCTCGGCGGCGCGTTCGAAGTCGAGCTTGGCGGCGTAGCGCTGCATTTCCTGATCGAGGGCGACGAGGAGATCCTTGGATTTGCCGGCGAGGAAGTCGCAGGCTTGGTTGACGCGGGCGAGGTATTCCTCCTGCGAGACGCGACCGATGCAGGGGGCGGAGCAGTTTTTGATGATGTCGTTCGAGCAGTGCTTGTAGTCGTGCTCGCCGGGGCGGAGCGGGCGGCAGACGCGCAGGCCGAAGCGTTTGTTCAGCCAGTTGAGCGTGGTGCGCAGCGCGCCGGAGTGGGCGAAGGGGCCGAAGTAACGCGCACCGTCATCCTTGCGCTGGCGGGTGAAGGAGAAGCGTGGGAAAGGATCGCCGGGATGAAGGCGGACGAGAAGGAAGCGTTTGTCATCCCGAAAGCTGACGTTGTAGCGGGGGCGGAATTCCTTGATGAGGCTGCCTTCGAGCAGCAGGGCTTCGGTTTCGTTGCGGACGAGGTGGAGGTCGAAATCCCAGATGCTGACGATGAGGGCGCGGGTTTTGTTGTCGGCGAGGCGGGAGCGGGAGGGAGTGAAGTAGCTGGAGAGGCGCTTGCGGAGATCACGCGCTTTGCCGACGTAGATGACACGGCCCAAGCGGTCCCGCATGACATAGACACCGGGCTGGTGCGGCACGTCACGCAGGCGGGCGTGGAGGTCGGGTTTTTCGCGGGAAAGGGACATGGGGGGAATCCGAAGTCCGAAGCCCGAAATCCGAAGGCGGTGGTCAGTAGGCGGTGGTCAGTGGTCGATAATCCGCATTCGGACTTCGGATTTCGGGCTTCGGATTTTTTGTCACCGGCTCAGCTCCAACATGCGGAGAATGGGCCGTTCGGCGCGGGCGCGGATGTCTTCGGGGAGGGTGACTTCCGGGGAGAGGTTGAGGAGGGCGTCGTGGAGCTTTTGCAGGGTGTTGAGCTTCATGTAGCGGCAGTCGGCGCAGGCGCAGTGGCCGGTGGGGCCGGGGATGAAGCGTTTGCCGGGCACTTCGCGCTCGAGGCGGTGCAACATGCCGGACTCGGTGACGATGATGAAGGTCTCTGCCGGATGATCGCGGCAGTAGTGGACCATTTTTTCCGTGGAGCAGACTTCGTCCGCGAGCATGCGCACGGCGTAGGTGCATTCGGGGTGGGCGACGACGGGGGCTTCCGGGTATTGCTCCTGGATGGCGGCGATGCTGTCGCGGGTGAATTCGACGTGGACGTAGCAGGAGCCTTTCCAGAGGTCCATCTTGCGTCCGGTCTGCTCCATGACCCAAGCGCCGAGGTTTTGATCGGGAACGAAAAGGATGGGGCGGTCTTGCGGAGCGGCCTGGACGATTTTGACGGCGTTGCCGCTGGTGCAGATGCAGTCGCTGAGCGCTTTGACGTGGGCGCTGCAATTGATGTAGGCGATGACGTAGTAGTTTTTGGCGGCGTTGGCTTTGAGGAAGGCTTCGAGCTGGGGGCCTGGGCAGCTTTGCTCCAGGGAGCAGCCGGCGTTGGCGTCCGGGAGCACGACGGTCTTGGTGGGATTGACGATCTTGGCGGTCTCGGCCATGAAGTGAACGCCGCAGAAGGCGATGACGTCGGCGTCGGTTTCCTTGGCATGGAAGGAGAGGCCGAGGGAGTCGCCCACGAAGTCGGCAATCTCCTGGATGTCGCGGGTCTGATAGTTGTGGGCCAGGATGACGGCGTTGCGCTGCTCTTTCAGGCGCAGGATTTCGTCCTGGAGGGAGAGGGTGGGGGTGGCTGTGGCGACCATGTAAAGGGAACGAATGGGAGGCGGATTCAGACGTCCGGCGGCTCGGCGGGCGGGGCGGGATCGGGTGCCGGGGCTGGCACCGGCGCGGCGCGGACAATATTCATGCCGCCATTGAGTTCGCCGCCGGGTTCGATGGCGACAGCGCGGGCGGTGACATCGCCGTTCACGGAGCCGTAGGGACCAATGACGATTTTTCCGGTGGCGTTCAGGGCTCCGGTGACGCGTGAGTTGATGTGCATGTCGCCGGCGCGGACGGGATTGAGGAAGGTGATGTCGGCGCCTTTTTCGACGGTGAGCTTGCGGCAGTTGATCTCGCCTTTGATCGTGCCTTCGGTGCGGAAGGTGGCTTCGTTTTGGCAGCGCACGGTGGCTTCGATGAGGCCCAGGCAGCGCAGGTCACGGCACTCGATGAAATCCGCGGCGACGTGGCCGGGCTTGCGGATGATGACATCGCCGCGGGTGCGCACGGGCTGGGTGACGCGCTGGTTGATGTCGAAGTCCTCAATGCAGATGGCGGCGCCGCAGGCGGTGCATTCGGCGGATTTCATCGAGCGGCTGACCTTGAAGACGTGACGGCACTCGAAGCATTCGATGTCCTTGAAGTACTGCTGGCGATAGACGCTCTGCGACTTCATTCGCTCCAGGGTGGAGTTCGGCGGCGGCGCGGGCGTGGAGGGAACGGGCGGCTCCGGCAACACGATGGCGGGCTTGGGTTGGGGCTTGGGATCCGGGCGCGCGGGGCTTTGCGCTTCGATCCGGCGGAGGCCGCCCGGCAAAGTGGAGGCGGCCTGGAGAAAGGCGCCGAAGCCGGTGAGGGCGGCTTCCTCGGCGGTCATCCCGGCGAGGTCGGGAGCCTCTGCCTCCGGGGGAGCGGCGGCATCGTCGCGCTCAGGGGGATTTGAGACCGGAGCGGCTTGGCTTGGCGGCTCCGATTCCAGAGCGGGAGAGGGTTGCACAGATGTGCCGACAGCTTGCGGTTCGGGCGAGTCCGGCTCGGCGGCGGTCCGCCGGGGCGGGGCGGCTTTATCCCAAAGGTCATTGACTCCGACGGCGCCGCTGCGGGTGACGGTGGAGGCGGTGACTTTGCGTTTGTGAACGCTGAGGTGGACGCCGCAGGATTTGCAGAAGGTGGAGACGACGAGCCGCGGCTCGTATTGGGCCGCGCCACAAGCCGGGCAAGCCACCTCGATCTGATTCTTGGGAGGTGGCGGCAAGATGGACTGCTTCGTGCTGAAGAGGCCCTTGAGCACGGCGTGAGGCGGCGGTGATGCGGGCGGCGGCTAGAGTGCCGTCAGCCCTGGGGGGGTTTCGGAGCCGCCGGAGCGCCGCCGGAGGGGCGGGCAGCGTCGGGTTTCCGGCCCACTTGGGACCGGCCGTCGAAGGTGGCGCCTTCCTCGATGGAAAGGGTGCCGGCGGCGATGTCGCCGATGAGGGTGGCGTTGCTCTTGAGTTCGCAGCGTTCCTGGACGACGATGTTGCCTTCGACCTTGCCGAAGATGACGACGGTGCGGGTCTTGATCTCGCCTTTGATGACGGCGTTTTCACCCACAGTCAGCGCGCCGTCGGAGATCACTTCGCCCTCAATGCGGCCATCGATAATGAGGTCGTGGGAGAATTTGATGGAGCCTTTGATTTCGACGTCGTTGGAAAGAACGTTTTTGGTGGAGGTCATAGAGGGAGCAGGGGTGTGGACACGTTGGGGTTGAGCAGCGGGGGCGGGGGGACTCGGGATCAGGGGAGCGCGCTCAGGGCCGGGAGGCTGAACGGGCCTTCGTGAGATGTCTTTTTGCCCTTCGTTGGGGTCACCGATGATTTTCCTTAGCATGGGACTATTACTTACCGGCTGAATTCTGGGAATGTCAACGCCGTGGTGGAAAAAATCATGCCTCAATTGTGAATTCCAGCGGTGGCGATGGCGTTTTTCCAATGAGCGGCTTTTTCCGCGAAGCCGCCTTCCGGCTGGGCGTAAAGGATGCCGCGGGAGACGTTGACGAGCAGGGGGGCTTGGCGCGGACTGGCGCGGAGGGCGTCGAGATCGCCACCCTGGGCGCCGAGGCCGGGGATGAGCAGGGGCACGTCCGGGATGCGCAGCAGAGTTTCCGGCGCGGCGTTGGTGAGGCCGAGCACGAGGCCGGTCTGGTCGCTGGCCCGCGCCATTTCGGCGACGATCTCAAAAACCCGCCGGTCCTCCGTTCCGGCGAGCCGTTGCAACTCGATGTCGGCGGCGCCGGGATTGGAGGTGACGGCGAGCAGGTAGAGGCCTTTGTCTGTGTATTTGAGAAAGGGTTCGAGGGTGTCCCGGCCCATGAAGGGATTGAGGGTGACGGCGTCTGCGCCGAGCTGCTCGAAGCAGGCGCGGGCGTAGTAGGCCTGGGTCTCGCCGATGTCGCCGCGTTTGACGTCGAGCACGACGGGGATGTCACGAGGGATGTCGCGGAGGATTTCCTCCAGAAGTCTCACGCCCTGCCAGCCGAGGGCTTCGAAGTAAGCGGAATTGGGCTTGAAGGCGGCGGCATGGGGCGCGGTCTCCTCGATGACGCGGCGGATCCAGTCGCGCGTGGTGGCTCCCGTGTCCGCGGCGCGCACGTCGAGGCCGACGCAGAGGTTCGAGCCGGTGGCGGCGATGCGGGCGGTCAGTTTGTCGCGGAAGGTCATAAATTTGGGGTTTACTTGGTTTTACGGCGAAGCGCAAGAGGGACGACGGAGCGCGGGCGCCGTCACCCGTGTTCCACTCATGAACCGGATGCCCGGCCCACGGTGACAGACACTCCACCCATCCCATAAGAGCGCAAGACCGCCCCTCCCGCCACGTTCACCCTCCGACCATGCGCCGTTTTTTCCTGCCACTCCTTTCCCTTCTCTCCCTTCCCCCGGCCCCCGCCGCCGAAAACCGTCCCAACGTCGTCCTCATCTACATGGACGACATGGGTTACGCCGACGTTTCCGCCTTCGGAGCCAAAAACTACGCCACCCCGAACATCGACCGCCTCGCCGCCGAAGGCCGCAAGTTCACCAGCTTCCACGTCGCCCAAGCTGTCTGTTCCGCCTCCCGCACCGCATTGATGACCGGCTGCTACCCCAACCGCGTCGGCATCCACGGCGCGCTCGGCCCCAAGTCAAACCACGGCATCCACGCCGATGAAATGACCCTGGCCGAAGTCTTCAAACAAAAAGGCTACGCCACCGCCTGCTTCGGCAAATGGCACCTCGGCCATCACCCGCAGTTCCTCCCGCCCAACCACGGCTTCGATGAGTACTACGGCATCCCGTACTCCAACGACATGTGGCCCCACCATCCCCAGGCCAAACCGGGCAGCTACCCCGATCTGCCCCTCATCGAAGGCACTCAAATCGTCCACACCCCCGTCACTCCGGACGACCAAAAGCAGTTCACCCAAAACTTCACCGAACGCGCCGTCCGCTTCATCGAGCAATCCAAGGACAAACCCTTCTTCCTCTACCTCCCGCACCCCATGGTGCATGTGCCGCTCTTTTGCAGCCCCGAGTTCGAAGGCAAATCCGGCCAGGGTCTCTTCGCCGATGTCATGCTCGAGATCGACTGGTCCATCGGCCGCCTCACCGACACCCTTAAAAAACACGGCCTGGAGGAAAACACCCTCGTCATCTTTACCTCCGACAACGGCCCCTGGCTCTCCTACGGCGACCACGCCGGGTCCAGCGGTGTCTTCCGCGAAGGCAAAGGTACCTCCTGGGAGGGCGGCAAACGCGTCGCCTGCATCATGCGCTGGCCCGGAAAAATCCCCGCCGGCACCACCAGCAACGCCATGCTCATGACCATCGACCTCCTCCCCACGCTCGCCGCGCACATCGGCGCCGAGCTGCCCGCGCATCCCATCGACGGCAAAGACGTCATGCCCCTGCTCACCGGCCCGGAAACCACTCCGAACCCGCATCCCTATTACGCCTTCTACTACGCCCAAAACGAACTCCAAGCCATCGTCTCCGGCGACGGCCAATGGAAACTCGTCTTCCCCCATCAATACCGCACCCTCCCGCCCGGCCCCCGCGCCACCGGCGGCAAACCCGTCCTCTATCAGCAGGCCAAAACCACCACACCCGAACTCTACAACCTCCACACCGACCCCTCGGAAACGAAAAACGTCGCCGCCGAAAACCCCGGAATCATCACCCAACTCCAAGCCCACGCCGAGGAAATCCGCGCCCAGCTCGGCGACCGTCTGACCCAAACCCAAGGCATCGCCAACCGCGAGCCGGGACGTATCCAATGATCCAAGCTCTGACACCGGACCATGCCCCATCATGAAACTCCTTCCCCTGCTCGCTCTTTTCGTCTTCACCGCCCTCGCCAATGCCGGTGAAATCAAGAACGTCAATGCCAAGGAAGCCGCCGGGATCATTGCCAAAGGCGATGTCATCGTGCTCGACGTGCGCACCGCGGAAGAGTTCGCCGAAGGCCACATCGGAGGCGCGAAAAACCTCGATTTCCTCGACGACAACTTCAAACAAAAGGCCGCCAAACTGGACAAGACGAAAACCTATCTCGTCCACTGCCAAGCCGGCGGTCGCAGCACCAAGTCCCTGGAACCGCTCAAGGAACTCGGCATCCAAAACCTCATCCACCTTGACGACGGCTTCGGCGGCTGGCAAGAAGCCAAGCTGCCCGTGGTCAAGTAGCACAGGCATCTTGGCAGTTGTGTTCCACAAGCCTGCCAGGCAAAAGGTTTGAGATGCTGTAAAGAGATGAGCCTGAAGTGGTGGATTGGATTCCCCACCCCGGAGGGTTGAGAGCCATTAGACGCCGGTGGTTGAGCGTAGCGACACCACCGGCAACCGCCCCCTTCCCCGCCACCGCCGCCGCACGCCGGAGGCGTGCCAACGAGACGTGGCGGTGTGCAGCGCTCGGGGCGCCTGAGATTCAGAGCTTGGCAATCCGGTCTTCATCGACTTCAATCCCCTCAGTCATGCCAGCATCCGTTTCCCCAGCCGACGACCAGGACGACATCATCCCCCTCGCCGACCTGCGCGTCGTCGCCAGCGCCACGCCTCAGCCTTATCGCGTCCGCGCCCAGGTCGATTCCGTCAACGAACGCGTCACTTCCACCGGCAGCCCTTACTTCGAAGTCCGTCTCGCCGACGCCACCGGCTCCCTGCTCTGGCGCTTGTTCGACAACAACCCCTGCTTCCACCAAGTCCGCGACCTCCCCCGTGCCGCCTTTGTCGAAATCCAAGCCGAATGGATCGACACCGGCAAGTACGGCATCGAACCCCGCCAGCCCCGCCTCCGCCTGCTCAGCGAAGACGAAAAACAAACCCTGCTCCAAGGCGACCCCGCCACCGCCGCCCGCCAGCATGCCGACTGGGAGGACATTTTATCCAAGCTGCAATCCCTCACCGATCCCCGCCTCCATCACCTCTGCCGCCTCTTCGTCGAACGCTTCGCCGAGCGCTACCGCCGCACCGCCGCCGCCCGCGAAAACCACCACGCCCGCCGCGGCGGTCTCGTCGAGCACGTCGCCCAAATGATGCGCGCCGCCGACGCCCTTTGCGCCGTTTATCCCGGCCTGAACCGCGACCTCATCATCGCCGGCATCCTCTTCCACGACTGCGGCAAGATGTGGGAAAACAACTACCCCGAGACCGGCTTCTCCCAGCCATACAACCTCCACGGCGAGATGCTCGGCCACATCCCGCTCGGCCTCGAACTCGTCAACAAACTCTGGCGCGACCTCCTGGACCTGCCGGAAGCCGCCGGCTGGACCGCGCTCGATCCCGCCGGCGAACACGTACGCCTCCACCTGCTCCATCTCATCGCCGCGCATCACGGCCAGTTTGAGTACGGCTCCCCCGTCCTGCCGAAGACGCCGGAAGCCATCGCCCTGCATCACATCGACAACATCGACGCCAAGCTCGAAATGCTCAGCCGCGGTTACGCCACCGCCAAGGAACTCGCCCCCCACATCCACGACCGCTTCCGCCCCTGGCCCACCCGCATCGTCAGCCCCCTTCCCCCGTTCATCACGACGCAGCGCGCTGAACAAACGGAAAGTAATGAGGGCGGCTCGCCCCCATTGCCGTCTGGAGAGCCAGCCGATTGAGAACGAGCAGCCCTCATTACGACGCGTATTCCCCCCAACAAGCTCCGCGCCGCCTCCGCCCACGGAAAAGTGGGCGGGAATACAATCCCGCCCTCCGGCGCCCATTCCCCCATCACGCCTCCGGCGTCACCGTCTCAAACACCGCGCCGCCCAGCAACCGGTCGCCGTCATAGAGCGCGCAAATCTGCCCCGGCGTCAGCGCCCGCTGCGGCTCATCGTATTCCAGTTCCGCCGCCCACTCGCCGTTCTCTCTTTGCACGGGCCGGAACACCGCCCGGCCCGCCGGACAACGATACCGAGGTTGCGCCTCCAGCACCCTCGCCCCGGTCAAAGGCGCGCCGGTGCTGGACAGGCTCGTCAGGGTACAGCGGCGCGCCCACAGCAGCGGCGTGTCCGGGCGTTCGATGGCGATGACCAACTCGTTCCGCTGCGGGCGTTTGGCCACCACCACATAGGCCTGCTTGTAGAGATTCGACGGCACCCGCAGCCCCTTGCGCTGGCCCAGCGTGTACAGATGCAGCCCCTTGTGCTCGCCGAGCATGCGGCCTTCCAGATCGACGACCGGCCCCGGTTTGTCCGGCACGAACGCACGCAGGAAATCCTCCATGCGCACCTCGCCGATGAAGCAAATGCCCTGGCTGTCCTTTTTCCCCGCCGTCTTGAGTCCCATCTCCACCGCCAGCGCGCGCAGCTCCGGCTTCAGCAAATGCCCCACCGGAAACCGCGCCGCCTCCACTTGCGGCTGCTGCAGCATCGCCAGAAAGTACGTTTGATCCTTGTTGCGATCCGCGCCGCGCAACACCACCGGCCCGGCCTCCGGCCACACCTCCCGCCGCGCGTAGTGCCCTGTGGCCACCGCCTCGAATCCTTGCTCGCGCGCCCAATCCAGCAGCACGCCGAATTTCATCTCGCGGTTGCACATCACGTCCGGATTCGGCGTGATGCCGGCTTGGTAACCCTCCAGCAGATACTTCACCACCCGCTCCCGGTACTCCCGCATCAGGTTCACCACATGAAACTCGATGCCGAGCTGATCCGCCACCGCGCGCGCGTCCTCAATGTCCTCCTCCCACGGGCAGCGCCCGATGATGTTTTCCTCGTTGATCCAATTCTTCATGTAGGCCCCCGTCACCTCATGCCCCTCCCGCACCAGCAAGGCCGCCGCCACGCTGCTGTCCACTCCGCCCGACATCGCCGCCAGTATCTTCATCCTGGAAACTGAATCAAACCCGCCCCCGCCGCAATCCCGATCCGCGCAAGTGGCGCCACCGCATGGTGCGACCGGCTCTCCACCGCCGAATTCTGAACATTCCCGCCGAAATGCGGCGTTAAATGCAGCGTTTTTTCTTGTCTCAGCCCCTTCTCCCGCATAAAAACACGCCTTGCATGCCAAGCTCCCGCCCGATTTCCGGGTAATAGCCCCGGCAGGCATCGCATCCATACACCAATCACCCTCCACCCGAACCACAACCATGTCCGCATCCACCGAAGGCACTCAAAGCAACGCATCCCGGCTTCTATGGGCCGGATTCATGGCCATCCTCGCAGCCGGTGTCGGCTTTTCGATCCGAGCGGGCATTCTCGGCCAATGGGCTGAGAAATACGGTTTCACCATGACCGAACTCGGCCTTATCACGGGGGGCGGCTTGGTGGGGTTTGGCGTCATCATCATGCTCAGTTCTCTCATTGCCGACGCGATCGGTTACGGGAAGCTGATGTTCATCGCGTTCCTCACCCACTTGGTATCCGCCGTGCTTACCCTTAGCGCGGGCTATGCCTTTGCCTCGGGCGGGAAAGAGGCGGCCTTTCAGTGCTTGTATTGGGGCATGTTTCTTTTCGCCGTGGGCAACGGTGTTTGCGAAGCCGTGGTCAACCCGCTGGTCGCCGCCTTGTATCCGAAAAACAAGACTCATTATCTGAACATCCTGCACGCCGGATGGCCTGGCGGTTTGATCATTGGCGGCCTTGCCGCCTACGCCATGTCAGGAGCGTTCTCCGGCGGCAAACCTGTGACATGGGAGATCCAGATAGCCTTGTTCCTCGTTCCCGTGCTGATTTACGGGCTCATGATCATGGGGCAAAAAATGCCCCGCTCGGAAGCAAGCCAGGCTGGGGTGGGATACGGCGAGATGCTGTCCCAGCTTTTTCGTCCGTTGATGCTTGTTTTGCTCGTTCTCCAGGCATTGGTCGGCTACGTGGAACTTGGAACCGACTCGTGGATCGGCAAGATCACGGGAGCCATCATGGCCGACCCGCAGAAGGGGCTTCTGTTGTTTGTTTACACATCCGGCCTGATGTTCGCCCTGCGCTTTTTTGCCGGGCCGATTGTGGAGAAAATCTCGCCTCTTGGATTGTTGTTTGTCAGCGGGGTGCTTGGGTTCCTCGGCCTCCAAATGCTTGGCAATGCCACCAGCGTCCTCCTCTGCGTTGTGGCCGCAACCATATACGGCGTCGGCAAGACTTTCCTTTGGCCCACAATGCTCGCCGTCGTTTCAGAGCGCTTCCCCAAAGGCGGCGCCATTACGATCGGCGCGGTTGGAGGCATTGGCATGCTGTCCGCGGGATTGCTGGGCGGGCCTGGCATCGGCTTCAAGCAGGACACCAATGCTTCAGCCCAGCTTAAGAGCAGCCACGCTGAAGTCTATGAACGCTACAAGGCGAGTAATGAGAACACCTTCCTTGGATTCAAAACCGTCGGTCTGGATGGCGCAAAAGTGGGCGTCCTCGAAGATGACGGCAAAGAACTCAAACGAGCGGGTGACATCCTCGCCAAAGAAGGCAAATCCGACGCCAACCACGCGGCGCTCTCCGAGTGGTGGAAGTCCGCTTCCGCCAGCGCCGAATCCGACAAAGGTCCGGTAATCGAAGCAGCCTTGCATGGCGGGCGCACCGCATTGAAACTCACTTCGTATGTCCCCCTGACCATGGCTTTGATTTACCTGCTGCTGATTCTCTACTTCAAGGCAACCGGCGGATACAAAGCCATCCATGTCACCGGCGAGCAAATGACCGGCGGCACGGAAGGCCCGATGGAAGCCTGATTTTCCCGGCAACTCCAGTCACTCCCCGCCACGCGGCGCTCCCACCGGAGAGCCGCGTTTTTTCTGTCGCCGCGCCGTTTTCCCGCTGCATCATTCCCCATGCCACGCGCCTGCCTGACTTTCACCCTGCTCCTGGCTTTCTGCCCCCTGCCGCCTGCGCTCGCCGCCGCTGAAAAAAAGAGCGTGGAAGAGACCCGCGCCCTCGTCGCCGAATGGCTGGCCAAGTCCGGGGATTTCAAGACGCTTGAAATCGACTTCGTCCAGGAGCGCCAGCTTCGCGCCCTGCGCCGACCGCTCAGCCGCCAGGGCAAACTCTGGCTGACGCGCGATGGCCGGTTGCGCTGGCAGATCGACGAACCGGCCTCGCTCATGCTGGTCCGCACTGCAACGGACGCTCCCCTGCTCTGGCTCGATCTCAAAAAACAGACTTGGCGCAAGCTCGACCCCGCCGATGCCAACGGCACCCAGGGCAACGCCCAGGCCATGCAACTGCTCCTGCAAACCCAGGGCGCCACCCTCGCCACCTTTGAAGCCGCCTTCACTCTGCGCGCCGCGCGCGCCGTCGCTGACGCCCCCGGCCGCTGGCGGCTCGAACTCGACCTCAAAGACCGCCGCGCCGCGCTCTCCGTCAAAGACGTGTTCTTCGAAATCGAACCCGCCACCGGCGCGCTTCACCTCATGGAATTCCAACTGCGCGACGGCTCCCTGCTGCGCACCCGCACCACCCGCGCTGTCAAAAATCTCAAGCTCGACCCCGCCCTTTTCAAACCCGGCCTCTCCTCACTGAACGAGGAGCCTTGAACCCTCCCCACGGAGGGCGGGATTGTATTCCCGCCCATTTTCCATCTCATGCAGCGAGGCGGCTACGTCGCCTCATTCCTTTCGCTTTGCCGCGCGTCACGCTTGCTTTGGTTGCGCTTCGTCTGCATCAGCGCATGCCCCTTCAAGCGGCTGTCCTGCCCGCTTTTGGCCACCTTCGCCGCCGTGTTGCGGCGCTTTATCTCAGCCGCCTTGGCGGCCTTGTCTTCCTGCGAAAGCTGGCCGCTTTCGGTCAAAATAGCTTTTTCCGCGGC
Source organism: uncultured Verrucomicrobiaceae bacterium (assembly GCA_964573315.1). Taxonomy (GTDB): domain Bacteria; phylum Verrucomicrobiota; class Verrucomicrobiia; order Verrucomicrobiales; family Verrucomicrobiaceae; genus JAGRPD01. Next base: position 5,292 of record CAZNKC010000014.1, on the reverse strand, counting down.
TCGATTGCGTTCAGATTTCATGGTCGATCTCCGGGTTTGGGGTTCACCGCCAGATTACCCGATCACCCAACACCGCGTCAATCCCATCCACACAAAAAATCCTGTCAATCCTTCCTCAATCCTGTAAATCCTGTCTCTCATGTCCGACACATCCCAAAGCCGCAAAACCCCCGAACAACTCCGCTCCTACCGCTGGTATGGCCGCGACGAACTGCGCTCCTTCGGCCACCGCTCCCGCGCCAAGCAGGCCGGCTGGGGCGCCGAAGACTACGCGGGCAAACCCATCATCGGCATCCTCAACACCTGGAGCGACCTCAACTCCTGCCACATGCACCTGCGCCTCACCGCCGACGCCGTGAAGCGCGGCGTCCTCCAGGCCGGCGGCCATCCCATGGAGATCCCCGTCATGTCCGCGGGCGAATCCCTCACCAAGCCCACCGCCATGTTTCACCGCAACTTCCTCGCCATGGAGACCGAGGAAGTGCTGCGCGCCAATCCCATTGATGGTGCGGTGCTGCTCGGCGGCTGCGACAAATCCACGCCCGGCCTGCTCATGGGCGCTTTCTCCGCCGACATCCCCGTCATCTACATGCCTTGCGGCCCCATGATGAAGGGCAACTGGCGCGGCACGACGCTCGGTTCCGGCTCCGATGTCTGGAAATACTGGGACGAAAAGCGCGCCGGCAACCTCTCCTGGGACGAATGGTGCGAGATCGAGGACGGCATCGCCCGCAGCCCCGGCCACTGCATGACCATGGGCACAGCTTCCACACTCACCGCGCTGGCCGAGACGCTCGGCCTCGTGCTGCCCGGCGCCTCCTCCATCCCCGCTGTCGATAGCGCCCACACCCGCGCCGCCGCCGCCGCCGGACGCCAAATCGTGGAAAACACCTGGCTCGACCGCAAGCCCTCCGCCATCGTCGATCGACGCTCCTTTGAAAACGCCATCGCCGCTGACATGGCGCTCGGCGGCAGCACCAACGCCATCGTCCACCTCATCGCCATGGCCGGCCGCCTCGGCATCGAGCTGCCGCTGGAAACCTTCGACGAAATCAGCCGCCGCGTCCCCCTGCTCGCCAACATCCGCCCCGCCGGGCAATACCTCATGGAGGAGTTTCACTTCGCTGGCGGTCTGCCCGCCCTGCTCAATGGCATGAAAGCCCTCCTTCACACCGATGTCCCCACCGTCACCGGCAAAACCCTCGGCGAAAACATCGCCGACGCCGGCATCCACGCCCCCGACGTCATCCGCACCCCGGACAACCCTCTTCAACCCGACGGCGGCACCGCCATCCTGCGCGGCAACCTCTGCCCCGACGGCGCCGTCATCAAGCACGCCGCCGCCACCAAGGAACTCTGCACCCACACCGGCCCCGCGCTCGTGTTCGACAGTTATCCCGAAATGAAAACCGCCGTCGAAGACCCCGATCTCGACGTCACCCCGGACACCGTGCTCATCCTCCGCAACGCCGGTCCCGTCGGCGCGCCCGGCATGCCCGAGTGGGGCCAGCTTCCCATCCCGAAAAAACTCATCCTCCAGGGCGTGCGCGACATGGTGCGCCTCAGCGACTGCCGCATGTCCGGCACCAGCTACGGCGCCTGCGCCCTCCACATCGCCCCGGAGAGCGCCATCGGCGGCCCGCTCGCCCTCGTGCGCAACGGCGACCTCATCACCCTCGACGTGCCCAACCGCAAACTCCACCTCCACGTCAGCGACGAAGAACTCGCCGCCCGCCGCGCCGATTGGCAACCCGCCCCGCCGCGCTACCATCGCGGCTACCCCAAGCTCTACGTCGAACACGTCACCCAAGCCAACGCCGGAGCCGACTTCGACTTCCTCCAGCACGGCCCAGCCCTGCCGGAGCCGGAGATTTTTTGACCAGCCGGAAATGAACGGGTTTTCGGCGAGGACGCCAAAAACAACACGCGAGGACGCGTGTGCTCCGGAGTGCCGACGAGTCGCCGGCTCTCCCCTATCACCCCGCAGCGGCTTCAAGCGCCGCCTGGGCGCGGGCTTTCGCTTCCTCCGCCTTGCGCAGGATTTCATCCGGGCTGGGCAGGGAGGCGAGCACGTCGGCGGGGATGAAGCCGTCGCCGACGAGTTTGGTGAGGCATTTTTTGCGCTCGTCGAGGGCTTTGTCCGGGCTGCGCTCCTTGGAGAAACGGGATTTGGCGGCGGCGCTGCGGTCTTTGAGCGCGGCGTAAATGTCGCCGCCGAGCAGGGATGAAATATCGACCTTGATCTTCTCGCGGTTGGCGTCGGTCGCGTTCACCTCGTCGCCGTTGATGGGGCCGGCGCTGTATTTAGGAAACATGATGGCCACCTCCGGGCAGACGCGCGAGCAGGCGGGGCAGTTGGTCTTGCAGTTGTCGTTGTTCTGGACTTGGATTTTGTTGTCTGAGCTGACGCCATAGACGTCGAACAGGCAGAAGCTGAGGCACTGCATGCAGTTGGTGCAGCGGGAGTAGTCGATGACGGGAAACCACGGCTTCCATCTGCCGGGCTGGTTCATGGGCCGTTCGCCGCGGGCGCGCTCGACGAGGGCGAGCACGGCCTCGCCATCAAGGCCGGTGATATCCCGTGCCTCGACGGGCGTGCGCCCCGCGGCGTCCTCCAGCGCGGGCGCTTGGCGCTCGGGGAAAGCACCGAGCACGAGCAGAGTGTGGTGGCCGCCATTCTCCCCGCCATCGGCAGCGGCGGCGGACGGCGCGGCTCCATTGCCGTTCTCCGTGATGCGAGAGACGGCATAACCTTGGTCGAGCAGCGCGGCGAGCACCTGGAGCCTGGCCGCCGCGGAGAGCGGGATGGCTCCGCGGCCTTCGTAGAGGACGACTTTGAGCGGGCGGGCGGTGTGGGTAATCATCTGCGGCGGCGGGTGGCGGAAGCTCGGCTAAAGATAACGGATCAACGCACGTCCATCCAGGGGATTTGCGGCTGGCGGCTGAGGCGTTGGAAATTGTTCCAGGCGAGCATTCCGAAAAAGATGGCGGCAAAGACGGCTGAAATCATCAGCATGTAAATGGCGAGCGCGACGGCGCACACCAAGCTGAGACCGATGGCGAGCCTTTCCCGCGCCGGACCGAACAATGCCTCGCTGATACGGCCGCCGTCCAGGGGAATGACGGGCAGAAGATTCAACGCGCCCCAAAACAGGCTGACAAAAATAAAACTGCTGAGGCCGTAGCCCAACAACCCGGGCTCCAGCGGCACGGCACGAACGGCGGCCCAGACAAGCAGCCCAACGGCCATCTGGACGGCTGGTCCGGCGATGCTGATGAGGATTTGCTCCATGCGGCTGCGCCAGCCGGAGCCGGCGGCCAAGCCGCCGAAGGCATAGAGGATGATCTCGACCCGCCGGTCGCCGAACCGGCGCATGACCAGGGCGTGTCCCAGTTCGTGGATCAGGATGGAGAGAAAGACCACCGCCATCCAGACCGCCACCGCCTGAATCTGCAACGGTGTGCGGGCGGTGAACGCGCCGCCGAGCAGGGCGGAGTTCAGCCAGAACAGCCAGTGAATGCGGACGGGGAAGCCAAAGAGGGTGAATTGCAGCATGGACGGTTTTTTCCTTTGCGCGGAAACGCGGGGTGCGCGGACCTTTCGCGGCATTCCCAAGCGGCGTCAAGCCAGGAGGGCGCGGACCACTTTGGCCGGTTCCACCCCGGTGAGCCGGCCATCCAACCCCTGGAACTTGTACGTGAAGCGGTCGTGGTCGAAGCCCAGCACATGGAGGATGGTGGCGTGAAAATCGCTGATGTGCAGCGGGTCTCTGACGATGTTGTAGGAGAAGTCGTCGGTCTCGCCGTAGATCGTGCCGCTTTTGACGCCGCCGCCGGCCATCCACATGGTGAATCCGCCAGGGTTGTGGTCGCGCCCGTAGTTCTCCTTGCTGAGGCCACCCTGGGAATAAATGGTGCGGCCAAACTCGCCGCCCCAGATGATGAGCGTGTCCTCGAACATGCCGCGCTGCTTGAGGTCCTCGATGAGGGCATGGCAGGGCTGGTCGATGTCTTTGCACTGGGAGGGCATGCGGCCATCGACGTTGGCGTGATGGTCCCAGTTGTTGTGGTAAAGCTGCACGAAACGGACGCCGCGCTCGACGAGACGGCGGGCCATGAGCACGCTGTTGGCGAAGGAGCCTGGCTTTTTGGCGTCTTCGCCATAGAGTTTGAAAATGTGCTCCGGCTCCTTCGAGATGTCGGTCAGTTCCGGCACGCTGGACTGCATGCGGAAGGCCATTTCATACTGCTGGATGCGGGTGTGCGTCTCGGGATCGCCCACTTGGTTGTAGGTGATCTCGTTGAGCGCGTTGATGCCGTCCAAGGTGCGGCGACGCACGGTGGGGGGCACGCCGGGAGGATTGTTGATGTAAAGAATGGGGTCGCCGGAACTGCGGAAGGAAACACCGGCGTGCTCTCCCGGCAGATAACCGGAAGACCAGAGGCGCGAGGAGATGGCCTGCTCCTGGTCGCGGTTGGTGGGAACGGCGACGAGGACGACGAAGGTGGGCAGGTTTTGGTTCATGCTGCCGAGGCCGTAAGAGGCCCAGGAGCCGAGGCAGGGACGGCCCGGCACTTGGTTGCCGGTCTGCATGGCGGCGATGGCCGGCTCGTGGTTGATGGCCTCCGTGTGCAGGGAGCGCATCCAGCAGATGTCGTCGGCAGATTTGCCAAGGAAAGGCAACAGCTCGTCGTTCATCCACATGCCGCACTGGCCTTTTTGCGCGAAGCGATACTTGGACGGCGCGATGGGGAAACGCGCCTGACCGCTTGTCATGGTGGTGAGCCGCTGGCCCTGACGGATGCTGTCCGGCAGGTCTTTGTCATACCAGTCCTGCATCTTCGGTTTGTAATCGAACAAATCCATCTGCGCCGGCCCGCCCACCATGTGCAGGTAGATGACGCGCTTGGCTTTGGGGACAAAATGCGGCCGCAAATCCTTCGCGGCAGCCTGGGTCAACGATTCGCCGAGCAAAGAGGAGAGCGCGGCGTAACCCAGCGCGTTTTTCCCGCGGCCAAAAAAGCGGCGGCGGGTTTCCAGGGTTTGATGTTCGGTGAAGGGGGACATGGCGGCTCAAGAGGCTTCGATGTGAATAAGATACGCTGCGGCGAGGCGGAATCGTACAGAGCTTTGGCGGCTGGCGGGGCTTACGCATGGAGCGCACGCGTCCCGCGTGCTCTTTTCGGCGTCCTCGCCGAAAAGATTGAGCGCAGCGAACACGCAGGGTTGGCGCAGTCCGCCAACGCAAAGCTGGGACGCCCTGGACGCGAGAGCGGAAGAATGATTTCAGG
>CAZNKC010000013.1:0-50903 GCA_964573315.1 uncultured Verrucomicrobiaceae bacterium | reverse complement strand
GAACGGGCAAGAGGCGGGGGCGCCTCTTGCGACGGGCGAGGGCGCCCGTGCTCCTGCACAACTCTTACGCGGCGCTTGACTAGGGGCGAAGTTTGCCCATGAAAAAAGCATGTCTGTTTCCGCTCCCGCAAAAGCTCCGGCTTTGCCGCCGGAGGGTTTCGTGATGAAACCGCTCTCTGAGTATCAGCGCCGCAAGCGCCGCTTCCCGCCGCGCGGTCTGCTGCAAAAGCTGGCCTTCAAACTCTGGGACTGGACGGAGAGCGCTCTGGTCCACGCCGGGCTGCATGGCGACCAGCCGGTGTTTGACGCGCGCGATTTCCCGTGGGTGGCGGAGATCGAGGCGGACTGGCAAAAGGTGCGCGCCGAACTCGACGAGGTGATGAAATACCGCGACGCCATGCCGAGTTTCCAGGACATCGTGAAGGAAGTGGGCAACATCCAGGGCGACGACCAGTGGAAGACTTTTTTCCTCAAGGGCGTGGGCATGGAGTGCGCAGAAAACGCGCGGCGCTGCCCGGAGACGATGCGGGTGCTGGAAAAAATCCCGGGCTGCACCACGGGCTTTTTTTCCATCCTGTCGCCGCGCAAGCACATCCCGCCGCATCGCGGGCCGTGGGCAGGGGTGCTGCGGCTGCACCTGGGGCTGCTGGTGCCGGAGCCGTCCGGGCAGTGCCGCATCCGCATCGGCGATGAAGTTCACGCCTGGGAGGAAGGTCGCGCGATCCTTTTTGACGACACGTTCAACCACGAGGTGTGGAACGACACGGACGGCTACCGGGTGGTGCTGTTCGTGGACTTCAAACGCCCGATGCGCGCGCCGCTCAACTGGCTGAACGACTGGATCATGGGCCTTTCCACCCTGGCGCCCTTCCTGCGCGAGGCGAAAGGAAAACAGGCGGCGGCGGAGAAGCGGTTCTGGGAGCGGTTCGGAAAGTGAAGCAACAAGTCAGCCCCGGCTTGATTTCCCGGCTGGACTTTTGATGATGGACGGGGCTATTTTGGGCCTGCCAATCATGAAATTTGCGATTTTCGGGGACATTCACGCCAATCTGGAGGCGTTGCAGGCGGCGTTGGAAGACGCCCAGGAGCAGGGTTGCGCGAACTTTGTGTGCCTGGGGGACATCGTGGGCTACGGCGGCAGTCCGTCCGAATGCCTGGAGACGGTGCGGGCGATAGGCTGCCCGGTGGTGCGTGGCAACCACGACGAGGGGGCGTCCGACGAGAGCACGCTGGAGGATCTCAACCCGCTGGCGGAACGGGCGTTGCGCTGGACGCGGGAGCAGTTGAGCGCGGAGCAGCGGCAGTGGCTGCGGGATTTGAAGCTGGTGCGCCAAGTGCGGGATTTCACCATCGTCCATGCCACACTCGACTCGCCGGGGGCGTGGGGCTACGTGACCAACCGCTTCGACGCGATGGCGAGCTTCAGCTACCAGTTCACTCAGGTCTGTTTCTACGGCCACACCCATGTGCCGCGGGTGTTTGAAAAAGCGGACTCGGTGCGGGCGGGGCGCGGTTTTGACTTCCAACTCGAACGCGGCGTGAAGTACTTCGTCAACGTCGGCAGCGTGGGACAGCCGCGCGACGGGGATTGGCGCGCGGCCTACGCGGTGTATGACGCGCAGGAGCAGGTCATCGGCCTCCGGCGCGTGGAGTACGATGTGGAGACGGCCAAACGAAAAATCCGGGATGCCGATCTGCCGGGTTTGTTGGCGGACCGGCTGGACCTCGGCAAATGAAAACGGAGGCCGCGCCGGCGCTGGCGGAGTTTCGCTCGGTGACGATTGTGAAGCCGAGTTCGCTGGGGGACGTGGTTCACGCGCTGCCGGCGGTGGCGGCGCTGCGGGCGGCCATGCCGGGGGCGCGGTTTCGCTGGCTGGTGAACACGGAATGGGCGCCGCTGATCGAGGGCGGACCGCTGATGGATGAGGTGATTCGTTTTCCGCGCCGGGAGTTTCACGGCGCGGCGGGTTGGTTGAAAGCAGCGCGCTGGCTGGCGGGGTGGCGGCGGCTGCCGCGGGAGCGGCCGGAACTGGTGCTGGATTTGCAGGGGCTGTTGCGCAGCGGCTTGGCGGCGCGCGCGCGCGGCGGGGAGCGGGTGATCGGGCTATCGGACGCGCGCGAGGGCGCGGCGTGGCTGCATGATGAGAGCGTGCCGGTGGACGCGGCGGCGCACGCGGTGGACCGTTGCCTGCAAATGCCGCGCGCGCTGGGCGTGCCGTTGCCGGAAGAGGCGCTTTTTCCGCTGGCGGAGGGCAGCCGTCCGGCGGGCTGGCCGGAGGAAGACGATGAGGGCGTGATCGTGGTGCATCCGTTCTCGCGGGGGGCGGGCAAGTCGCTGTCCGAGGAGACGCTGCGCGCGCTGCTGGCGGGGTTGGCGCCGCGCCGGGTGGCGGTGGTGGGGAGCGGCGCGGGTTTGCCCGGAGAGCTGCCGGGGCATGTGACGGATTTGACCGGTCGCACCACGCTGCTGGAGCTGGTGTGGTGTCTGCGCCGGGCGTGCTTCGTGGTGAGCGTGGACAGCGGGCCGATGCACATCGCCGCCGCGGTGAACCCGGACACGCTGGGCCTGCACACCTGGACGGACCCGCGCAAGGTGGGGCCTTATCCCGCCCGCGCCTGGGTGTGGAAGGCCGGACGCATCGCGCACCGGCGGGAGTTCAGCGAGGCGGAGTGCCTGCGGGAGATGGCGGTGGACGCAGCGGCGGCGCGGGCGGTGGCGGAGTGGGTGCGGGGCGCTTGCTTTTGATCGCGCCGCGCGTTCACTGCTTCTTCCCGGCTCCGCGCCGCCTCCGCCCGCGGAAAAATGGGCGGGAATAGAATCCCGCCCTCCGGGGGTGGCGCTTGCAAAGCGCCTCTCCTTGTTATCTGTCAAAAGCAAAGAGGCTCTGCATGTGTGGCAGGGCGCTGCGGCTGACGAGGAGGTGGAATTTGCCTTCTTTTTTCCAGACGGCGCTGGTCCAGGCGTTGGTCTCGGCGAAGTGAGGGTCATCGGCGGCGGCGGTCAGCAGGGCGGGCGCGTCTTTTTCATCGACGACGAAAAGATGCGCGGAGGCGGACTGCGGGTTGCCACTGGGGCAGGGGCGGAAGCAGATGAGGGTGACTTTGGCGCCGTTCCATTCGAAGACTTTGCAGCCGATGGTTTCCCGCGAGCAAAGACCGGGCGGGATGGCGGGATTGGCGATGCCTTGATGGGAGGCGAGCCAGACGCGGGCGTCGTCGGCCTGCGGGGTTTGGTGGTCGAGGCCGTCGAGGCTGTGCCTGTCCTCCAGGGTGTGGATCATGCTGGCGCGGAACTCGGCGAGCGGGTCGCCGGCCTGTGGCACGGGGCGCAGCCAGAGGCCGCTGATGCCGGCCATTAGAACGATGACGGCGGCCGCGGCCAAGCCAGCCCCTGCGGTGCGGCGCCAGCGGCTGGCGCGCCGGGTGGCGTGCGCGCCGGCGAGGATGGTGGCGTGCAGGCTGGCGGGCGGCCGAAGCGTGGCGAGGCTGGCGGCGAAGGCGCTGTCGAAGGCCTGCTCGCGCGCGAACCAGTCGCCCAACGCGGGATCGGCGGCGGCGTGCTGCCGGGCTTGGGCGAGCACGGGGTCGTGCTCATCCCGGCCGTTGGGACGCATGGCCTGGAGTTGCAGCCGGGTTTGGATGGATTCAGGGGTCATAGCAGTCGGTGGGGTGGAAAGTCAGGCTTTAGGCGCGGGCGCGCATGGGGATGATATTGGGGGCGGTGGCGGTGTCGGCCAGGAGGTTGCGCAGTTCCGTTTTGCCGCGCGAGAGGCGGGACATGACGGTGCCGATGGGGATGCCGAGGATGTCGGCGATTTCCTGATACGAATGATCCTGGAGATAAAACAAGGTGAGCGGCGCGCGGTAGGGTTCGGGGACGTTTTGCAGGGCGGCAACGGCGGCGGCGCCGTCGAGGTTGCGGGCGAGATCGGGATTGACGCTGGGGAGTTCGGCGGCGTCCTGCTCGACGGACACATGCTCGAAGCGGTTGCCGCGGCGGCGGCTGTTGAGGAACTCGCGGTAAAGGGTGGTGGCCAGCCAGCTCTTGGCCTTGGCTTGGTCGCGGATCTGGCCGCCTTTGGTGGCGAGCAGGTAAAAGGCCTGCTGCGTGAGGTCGCCGGCGTCGGCTTCGTTGCGCGCGAGACTGAGCGCGAAGCGATAAAGCTGCGCGTAATGCGCGGCGACGAGGGATTCGTATTCGGCGGTGCTAAGAGACATGGGGCGGAGGCTCAGGAGCCGGGGGGAGGAAAGAGGGAAAGGGGGAGCGGAGAATGAGGGACGGCGGTTCTAAAGTACCACGCCTCTCCGAGGCGTGTAACCCAGAGAGCACACGGACGGACGAGGCATAAAGGAAAGCGAACACGGTGTTTTGTTTTTCAGTAGGAGGCGGCAAGGGGTGGATTATTCCCTGGCGCAGCCAAGTAAGGCGGACGTGTCGTCCGCCCTGTCCGGCGGGCTTCCCAGCCCGCCGTCTCAGCGGAGTATTGAGTGGCAGGGTCCATTGCGTGAATTCAAATTCATGAGGGACAGCGGGCTGCAAGCCCGCTTGACGAGGCGGACGACACGTCCGCCTTACGGCGCGGGGCGTTTGCTTGTCTTAATAGGATACGATAGAAATGGCGAATGACTGACACTTTTGAATGGGCGGGTCCGGGGCAGGTGGTGTTTGGCGCGGGGTCGCTGGCGCGGCTGCCGGCGTGGCGTGGCGAACTGGGGGAGCGGGCGCTGCTGGTGACGGGAAAAAACGGACGCGAGGAACGGGCGGCGGCGCTGCTGCGCGAGGCGGGCGTGGCGGTGGTCAAGTACTCGGTGGCGGGCGAGCCTACCGTGGCGGACGCGGAGACGGGCGCGGTGTTGGGCCGGGCGGAACGTTGCGAGTGGGTGCTGGGGCTGGGCGGCGGGTCGGCGCTGGACGCGGGCAAGGCCATCGCGGCGCTGATGACGAACACGGGGCCGGCGCTGGACTATCTGGAGGTGATCGGCCAGGGCCGGCCGCTGGAGCGCGCTTCCGCGCCTTTCGTGGCGGCGCCGACGACCGCAGGCACGGGCGCGGAAGCGACGCGCAACGCGGTGCTGCTCAGCCCGGAGCACGGCGTGAAGGCGAGCCTGCGGCATCGGTCGATGCTGCCCAGGCTGGCCCTGATCGATCCCGAACTGGCGCTGACCGTGCCCGCGACGGTGACGGCGGCGACGGGGATGGACGCGCTGACGCAGTTGCTGGAGGCGTTTGTCTGCACGCGGGCGAATACGATGACGGATGCCTTGTGCGCTATGGGGATCGTGAAAGCGGCGCGCGCGCTGCGGCGTGTGGTGGCGGATGGCGGTGATTTGGCAGCGCGGTCGGACATGGCGCTGGCGGCGCTGTTCAGCGGCATGGCGCTGGCCAACGCAGGGTTGGGAGCGGTGCATGGATTCGCCGCGCCGCTCGGCGGGCGCTTCGGCATCGCCCACGGCGCGGTGTGCGCGGCGCTGCTGCCGGCGGTGTGGGAGGTGAATCTGGCGGCGGCGCGGGAGCGCGGTGTGCCGGGCTGCGTGGAGCGGTTCCGGCAAGCCGCAGTCTGGCTGACCGGGGACGCTGGCGCCGCGCCGGAGGACGGCGTGGCGTGGCTGCGGGAACTGGCGCGGGATTTGCGGATCGCGACTCTCGATGCGCTGGGTGTGGGCGCGGCGGATTGGGAGGAGTTGATCCCGCTGGCGCGGCGGGCGAGCAGCATGAAGGCGAATCCGGTGGTGTTGACGGATGCGGAATTGCGGGGCTGTCTGGAGAGGGCGTCGGCTTGACCACGTTGGCAGGCAGCCTCAATGTAACAACATGACAGCCATCGTTCAGAAATGGCAAACATCAGGGGTAGGAAAATCTATGGCAGGAAAATTTCCCCAACCCGAGCCTCTTGCAAAACCTCTGTGTTCCTCTGTGTGCTCTGTGGTGAATTCTGGTTTTCCACCACAGAGCACACAGAGAGGCACAGAGGTTGATGAGGGTTTTGCAATTGGCTCGCCCCATTTCTGAAATCTTCCTGCCATAGATTTTCCTACCCCAAAAAACGGTGCGAGTGAACTTGGAGTGACCGGGGAAACATTCCCCTGCCGGGCTGACCCCCGCAGGCGAGACGCCTGTGCTCCATGCTTTTTCTTGAAAGGAACCTCCGCGATCGGCGGGTGAAGTTCCCGTGATACTTGGTTTGACAGGCGCGGCCAACTTGGAAAGAGTAACCCGCGAATGGAGAATCCCGCCGAAGAAACCAACGAAGCACCCGAGGAGGTGAAAAAAGAGCGCGTCATGTGGGAAAAGACGCGCAAGAGCCTTATCGAGCGGCTGAACAATTGGGAAGATCAACGGACGTGGAACGAATTCTACCAGACCTACTGGCGGCTGGTTTATAGCGTGGCGACGAAGTCGGGGCTGACGCGGGAGGAGGCTTTCGACGTGGTGCAGGAGACGATCATCGCCATTGCCCGGCAGGTGCAGAAGGGCCAGTACGATCCGCGCGCGGGTTCGTTCAAGGCTTGGCTGCTGCAAATGACGCGGTGGCGGATTTTGGACGTGTTCCGGGCGCGCAAGCGGCAGCCCTCCCTGTCCAACCAGGGCAACGCGGACAGCGAGGACTCGCAAAATTTGGCGATGGAGCGGCTCTCCCAGGATAAGGACAACCTGCTGGAAAGCATCTGGGACCGGGAGTGGCGGGACAACATCAGTTCCGCCGCGCTGGAGAAAGTGAAGTCAAAGGTGTCGCCGCGGCAGTTTCAAATCTTCGATTGCTACGTGATGAAGGGCTGGGGGGTGAAAAAGACGGCGGAAGCGCTCGGCATCAACGCGGCACAGGTGTATCTGGCCAAGCACCGGGTGGGAAATTTGGTGAAGAAGGAAATTCAGGCGCTTGAGAATCAACTGCTTTGATGGCAGATTGCGCCCGCAACAAACCGCTCCGGCCCGGATGTCCCATGCCGCCGCCGGATCGGAACCCCAGCCGGGTCCGTTCCCATGCCTGAAAACGAGCCGCCAACCGACCCCCGTCAAGCCCTTGACCTTGACGCGGCAGGGTTGCCGCCGCCGGATGCCCCGGCGCTCGGAGACGCGGACGCGGCGGCGTGGGGCAGCGAGGCGGAGACGATTTCAGCGCCGCCTTTTCCGGTGATTCAGGAAAGGGTTGCCGTGGAGCAACCGCGCGGGCCGCGGCAGGCGGGCGAAGCAAAGCAGACCTCGCACCGGGATGATTTGGTGATCCCGGACTACACGCTGCTCAAGCGCATCGGCTCCGGCGCTTACGGGGAGGTGTGGCTGGCGCAAAGCGTGACCGGCGCGCTGCGGGCGGTGAAGATCGTGTGGCGGGAGGATTTCGAGCTGACCAAGACTTTCCATCGCGAGTTCGAGGGCATCCAGCAGTTCGAGCCGATCTCGCGCGGCCATCCTTGTCTGGTTCACATCCTGCATGTCGGCTGGAACGAGCATCGCGGTTTTTATTATTATGTGATGGAACTGGCGGATGACGCGGTGAAGGGCGCGCAGATCGACGATCTGGCCTCCTACACCGCGCGCACCGTGACCTCGGACATGCGCGCGCAGGGGCGGCTGGACCTGCATTTCTGCCGGGAGGCCGGCATGTATCTGGCGGACGCGCTGGCTTACATGCACGACCACGGCCTCGCCCATCGGGACATCAAGCCCTCCAACATCATCTTCGTCGGTGGCATGTGCAAGCTGGCGGACATCGGCTTGGTGGCGGCCTCCGGCGAACGCACGTTCGTGGGCACTGAGGGCTTCGTGCCGCCGGAGGGGCCGGGCACGCCGCAGGCGGACATCTACAGCCTGGGCAAGGTGCTCTACGAAATGAGTTCCGGCAACGACCGCATGGAGTTCCCCGAAGTGCCGGCGAACCTGCGCGACGACGAATGGGAATTCTGGATGGACCTCAACCGCGTCATCTGCCGCTCCTGCGCGCCGGATCTGAACGAGCGCTTCACGAACGCCGGCCAACTCATGCACGCGCTGCAAGCCGTGGGCAAAAAACGCCCGGAACCGCTGGCACGGCGGCTGGCGCGCGCGGCGGTGATGCTGCTCTCCGGCTCGGCGCTGGCGGGCGGGGCGCTGGCGATGGCGCGGCAGCAGCAGGACTGGAGCTATGTGATCGCTGCTCCCACTCCACTGCAGGAGGTGGTCGATGCCCGTCCCGAAACTCCCGTCACTGGCCGCCCCTGGAAGAACAGCCAGGACCGCTGGTTCTCGTATCAAAAGGACCGGCATGTGGCGGACTTGCCGCTGGAGTACGAAATTTACAACAACTACCTGGAAGACGCGGCGATGCCGTTCGAGGGTTACGTGACGGGATTCACCGCGCCGGGCGACCGCAAGCTCAACGTGGTGCTGATCGACTCCAAAGACGCGGACGCTTATTGCGCCTGGGCAACACAGAACGAGCGCGAAAACGGTTTTTTGGACTCGGAACACGAGTACCGCTGGGTGCCGGTGCCGTCGTTGAAATCGCCCCCGGTCTCGCCGGACAGCCGCAAGGGACTGGTGGCAACGCGCTTGCAAGTGGTGAAGGTGCCCGTGGGCCGGCTGATGCTGACCTCGGTGCCGCCCGGCGCGGAGGTGGCCAATGGCGACACCGTGGTGGGCCGCACGCCGCTGACGCTGAACGGCGTGCGCGCCGGCAAATTCACCTACGAGCTGCGGCTGCCGGGCTACACCTCCCAAACGGCGCGCGGCACGGTGAAGGAAAAAGAGGAGACGACGCTGAACGTGCGGCTGCGGGCGAATGGCGCCGTGGTCTTTGGCGCGCCTTGGCAAAACAGCCTCGGCATCAAGCTGGTGCCGCTCGGCCAGGCGCTGCTGGCGGCGGTCGAGACCCGGCGCTCGGACTTCGCGCAGTTCGCGCGTTCCACCGGCCTGGAGGAAGCGCCGGGCCGCGAGCTGTCCGAGAAATCCTCCCTTCCCGTGACGCATGTGACGCGGCTGGAGGCCGTCCTTTTCTGCCGCTGGCTCACCGAACGCGAGCGCGCCCTGGGCCTGCTGCAAGTCGATCACGAGTACCGCCTGCCCACCGACGACGAATGGAGCATGGCCGCCTACCTGCCGCGCGAGCGCGGCGTCACTCCGGCGGAGCGCAACCTGCGCATCGAAGGCATTTATCCCTGGGGCTTCAGTTGGCCGCCCCTGACCAAACAGGGCAACTTCGCCGACCTCAGCGCCGATCCCGATGGCTCAAAAGCAGTGCCGAAGTACAACGACGGCTTCCCCGGCGCGGCTCCCGTGGCCTCGTTGCGCGCCGACGTTCGCGGCCTCTTCGACCTCTCCGGAAACGTCTGGGAATGGGTGCTCGACTCCTGGTCAGGAAAAGGCGATGACGGCGACGGCGTGGTGCGCGGCGGCTCGTTCAAGACCTTCGAGCGCAAAGAACTGCTGGCCTCCTACCGCCGCTCGCTCTCCGCCGAAGCGCGCGAGCCGGACGTCGGCTTCCGCGTTCTGCTGGCGCCGGTGGGGCAGTTCGCGCGGGAGGATGACTGATTGCAGGGAGTGTGAAGGGGGCAAGTAAGGCGGACGGCACGTCCGCCTTACTGCGGCCATGACGGCGGGCGCGGCGAGGAGAAGGAGGCAGACGGCGAGGAGTTTCATGCGCCGGGTAAACGCGCCGGACGGCGCGGCATTTCATGAGATTGGGTTTTGCAAGACCGCCGCGCCCCGCTGCGTTTCTCACGCTATGTCCCCATCTCCCATCACTCGCCGGCGTTTGTTGCGCACTTTGTTTTGTTCCAGCGCCGCGCTGTCCCTGAACATCCACCCGCGCCGCCTGGAAGCCCAATCCGCCGCCAAAGACGCCCTGCACCTGCTGGCGCTGGGCGACTTCGGCACCACCGGCAAGGAGCAAAAAGCCGTGGCGGAGGCGATGCGGCATTACGTGAAAAGCCAGGGAATCGACACGAAAGCGCTGCTGCTTTTGGGCGACAATTTTTATTCCAAGATGGAAGGCGGCCTGAAGTCGGAACGGTGGCGCACCGGATTCGAGGAAATGTATCCGGCAGATGTCTTTCCCGGCCCGGCCTACGTGGTGCTGGGCAACCACGACTACCACGACAACGCGGGCGGAGAAAAGGTGCAACTGGGCTATGCCGCGCACCGTCCCGGCACGCGCTGGACGCTGCCGGCGAAATGGCACCGCACTGATCTCGGACCGGCGGAGGAACCGCTGGTCACGCTGATCTTCCTCGACAGCAACCTGCCGGAGGTCAGCGGCAAAAAGGACAAAAAAACCGGCAAACCCAAGGCCAGCATGACCCGGCAGGAGGCGGAAGAGCAGCAGGCTTGGTTTGAGCGGCAGCTCGCCGGGAAACGCGCTCCGTTGACGCTGGTGGCGGCGCATCACCCGCTCTACACCAACGGCTCGCACGGCGACACCGAGGTTTTGATCGACGCCTGGGGCGGCCTGCTGGAAAAGCACGGCGTGCATGCCTACCTGTGCGGCCACGACCACGACATGCAGCATCTGGAGATTGAGGGGCTGCGGACTTCCCATGTGCTCTCGGGCGGCGGCGGCGCGCGGGTGCGCGCGCTCAAGTCGGACCGTCCCGTGCCCTACGGCAGCCCGGTGCATGGCTTCACCCATATCGAGATCACGCCCGGATCGCTGCTGCTCCGCCACATCGGCACGGACGGCAACCAGCTCCACGCGTTCAGCAAGTCCGCCGATGGCCGGATGACGGTGCTGAGTTGAGCAGGCAGGCTCGCACGGGCTGTGATACATGGACTGAGTGTGAAAAAAATCGAATAAAACGCCGGTTCAGGTTTCTAAACTCTTGATGACTCTGACGACAGCACGCTGGCCCGCCGCGTTGCTCAGCCTGTTCCTGGCTGTGCCGCTGTGTTGTTGCGGCTGGCATGGGCTGCGCGCGGAGGAGGGACAGCCGGCAGCGGCGGAAAGCTGCTCGTTGTGTCATGCGGCGGAGCAGGCGCCGGCCCCGGAAGAGGACGGCTGTCCGTGCTTGAAAGATGTCACGCAACGCGATCTCGCGCCCAAAGGGGTCTCGGTCAGCGGGCCGGACTGGGGCTTTGCGCGCGTGGCCGAAGTTTTCCATTTGGATGGTCCGGCTCAGGCAAAAGGGCTTGATGCGTCATGCGTCTTTTACGGCGGAATCCGGCCCACCGGACCGCCGCGCCTTTACCTGCGGCATCACGCATTGTTGCATTGAAGAGCGTAAGGCGCCGTTTGTTATGAAACGGCGCCGCGAAGTTCCCGTCGAAAGGGAGCGTGGCCGGGCTTGATCCCCGCCGGAACTGCCAAGTCCCGCCGTGCCACGAATCGCAGACCGGCATTGTGCCTTCATTGCCAACGCATCTTCAACGAAAACTAACAAACAAACGAATACCATGAAAACGATCCTCTCCACCCTCGCCCTTGCCGCTGTCGCACTCACTCTGTCCGCCTGCGGCACCGTGTCCGCCTGCAAAGCCTGTTGCAAAGACAAGTGCGCCGAGTGCTGCAAAGGCGACGCCAAAGCCTGCGACGACTGCTGCAAGAAGTAAAGCCGCCGCCACGCTTCCCGCGTGAAGCGGTTCGGAGGGCGGGAGACTTGTCTCCCGCCTTCTTTTTTGATGTGGAAGCACAATCATCCCATAGGAATTGGGCAGGAGGCGATTGTGAGTTTTTGAGGGGCGGCACTGATGTGTCCGGCCATAGGCCGAGCGTCCCGAAGGGCACCCGGCTTTTGCGCACGGAGGGAGCCGGGCGGGCTGCGCCACACCCGGCCTACAGCCGGGCAGCCCCAACGGGGCGGGACAACAAAGCCCAGGGCAAGCGAGCCTTGGCGAGCGCCGCCCTGGGTTGGCTCACGATAATACTCAACCTCAGGCCCAGCCCTGAAAGGGCGGGACAACCGCCGCCTTCGCCATCATTGTCCCGCCCTTTCAGGGCTGGTCAAAAGGTGCATGGTTCCACGCCAGGTTCCCAGGGCTGCGCTCCTGCGGAGCTTGCCCTGGGCTTTGTTATGCCGCCCTTTCAGGGCTGCCTGAAAGCGGCGCTCACAAAAAGGCTTTTGCCTGCCTGGGACAGGTCGCGGTATTCGTCGCGTTTCGATTCTGCCTCACGGCTCCGCGCCGCCTCCGTCCGCGGAAAAATGGGCGGGAACAGAGCCCCGCCCTCCGGCAAGTGGCGGTAGCGCGCCATGTGGTGCGACCGGCTCGGTCGCAGCCTGCCAGCACGGCGAGCCAGCGGCTCGCTCCACGCATCATGCGGCTCCGCGCCGCCTCCGCCCGCGAAGAAGTGGGCGGGAATACAATCCCGCCCTCCAGGTAAGTGGCGGCGCTTTCGCGAACCACGATTGCCAATCGTGGCTACGGCTGGCGCAGGAAGGCGATGAGGTCGGCGATGTCCTGGGGGGTGAGGAGAGCTTCGAGGCCTTCGGGCATGAGGGAGACGCCGGTGGATTTGAGTTCGGCGATCTCGTCGCGGCGGAGGGTGCGGGTGGTGGCGTCAGGGAGTTTGAGGGTGAGGCTGGCGCCGCTCTCGCCGGCGAGCATGCCGAAGAGTTGCTGGCCGTTTTTCAGGGTGACGGTGTAGGCGTGGAAGCCGGGCTGGATGTCGAGGTTGGGGTCGAGGATGTTGGCGAGCAGTTTCTCCGGCGTATGAGCGGTCACGGAGCTGAGATGCGGGCCGATGGCGAGGCCTTCCTCGCCGTGCTGGTGGCAGGCGGCGCAGGCGCGTTGATAGACGGCGTGGCCGCGCTTGGTGTCGGCGGGCAGCTTCAAAGCAGGCAGGTATTTCTCGACGATACTGGCGCGGCTGGCGGAGGAGGAGGCGAAGAGTTTGGCGGCGGTTTGTTTGATCGCTTTGTCGGAGTGATTGAGCAGCGCGAGGCGGCGGGTGGGATCGATGTCGGCGGGGCGGATTTGGTTGGATTCGATGGCGACGAGGAGTTCGCGGGTCCAAGCGGCGCGGGTGGTGAGAGTGTCGAGAGCATGGTTGCGCTGGTCGGGAGTGAGAGCGGGCCACAGGTTGATGAGGGTGGCGGAGAAGCTGCTGTCTTCGAAGGCGGCGAGGATGCTGAGGCAGATCGGCCAGAGCCCGGACGAGGTTTGGGTTTGGAGCGTGTCCGTCAAAAATTGCAACGCAGCCTTCCGGCTCGGATCATGCCAGCGCAACAACTGGGCGGCGAGAAGACGAGAGTCAAGGAGCGCGCTTTCATCGGCGAGCTCAGCGACGGCTTCGGCGAAAAGCTGATCTTTGCTTTGAATCAGTGCTGACCAGTGCTGATGAGGATCGGTGGCAGCCAGCGCTTCGAGGGTTTCGTTGGCCTCGTGCAGATGATAAAAAAGCGAGTTCCACAGAATCCATCGAGCCAAGCCGGACGATGAACCGCCGGGTTGCGTCGGCGCCAGCAAATAGGCCAGCGCGGTGCCGTCTTTGGCGCCGATGGCGATGGGCATCAACTCGGAGCTATATCTGGGACCGGCACCTGCGGCGAGAACTTGGAGGTGCGGCAGGGCGGAACTGAGCACGGCGGTGATGAGGGAAGGGGTTCTCCTGCTCACAATCGGCAGCGTGAGAGCGCTGAGGCATGAGCTGGCTTCCGACGTTTCCCATTCCCCGAGGCTGAAGGCGAGTTGGAGGACGACTTTGGGGTCGGGATCGTCGATGAGCTGGCAGGCGGCGGTGATGACGGCGGGGTCGGCGCTGGGTTCGGCGAGGCGGAGGGCGTTTTCGCGGATGCCGGGGTGCGGGTCTTTGAGAGCCTCGATAAGAATCTCGGAGGTGAGGGCGTTGAGGCCGTCGAGGGTGCAGAGGGCTTGCAGGCGGGTTTGGGGTTGTGGGGCGAGCCGCTGGCTCGCCAGGAGAGCGACGACCGAGCCGGTCGCGCCACTTTCGGCCCACAAGATCATCTGTTGAGCTTTGTCGCGCACCCAGCCGTTGGGGGAGTGGAGCTGCTGGACGAGGTCTTCCAGGCTGAGGTCGGCGAGGTTGGGCATGGGGCGCGCGGGCGTGTCTTTTTTCGTGACGCGGTAGATGCGGCCTTTGTCATCGCCGAGGCGGTAGTGGGGGAGGAGTTCGTCCCGGCCTTCGGGCGGGAGGAACTGCGGGTGCTCGATCATGTAGCGGTACATGTCGGCGACCCAGAGCGCGCCGTCGGGGCCGGTGCGGGTCATGACGGGGCGGCACCAACGGTCGGTGCTGGCGAAGAAGTCGGGCTCGTTTTCGCCGCCGAGGCGCGTGGCGCTGAAGCTGACGCCGTCGGGCTGGAGTTCGAGGGCTTGGACGAGGTTGTGGAAGGGCTCGCAGATGAAGGCGATGGTTTGTCCGGCGGGAAAGAGCAGGTTGTCCCGGTAGATCATGCCGCTGCAGGCGGAGGTGTAGCGGCCGGACTGCTGGAAGCTGTGGTAGCGTTTCTCCGGCGGTTTGGCGGGGTACACAGGCGGGTTCGAGCCGCCGGGAAGCTGCACGCGGCCGTCGCCGGCGGTGAGGTGGGGGTTGCGGCTCAGGTAGTGGTCGGGCAGGACGTAGTGCCAGAGCGGATGGGAGTTTTGGGTGCCGAACCAGTGGCCCCAGTCGTCGCGCTCGCGGCCAAACTGCGTGGGACCGCTCTGCGGCTCGACCTCGCCGGTGTCGGGGCGGATGCGGAAGTCGCGGCTGCCGACGAGCGTTTCCCGGCCGGTGCGGGCGGAGCGCAGCTTGGTGTCGGCGCCGTGCCTGCCGTGGTGGCCGCCGGCGGCGACGTAGAGCCAGTTGTCGAGGCCCCAACGCAGGCCGTTGGCGCGGAGTTGCTGGTTGCCTTCGGTGAGGCCGGTGAAGAGGACTTCCTGTTTGTCGGCTTTGCTGTCGTTGTCGCTGTCTTCGAGGTAGAGGATGTCGGGCGCGGCGGTGACTATGACGCCGTCGCGCCAGGTGATGAGGCCGTTGGGGAAGTTGAGACCGTCGGCGAAGAGCGTGCTGTGATCGTAGATGCCGTCGCCGTCGCGGTCTTCGAGCACTCGGATGCGGCCGCCGCTGGCGCCTTCGTTGTCGAGACCGAGCGGGTAGTCGGCCATTTCGACGACCCAAAGGCGGCCCCGCGCGTCCCAGTCGAAGGCGACGGGGTCGAGGGTGAGGGGTTCGGCGGCGACGATTTGGGCTTCAAACCCGGCGGGCAGGCGGAGGGTGGCGAGACCGTCCTGCGGGGAGAGCGGCTGTGAGTCCGGCTCGGCGGCGGCACTTGGTCCGGGCAGGATGCCGGAGATGCAAAGCAGGCCCGATGTGAGCAAGAGGCGTGTCATGAGATTCAAAGCGGGATGAAGTCGGCTTCCTGGAACGCGGCGACCTCGGGCAGCCAGCGGGTTTGGACGAAGGCGGTGTGATCGGGATGGGCGCTGTAGGCGTCGTAATCGGCCTGGGTGCTGAATTTCATGGTGATGCCGAAGGTGTGATCCCATTTCGGGCTGACTTGGCGGCGGATGGCGAAGTCCTGCACGCCGGGGATGGCGGCGAGCGCGGCGGCGGCTTGCAGGAAGGCGGTTTCTCCGGGCGAGCCAGCGGGGTGCTTGAGACGGAAGGTGACGGTATGTTCGATCATGACAAGATGGGCACGGGAAATGAATGACAAAGACAAACGTCCCGCATATGGGGCGCATTGCTTGGGGTGGGGTGGATTTTCATCTGGAATGCCGGCGACTCGCCGGCACTCCATGCCAAACCGAAATTTTTTTCCCGGACGCGCATTTTTAGCTCGCCATTCCCGGGTTGCCTACGCTATTTATTAATTCTCCATTTATAAACCACGCTTATGAAACTGATTCTCATCGCTGTGCTGAGCTTCGGCCTTGTGCTTCCCTTGATGGCCGCAGATACCCCCGGTAAAAAGAACACTTTGCTCGAAAAGGTGTTTAAAAATAAAGATAAATCCGCAACGCCGGAGGAGGCGGAGGCGATCGCCAAAACGTTGTCTCCGGCGGAGAAGACCAAGCTTCTGGAAATCGTCAACAAGGGGGATGAGGCGGCGCTGGTGTCGCTGCCCGGCATTGGCACGACCCGCGCCGAGGCGATCAAAAAAGCGCGCCCCTTTGCCGCTCCCGCCGATCTTGTGAAGGTGGAGGGTGTCGGCTCCGAGACGTTCAAGGGCATCGTGGCTCACGCCAAGGCGGGTTTCCCCGCGCCGGAAAAGGCGGCGGGCAAGGAAGCGGCTGCCAAAACGAAACCGGAAGCAGGCAAAGCCAAGGCATCATCGAAAGCCAAAGCCGGAGAGACGGCGAAAAAGGCTCCGGCAAAGGCCAAGGCTGAACCCAAGAAGGAAGCCGTTCCGAAGACGAAGAAATCCTGAAAGCCTATCCGGCAAAAGGTTTGAGATGCTGTAAAGAGATGAATCTGGAGGGTGGATGTGGTTCTTCAACCCGCAGGGTTGAAAGCCATTAGCCGGTGGTTGAGCGCAGCGACACCACCGGCAAGCTGGCAAGCTCTGTCCCGCCGCCATCGCCGCACGCCGGAGGCGTGCCAGCGAGACGCGGCGGCGCCATGGAGTGCCCCGGCTCGGTCTGGCGCGCTTGGCTGCCATCCCTTCAGGATGGCTCGCTGGGCAAGGCCGGGCGGGTTTTGGCATTCGCTCCGGTGGTATCGCGCTGCGCGCTCAACCACCGGCTAATGGCTGGGAACCCTGCGGGTTCCTGGTCCAGGCTGGTTCAACCCGCTTTTTTGGGCTGCTTCTTCGGCGCGGTGGCGGCGGCGCTGGAGCCGCTGACTTGCTGCACGAGCTTGGCGCTGCTGATGCCGAGGAATTTCGCGGCGCGGGCGGCGTCTTCGTCGAAGTGGCGGAAGGCGAGGCGGGCGAGTTCCTTTTGCACCCACGGCAGCAGTTCGATGTCCGGCGAGGTCTGGGCCACGTGGATGAGGGTGCTGAGGGCGTCCCGCATCCGGGTCACGGTGTTGGAAGCGCCGGGATGCCGGTGGGCGGCGGTGCCGAGCGGGATGTCGGAGGGCAGCAGGACGTCGGAATTGGAGAGGGCGCAGGCGCGCTGGATGGTGTTTTCCAGCTCGCGCACGTTGCCGGGCCAGTCGTAGGCTTCGAGGTAGGAGAGGGCGTCCTCGGTGAAGCGCATGGGCTGGCCGCGGCGGCGGTTGGACAGGCGTTGCAGGAAGAACTCGGCCAGCAGCCGCACGTCCTCGCGCCGCTCCCGCAGCGGCGGGATGTGGATGCGCACGACGTTGAGGCGGTAGAACAAGTCCTCGCGAAAAGCGCCTTTTTCGACCTCGGCTTCCAGATCCTTGTTGGTGGCGGCGAGCACGCGCACGTCGCACTTCAAGGTCTGGTTGCCGCCGACGCGGGAGAACTCGCCCTCCTGGAGCACGCGCAGGAGCTTGCTCTGCACGGGCAGCGGCATGTCGCCGATCT
The DNA here is from genome assembly GCA_964573315.1 of uncultured Verrucomicrobiaceae bacterium. Lineage (GTDB taxonomy): Bacteria > Verrucomicrobiota > Verrucomicrobiia > Verrucomicrobiales > Verrucomicrobiaceae > JAGRPD01. The sequence goes on along the minus strand of CAZNKC010000013.1, from coordinate 33,560 downwards.
CGTCGAGGAACAGCGTGCCGCCGTCGCATTGCTCGAAGCGGCCGATGCGCTGCGTCATGGCGCCGGTGAAGGAGCCTTTTTCATGGCCGAAGATCTCGCTCTCCAGGAGATTGTCCGGGATGGCGGTGATGTTGATGGCGACGAACTCCTTCTGCACGCGCGGGCTGAATTTGTGGATGGCGCCGGCCACCAGTTCCTTGCCGCAGCCGCTCTCGCCGGTGATCATGACGGGGGCGTCTGAGCGCGAGACGCGGCCGATCATTTTGAACACCTCCTGCATGGGCTGGGAACGGCCGATGATGGTCTCCTGGATGGTCTCGGAGGACACCTCGCGGGTTTGCGAGCGGGTGGCCTGCCGTGCCTCGCTGGAGCGCAGGGCGCTCTCCACCACGCTGCGCAACTCGTAAGGCAGTTTTTCCTTGCCCATCACGTCGTAGGCGCCGAGGCGCATGGCCTCGATGACTTGGCTGGTGGTGGTGATGCCGCTGAAGAGGATGACCATGGCGTTCGGGTCCGCCTGGCGCAGGCGCTTGAGAAAGTCGATGCCGGACATGCCGGCCAGCCGTACCTCCGCCAGCACGAGGTCGGCCTTTTCCTTTTGCAGGCTGACGATGGCGTCCTCGGCGCGCTCGAAGGCGGTGAGCTTGACGCCGTCCGCTTTCAAATGCGCACAGGCCCAGGCGAGAAAATCGGTGTCTGGGTCAACGATGGTGATGCGGGTGTCTGGCAGTTGGCTCGCCATTGGGTACGGGGCAGGCAGCTACGCCGGAACGAGGGGTTCGTCAAGGGGGCGTTGCTTCCGGCTGAGACGGACGTGTTCCGCTGAACGCGCCTCCGCGGCGCCGTCACACGCCGCCGAAGCGGCGCTGGCGGCTGCCAAAGGCGCGCACAGCGTCCTTGAGGTCGTCCTTGCCAAAGTCCGGCCACAGTTTTTCGGTCACGTAAAACTCGGTGTAACTGAGCTGCCAGAGCAGGAAATTGGAGAGGCGCAACTCGCCGGAGGTGCGGATGAGCAGGTCGGGGTCGGGGTAGTAGCGCGTGTAGAGATGCTTGCTGAAGATCTCGCCGTCGATCATGGCCTTGTCGAGATGGCCCTGCTCCACGCTTTCGATGAGGCTCTTCACGCCGTCGATGATCTCCTCCCGCCCGCCGTAGCTGAGCGCCAGGATCACGGTCAGGCCGGTGTTTTCCGCTGTTTTGGTGATGGCGCGGTGCAACTCCTGCTGGCAGGCGGGCGGCAGGTCGTTGAGGCGTCCGATGGCCTGCAAGCGTACGTTGCGCTCGATCATCTCCGGCGTTTTGCTTTTCAAAAACTCCAGCAGCAGCCGCATGAGGGCGTCCACCTCGCGTTTCGGGCGCTTCCAGTTTTCGGCGGAGAAGGCGTAGAGGGTCAAAAACTCCACGCCCAGCTCGCCGCAGGCCTCCACTACGCGCCGCACGCTGTCCGCGCCGCGCCGGTGCCCCTCGGTGCGCGGCAGGCCGCGCTCACGCGCCCAGCGGCCATTGCCATCCATGATGATGGCGATGTGGCGGGGGATGTTTTTAAGGTCTTCCGGCGGGCGGCTCATGGGTGGGAATGCGAGTAGTCGGCTGTTCCGGCGCGGGCGTCAATGGCGGGCATCAACTTGAATGGGTGAATCCGAGGGCTTGCGCATGAAAATCCGGCCTCAACGCTCACCGCGAGCGTCCTCCGGCAGTTCGTTCCCCTGCCCCGGCTCCGCCCCCCTTCCGCCCGCGAAAGAATGGGCCGGAATGCAATCCCACGCTCCATGGGAAAAACTCACACCCTCTAATAAAATGTAAAAAATATGAATATTCTATTGATTATAGTCTTATTTTGATTAATATGGGTTGAATTTCAAAATCATGGATCGGCTCCCCACTTTCTGCTGGCTGCGTCGCTTGGCCCTCCTCTCTCTAGGGCTGGCCGCGTTTGCGTCGGATTTTTTGTCCAGCTCCGTGCTGGCGCAGAACATTTACTCGATCTCCGGGACGGTGCGGCGGGACTCCGATGCCGACGGGGATCCCACGGATGACGACACGCCGATGGTGGGGGTGGTGCTGCGTTTGTACTCGGATCCCAATGGCGATGGCAACCCGGCGGACGGCACGCTGCTGGCCGCGACCGCCACCGATGTCGGCGGCTGGTACCAGTTCGGCAGTCTGGCGGACGGAAATTACGTGGTGGAGGAAGTGGACCCACCGGGGGCGACGAGCACCTACGATCCCACGGGTTCCCCGACAGACAGTTTGGCCGCAATCACCATCGCGGGGGACGATGTCTATGATGTCGATTTTCTCGACTTCGATGTGTTTTTGTTCGCCCTGTCGGGCCGGGTCTATGCGGATGGTCCTCTAATGGACGGAGATTTCGGGCCGGATGATGCGCCGGTCGGCGCGGTGCCGATCCATTTGTACGCCGACTTGAACGGCAACGGCTTGGTGGATCCGACCGATCCACAGATCGGCGAGGCCGTGACCGGGACGGACGGCCGCTACGGCTTCGGCGGGCTGGTGCAGGGACGTTACGTCGTGATGGAGATCGATCCCGCCGGCGCCATCAGCGTGAACGACCGCCAAGGCGCTCCCAACGACAACCAAGTGGGCGTTGAAATCCTGGCGGCGGACGTGACCGACGCGGATTTTCTGGATCAAAACATCGAGCTGGCGGCGCTGCGCGGCAGCGTGCGCGCCGATCTGGACAGTGACGGCAATCCGGCGGACGATGACCCGCCGCTGGCCGGGGTACTGCTGCTGCTGTACACGGACCCGAATGGCGACGGCCATCCTTTCGATGGTTACGCGGTGGCTTTGACCACCACCGATCTGAACGGGGAGTACTCCTTCCCGCAACTGCCGTCCGGTCATTATGTGATTTTCCAATTCGATCCGCAAGGCGCCACCAGCACCTGGGATGCCACGGGCGATGCCGGCGACAGCATGGTCGCGGCGACGCTGGCCGGCGCGGATGTCGTGAATTTGGATTTCCTGGATGCCGACGCGCTGACCGGCACGGCCAGCGGCATCGTCTATGAAGATGGCGCGGACCCGGAAGGTGCGAATGAGTTCACTCCGGACGACTTGCCCGCGGCGGGCGTGACGGCGCGGATCTATGCGGACTTGGACGGCGACGGCAATGTCTCGGACCTGGATGTGCCGCTGGGTGAGGCGGTCAGCGCCGTGGGCGGCGGGTTCGCCTTCCGCCAGCTCGTTTATGGCCCGTATGTGGTGGAGGAGATCGTGCCCCCCGGCGCGACGGTGGTCAATGCTTTGGACGGTTCCACGGAAGACGCTTCGATTTCGTTCTACCTCGAGGGCAGCGATTTCCAAAATCTGCTCTTTCTCAACCAAGGCCTGCTGCCAGCGGACATCGCCGGCGCTGTGCGCAACGATCTGGACGGCGACGGCAACCCCGCCGACGAAGACCCGCCGCTGCCCAACGTGCCGGTGCGCGTCTTCACCGATCCCAACGGCGACGGCGATCCCGCCGATGGCACTTTGATCGGCTACACGGTCACCAACGGTTACGGAACCTGGCATTTCAGCGGGCTGGCGCAGGGCAGCTACGTGGTCACCGCCGCGGATGTGCCCGGCGCTTCCAGCACCTATGACACGCAGGGCTCGCCCACAGACGGACGTACCGCCGTGGTTTTGAACGGGACCGACGCAGCCGGGCTGGATTTCCTGAAAACCGGCGCGCTGCTGGCGGAGATCTCCGGCTTCATCTTCGCCGACGGTCCGGCCAACGACAGCCAGTTCAGCGACGATGATGTGCCGCTCCCGGCCATTTTCGTGCGGTTGTACGCGGACGTGGACCAGGACGGCTTGACCGGTATCGGGGACATTTTGATCAGCACGACCGTCACCAACCTCGACGGTGCGTACCAGTTCTCCGGTCTGCCCGGCGGCAAGTACTTGGTGGTGGAGTTGGACCCGCCCGGAGCCTCCAGCCTGCTCGATGCGCAAGGCAATCCGATCGACAACACCATCGCCGTCGATCTGGCCGGCACTGACGTTGACGGACGGAATTTCCTCGACGGCGGCATCACGTTTTCAAGCATCATCGGCCAAGTGCGCGACGACGCCGACGAGGACGGCGCGCTGTCCGCGCCGGACCGGCCACTGCCCGGCGTGAAGGTGCGTTTGTACATCGACATGCACTCGGACGGCCTGCTCACGGACGAGGATTTGTATCTCGCGGAGACGGTGACGGACGCCGCCGGACAGTTCGAGTTCGCCGGTCTCGTCGGCGGCAGCTACCTGTTGCAGGAGATCGATCACCCTTACGCCACCAGCACCGGCGACTCCCAGGGCGGCAATGACAACCTCGCCGGCGTGCAACTCACCACCGTGGATGACACCAGCGCTTGGTTCGTGAATGCGTTCGACCCGACCGGTTACATTTACGATGCGGTCACCGGGGAGATCGTGCCGGGAGGTCTCGTGTCGGTCAGCGGGCCGGGCGCGGTCAATCTGGTCATCGACGGCGCGGGCGGGCAGTATTTTTTTGAAACAGACGGCACGCCCGGCGCCTACACGCTGCTGCTGATACCGCCGCCCGGTTACATCGCCGCACCGTTGCGCCCGGCGCAGCCCGCCGCTCTGGACCCCACCGCCCTGCCCGATCCGGCCGCCATCGGCAGCGGGGAAAATCCGGCTGCGCCCGGCTATCTGACGGATGGCTCGGCTCCGGCGAATCCTTACCATCTGACGTTCCAGCTTGCGCCCGGTGATCCGCGGGTCATCAACAACAACTTCCCGGTGGTGCGCGTGGACGCGCCGACCTTTGCCTATTGGAGCGCTGCCACCCCCGGCGCGGGCGGCAGCCCCACGACCAATCTGGATGGCGACTCCCACCCCGACCTGCTGGAGTACGTTTTCAACACCGATCCGCAGGACGGCATCACCGATTCCCCGCGTCATGGCGTGGATTACCACGGCGGCAGCGGCAAGTTCCGGGCCTTTTACACCCTGCGCGAGCAGGGACTGGAGGATGTGAGTGTGAAAATCAAGGTGCTCGCCGACTTGGCGGACTCGCCCGGCGGCTGGGTCGATGCCCAGGGAGAGGTGGCGTCCACCTCCAACGGTGACGGCAGCCGCACCTACGTCCTGGCCGATCTGGAGGCAGAGGTCGGATTCGGCAGCCTGGAGCAGGGTTTCGTCCGTTTTGAGGTGGCGCTCGACACGGATCACAACGGCACACCGGAGGTCGTGCTGGCGAGCGAGACCCACGGTTGGCAGCGCCGCACGCTGCCGACGGGAATAAGCACTTGGAGTGACCGTTTCACCCGGCAGATGAATCTGGGGCTGGAGGGGAAAATCACGGCGGCCAGCGGTTCCACTTTGGATTTGAGCGAGGCGATTGGCACCCCTTGGCTCCTGTCCACCTACGCGTACGCGCCCGGCGGCGGAACGTACGTGTTCATCGACGAAACCTATGTCGAGATCTTGGACGGCCCTCATGCCGGCCACCGGCTGCTGGTTGAAAGTGTGGACAGCTCGAACTGGACCAATTTGGGTGTGGACCTGACCTCCAGCCACGGCACTCTGGACACCCTGCCCGGCACGCTGGCGGGCTCCGCTTTCATCCTGCGCTCCTTCTCCACCCTGGGAAGCATCTTTGACCCAGCCACCTTCCACTCCACCAACAACCCCAGCACCGCGGACCGCTGCCTGGTTTACAACACGGTCAACCAGGGCTTCTCCTCCTACTGGTTGTTCGCCGGCGGCGGCACGCCGCGCTGGGTGCGGGAGGGGGACGCCACCCTCACCAGCCGGAACGATTTCATCATCAATCCCGCCCAGGGGGTGATGATCCACCGCCGCGGCGCCCCCTTGACGCTCACCGCCGCCGGTCCGGTCCGGTCCACACCCTTCGTGTTCCGCCTCGGCACGGGTCAAAACCTGCTCGGCAACCCCTGGCCGCTCCCCGCCAGCCCGCTGAGCCGAGGCCTGACCGTGGCCAACGGCTTCACCGGCTCTGCGCAGCCCAGCCTCTCCGACTTGATCTCGGTCTGGCGCGCGGATGCGACTCCGGGAGCGAGCGGCTACGACTCCTATTTCCTGCTGAAAACCGGCCCTTTGGAGCGCTGGGTGCGGCAGGGCGACGCCACCCTGCAGGACCTCGGCAACGAGCCTCTCTTCCAACCCGGCCGGGCCGCCTTTTTGAAGACCCTCAACGGCCAACCGGCGTACACACTGCCCGCGCCGTGGACGCCCTGACATTGAGCCTGTCCGGGTATGGGAAGGTGGTTGCCAAGCGTGGAATGAGTTGCCTCCGGGTTCGGCAGCGGTCATGGCTGGGGTGACATCGTGCAATCCGTCGCACCTCTGCCGAATTCGTGGCCACCTACCCGGACCTCCGGTTGCAGACAAATGCCTGCGCTGCTTGATGCACAACAAGAAGAGGCTCTCTTTGCAAGCGCCTGCCCCCCGGAGGGAGGGACTCTGTTCCCGCCCATTTTTTCAGGTTCGGCGCGACTGCGATTGAGTTGATGACAAAAAATCAAAAAAGTTATAGACAGACCAATCTATCTGTTTTATTCTCGCTCATGCCAGCCAAAACCCACTCCAAACCGCCCCGTGAGCGCCTTCTCGCGAAGGCGCTCGATCTGTTTTACCGGCAGGGGTATGCCGCCACGGGGGTGAACCAAATCATTGCCGAGGCGGAGGTGGCGCGGGCCTCGTTTTACGATCACTTTCAATCCAAGGAGGATCTGCTGCTGGCTTACGCGACGGAGATGGCGCGTTCGGAAATCGCCGGCATCCGCGCCGATGTGACCCCGCTGCCCACCGCCCGCGAGCGTTTTTTCGGTCCCTTGGAGATTCTGAAACCGTGGCTGGAATCCAGCGGCTACCGGGGCTGCCCGTTTCAAAACGTGATGGCCGAAGTGCCGCATGAGGCGGTCCGGGTGTGGGAGGTGGCGCGCCAGCACCGCGAGTCCATCCGCGCCTTTTTCCGCGAGCTGGCCCTGGACCTCAAAAACTCCGCGCCCGGCTTTTCCCACCTCGACCCTGAAGACATCGCCACAACGTACCTCCTGCTCTTTGAGGGCACGATCGCCGCTTGCGTGGCCTACCGGGAAATCTGGCCGGTGGAACAGGCCAGGAAAACATTGCTCACCCTTTTGGCGGCGCCAAACGACTGATCGCCTCATTTTTCTCCATAAAACAGACAGGTCATTCTGTATTAAATCCAACCAACCCAACTCTAAATAGAAAGAAACCAACACCATGTGCCTCGCCTGCAACCAACCCATCGATCCCGCCAAACAGGATATGTTTGCCGAACGTCTCCTCGAAACCTTGAACAACGGCATGACGTGCTTGTTGATCTCCATCGGTCATCGCGCCGGTTTGTTTGACGCCCTGGCGGACGGAGCGCCGCGCACCAGCGCTGCCCTGGCCGCCGACACCGGCCTCAACGAACGCTACGTCCGGGAATGGCTGGGCGGCATGGTCGTCGCCCGCATCGTCGAACGCGATCCGGCAGCCGGTCAATACCGGCTGCCGCCGGAGCACGCGCATTGGTTGAGCCGTCAATCGCCCACCGCCAACATGGCGGTTTTTGCCCAATACGTGCCGACGCTGGCACAGGTGGAGGATCGCATCCTGGACTGCTTCCGCAACGGTGGCGGCGTGCCTTACGAGGCTTACCCGCGCTTTCATGAGGTGATGGCGGAGGACAGCGGGCAGTCCGTGGTGCCCATCATCGTCGAAGCAGTCGTTCCGCTCTTTCCCGGCCTGCATGAGCGGCTGGCGGCCGGGATGGACGTGCTCGACGTCGGCTGCGGACGGGGCTTGGCGCTGATGCGTCTCGCTGCGGCCTATCCTGACAGCCGCTTTTTCGGATACGACCTCAGCGGGGAAGCAGTCGCCAGCGCCGCGGAGGAGGCCGGCCGCCGCGGCCTGTCCAATCTCCGTTTCGAGCAGAAAGACCTCACGGATTGGGATCAAGCGGAGGCCTTTGACTGGATCACCGCGCTGGACGCCATTCATGACCAGGCCCGGCCCGACAAAGTCCTGGCCGCGATCCGCAAGGCGCTCAGGCCCGGCGGGCATTTCCTCATGCAGGACATCGACGCTTCAAGCGAACCCGTCGATAACATCAGCCACCCGCTCGGCGCCATGCTCTACACGGTTTCCTGCATGCATTGCATGACCGTCTCCCTCGCCCAGGGCGGCCTCGGTCTCGGGGCCGTCTGGGGCGTGCAGCGGGCGGAGGCGATGCTGCGCGAGGCGGGGTTTGACCGCGTCCGCATCCACCGCTTCCCGCACGACGTGCAAAACGCCTACTTTCTCATGAGCGTGTGATCCCCCCGCGCCATTTTCTCAAACCCATACCCCAACCCAACAGCAAGCAACCCATGAATCCCAACCCACCGTCGCCAAGTTTTCCCCAGGCCCCCGGCCTTTCCGCGCCTCCGACGATTCAACGTCTGGCCATCGTCATCCGCGATGATGCCTTTGACCGCCTCCTCTGCCCGCTCACCTTCGCGTGGGAGATGGGGCGGAAGGGGGTCGAGGTGGATGTCCTCTTCGTCCTCTGGGCCGTGCGCGTCCTCACCCGCGAAGGCGTCAAGGAAGTGAAAATCGATCCCCGCTACGCCCATCGCGAGGCATGGCTGAGGAAACGGCTCCAGCGCGACGGTGATCCGCTGGAGATTCACGACTTCCTCAAACTGCTCCACTCGACCGGCCGCGTCCGCTTCCATGGCTGCCAGCTCGCGGCCCAGACCTTTGACGTGACGCCCGGCGACCTGCTGCCTGAAGCCGAAGGCATCATCGCCCCCGGCGACTTCCTGCAAAATTTGGCCCGCCGCGCCGATCACTGCCAATACTTCTGAACCATGCCCGGCGTTATCCTTCGGATGACGGGGGCAGGAGACATGAACCTAAAAGCGGGGTTGATAGTTGATGGTTGATAGACTGAAAATAAGCGACTTGTGCCGCGTTAGTGACTCACTCTCCGGGTAAGTGGTGCTTTCGGCGTAGGCCGCTGGTTTTGGACTATCAACACTCAACTACCAACCATCAACTCGGTTTTTAGGATGAAGCGACATCACAGGATGCAGGCCACGCTGGCCGCCGCCACGGCGAACGCCAAGTGGGCTATCTCCTGAGAGAGGCCAAACAACAGTGACCCAATTTCCGCATCCTGTCTCAGGATGCCCGGATGGTCAATCTAGCCTTGTTGGCATCAATGCATGACGCGGTCCCACCAGGCATCGTAGCGCTGGTCGCGGGCATCCTGGCGGATTTCCCGCCGCTCTTGAAAGCTAGAGTAGGCGTCATTACGGCGATCCATGCGATCCTGCAGGGCCGCATTGCTGCAGGCACCCAGCAGGGGGGTAATGGCAAGGCCGCAAAGGAGCAGGGAGAGAGACTTGGGTTTCATGGGAGTTTAATTGGAGGGCAAGCATGGGCTTCATTGCTTGCTTGAGCAAGCGCAATGCGCGGACGGAAAAAAGGCGGCCGGACCTTTCGGTGCCGGCCGCCCATCCAATCAACTGGTAACCAACCAGCAAAAATTAGAAGCCGAATTTGATGCCGGCCCGAATCATCTGGTAATCCTCGATGTCATCGCTGCCACCACCGCCGCCGGGGAAGTTGTAGCACCAATCGGCGAAGATGCCAAAGCTGGCGGTTGGCCGGAACTCAATGCCGACACCGGCGCGGCCCAGAATGTTGGCGTCGTCTTCAAGAATAGCGCCTCCACCAATAAAGAGGTAGGGAGCAAGGTAGGCCGACTCAATGGGATAGCGCACCACCAGGTCGAGCACGTAGTTGTGCCAAACCTCGCTGGTGCCCGGGTCAGCCCAGGAAGCCGAGGCTTGAAAGCCGACAAACGGGCTGATGAAGTAGTCCACGTTGAGACCGCCACCCCAGGTGTCGTCAGCAAGGTCGGCATCGGGGGTGAGGAACAGGCCGTGACCGCCGAAGTGCCAGCCGGGACCGAAGAGTTCGGGGGCGGCGGACATCGGAGCCATGGGTGTGGAGGGAGCGTAAGGGCCGGCCAGAGCAGTGCCGGTCAGCGCCGCGAAGGCTAGAGCGATCAGGGTATTTTTCATTATGGTTGTTGTTGGTTTTGGTTTTGGTTTTGTCGTTGACGGTTCGGGTTGCGGTCGAAACCGCGCTATTGGGGCCCGCCAGTTCCCGCAAAATCGATTCTACATCAGAAAGCTAGACCGCTACGTCCGCGGAATTTGTCGTTCACATTTTCCCGTCGATCATAATAATCCTCAGCCCGGTCGCCTGGCCCGGTATAGACCCTCCGGTCGTAGCGGTCTTCGCGGCGGTCGTAACGGTCCTCAACACGATCCGCAGTCCCGACGCAGCCAGCCAATAGCACTGGAACGGCGAGCAGTATCAGAAGTTTAGGCTGTTTCATTTGAATGTTTTGGACTGCCCTTTCAATAGCGCAGATCGCCCCTTGAGTTCAACAAGGTTGTTATTATACCTTGGTTTAATCCGCTTTATTTTCAGGATCATCGGAGGTGTTAAGTAAAAAGATGACTTGCCGCGCTCAATCTCAAGCGCGGCGAAAATCAGCGCGCCCCCCCAAACCCGTCACCGCTGCAGCTTCTTGCGCAGCCGCATCCAGGTGGGCACGTCGAGATCCTCGCCTTCGACGAGGGAAGGCTCGGTGTTTTTGAAGCGTCCGCGGCCTTCGTCGCCGGCTTGGAACATGTCCGGATCGGTCTTGGCGGCCGCGCCGCCGCCGATGACGTTGGAAAGCACACCGCCGCGCCGTGGGGCCGGTGCGTCGTTCCGGGGTTCAGCCGGCGGTTCCGGCTCGGCCTCACGCGCGGGCGGCTCCGGCTCCGGCTCGCGCGACGGCTGCGGGGCGGGAGCGAGGGCTTCCGGAGCCGCGGCGGTTTCATCGAAGGCCGGCGGTTCCGGCTCAGGTTCCGTGTCCGGGATGCTGGCGGAAGTTTCCTCCAAAGTCACCTCGTCGGGAATCCCGGCCTCCACCGGCGTGGTCACTGCCACGGCAGCCGGTGCGGCGCTTTTGACTTCCTGCAAGGCAGCGGAGCGCGGCTCGGCGGCGGTCATGACGGTGGCAAAGAGATCCGGCGCCTCCTTTTCCCCGGATGGCCGCCCCGTGGCGGGAGAAACGGCGGCAGCGGCGGCTTGGTCTTCTTCAAACACGTCTTCGTCGCCATCGTCCTCGGCCGTGGGCAGCGGCGGCGCGGACTTGGCGGCTTTCGGAGCAGGTTCGTTGCGCGGTGGCGCGGGCGGCTCCAGCCGGGCGGGCGCCTGGCTCTGCTGGGTGTAGGATTGCAATGCCTCGGCGCCCAGCGAGCTGATGAGCGTGACGGCGACGGCGTCGGTGAGCTTGGCATCGACAGCGACCCCGAAAAGAATCTGCGTGTGATCCGGCACGTTGCGGCCGATCTGCTTCATGATGGCCTCGACTTCGACAAGCGTCATGCCATCGCCGCCGGCGATGTGGACCAGCAGGTTCTTGGTGTGATGCAGCAGGCGGCCCTGGTCGATGAGCGGGCTCTTGAGCGCGCGCTTGAGCGCCTCCGCGCCGCGGTTCTGGCCGCGCGCCTCGCCGAAGCCAAACAGACAGCGGCCATTGGAAGCGGCGAGCGCCGCGGTGAGATCGTCCAGACCCAGCTTCACGAGACCGGGCGTGGAGATCATGGTGGAAACGGCGCGCAGGCTTTGGGAGATGAGTTGGTCGGCGGCGCTGAAGGCCTTTTGGATGCCGTCCTTGGGCAGGATCAGCTCGCCCATGCGGTTGTTCTCAAAGAGGATGAGCGCATCGGCGCGCTTCTGCAAAAGCTCCAGCGCCTCCTCCGCCTGGCTGACGCGGCGGCGGCCCTCGAAGCTGAACGGCATGGTGGCCACGACGAGCACCAGCGCGCCGGTGCTTTTGGCGATCTCCGCGATCACCGGCGCGGCGCCCGAACCGGTGCCGCCGCCGAGGCCGGCGCAGATGAAGATGATCTGATGCCCCTGCAAGGACTGGCGGATGGCGTCCCGCGAGAACAGCGCCGCCTCACGCCCCAAGTCGGGATCGCCGCCGGCGCCCACGCCGCGCATGAGTTCGGTGCCGAGCTGGAGCTTCACCGGCGCCATGGCGTGCCCCAGCACGCGCACGTCGGTGTGCATGCAGACCAGGGCGGCCTCCATGGTGCGGTCGAGCGTGATGCGGTCCAGGACGTTCGACCCGGCGCCGCCGACTCCGACGACTGCGATGCTGATGGGGCCCGGCCCGGTGGCGGGGGCGTCTGCGTTTCTGTGATATTCGACCATGGTGTTGTGGCAGGTTAGGGGTGGGTGTTGGTTGCGTGTGTGTGGAAAGGAGGGGCAGTGGGTCAACGGTCAAGTTGTCAAGCGGGCAGCGACCAGTCAGGAGAACGTAATAGCGGAGAGCATTTCGCTGACCTTGCGGCTCAGCCGGGTTAACGGGGAAAGAAAGGGCTTTTCGCTGTCGAGGATTTGCGCGTAGCGGATGAGGCCGATGGGCGCGGAGTACTTCGGGTTCTCAAACGTGGCGGTGACACCGCTGACCGGCGCGGAGCCGACCTTGGTGACCTTGACTCCAAACACGTCCCGGGCCACCGCGTCAATCCCTTTCAACAAACTGACGCCGCCGGTCAAAAACACCCCGGCGCCGAGATGGCCCACATGCGCGCCGCAGCGCGCCTTGACCTGGCCCAAAATCTCCTGCGCGCGCAGGCTGATGACCTCGTTCAAGAAGGCGCGCTCAACCTCGCCAATGATGTGGCCGGTGTCGTCCTCGATTTGCAGCAAGTCGCCCTCCGGCACATCCTCGTACAGCGCGCTGCCTTCCTCGATCTTCAGCTTCTCGGCGCGGCCATTGGGGATTTGCAGGGCCATGGAGATGTCATTGGTGATATGGTCGCCGCCGAGCGGGATGCAGCCGGAGGCGGTCATCATGCCGTCCCGATACAAAACATAGTCCGCCGTGCCCGCGCCGAAATCGATCATGAGCGCGCCCTGGCTCTTGGCCTCCCGCGACAGCACGACCTGCGCGGCGGCCACGGGGTTGAAGACGACGTCCTCCACCTCCAGCGGGATCTCCCGCACGCAACGGATGGCATTCTGCACGCGGCCGCGCACGCCATGGATGATATGATAGTCCGCCTCCAAAAAGCGCGCCTCCCGGCCGATGGGCTGGCGCACCGCCTCCTGGCCGTCCACGATGTATTGGCGCGTCATGCTGTGCAGGAAGACGTTCTGCTGCGGAATGCTGACGTTGCGGGCGATCTCCTTGGCCTCCTCCACGTCGTCCTCCGTGATCTCCGTCTGGTCTTCCGGCAGACGATGGCGGCCGGTGTTGTTGAGACTCTCGATGTGCGCGCCGGTGACGCCGAGGAAGACGTTGCGGATCATCACGTCGCTGCGGTCTTCGGCGCGCACGAGGGCGTCGTTCAGGCAGGTCTGCACTTTGTCGAAATCGACGATCTCCCCCTTGCGCACGCCGCGCGAGGGCGCCTCGCCGACGCCGAGGATTTTGATCGAGCCGTCGCGCTTCGCTTCGCCGACGACGACGCAAATTTTGTGGGTTCCGATTTCGAGTCCGGCGTAGATCGTGGTTCTGGCCATGGCAGTGGGGGAGTGCTGAAAAAAAAGAATAAAAGAATTAACGAGCAATTGCAAGCTTGGGCGGCTGGCGGAAGGTGATGGGCACGTTGTCCTCCGGCAGGAGATCAAAGGAGGTGATCTTCCAACCCTGCTGGCGCGCCTCGATCATGACGCGGTCGAAACGCGGAAGCTGGGCGTCAAGCGCGTCCGGGCTGAAGGCGACCTCCATGCCGTCGTCAAAATGCGCGACGAGCGCGTACTTGGCGGGGATCTCGCAACGCGTCAGCAGGGGCGCGCCCGAGTCCGCGCGTTTCTCCATCTCCCGCAGCAGCCGCAGCGCCGCCTTCACCTGATGATCGCGCACCGGCGAGCCGGCGTGGACTTGGCTGAGTTCCTCGAAGTGGATGACGGGCAGCAGGGTGTAGTCCTTGAGGATGACATCACAGGGCATGGCCACGCCCTCCTCATCCAGCAGGCAGCCGAAGCCGCTCTTCATCGAGTGCAATCCGAGCCGGTGGCACTCCAGCCAGGCCACTGGCCGGCGCTGGATGACCGTCACCTCCATGCGCCCGTTGTAGTCGCGCTTCGCGGTGGCGGACTTCACCTGCGGCAGCCGCTCCACCTTGGCTGTGAGCGCCCGCAGGTTGATCCACAGCGTGTCCATGCCCTCCACCAAACCCATCTCGCGCACCAGCTTCTCCGGCTTCAACGCGCCCTCGGTGAACACGGTGACCTCCTTCAACCCAAAGCGCGGGTTGCGGTACAAAGTCTGCCGCCAAGTCGCCGCCGCCAGCGCCGCCAGACCGAACAGCGCCACCAGCCAGACCGCGACGCGAAAACCGGCGCGGCGGAAGGCGCGTTTTTTTTCCTCCCGGATCTTCGGCGTCTCCGGCTCGTAATTGACCTCGTGATCCACGCTGTCCTGCCGCCGCGCTCTGCCCGGCCCGCGGCGGGCGCGGACGGCGGATTCGGGAGCTTTGCGGGGAGACGGCATGGCGAACTGGTGAGCCACCAGAATTTTCATTCATATAAGCTAATAATCAGAGAATTTGAAGCGATTTTTGCATTTGCCGTCATTTTTTTGGATTTGCTGGAAATCCAGACTCTCTTTGGACTGCGGCTCCGGGTGCGAGAGGATACGTTGTTCACGCTTCAGCGTGTTGAGGGTAGCGCTTTGAGAAGCCCAACGGCCAACGCGATCTGCCCAGGGTGGCTAAGCCGAAAAAGGAAGTTGAGAGTCGAGAGTTGAGTGTTGATAGTTAAAAATCAGCGGCTTGCGCCGAAAGCTCCATTCACCCGAAGGGTGAGACCTCCTGGCGGCACAAGTCGCTCATTTCCAGTCTCTCAACTCTCAACCATCAACTATCAACTCTGTTTTGAGGCTAAGTCTGCCGCCAACGCCGCCAGACCAAACAGCGCGACCAGCCGCCCCTCGCCAACCACCCTGCATGGGCGTAGCAGTTGACGAACGCGCAGGTTGTGGCACTCTCCGGCACGATTGCCGCGCATCGCTTTTACCCTTTTATGAGCAGACATCTTCCCTTTGGAGGCTTGATCCTGTCCGTTGTTTGTCTGATTGCCTGGCCCATTCATGCCGCCGATCTGGGGCCAGAGGCGGTTTCGGATTTTTCCAGCCTGGAGGCTTATGCGTCGGTGCTGGCGCGGCGGCCTCATGAGCCGGCGCCGCAGGATTTGGATCCGTTTTTCGAGAAGCTGAATTACGACGGGCACCGGCAAATTCGCTTCCGCGATGACAAGGCGCTGTTCGGGGAATCGGGAGACACGTTCCGGGTGGAGTTTTTTCATCCGGGCTGGATGTTCAAGAAGCCGGTGCGGTTCCATCAGATCGCGGAGGGCGCGGCGCAGCCGGTGGCTTTTGACCGGGCGTTTTTCGATTACGGCACGCTGGCGCCGCCGCAGGGGGTGAAAAATCCGCCGGGTTACGCCGGCTTCCGCGTGCTGGCGCCGGATGCGTTCCTGGACAAGCGCTTTGAGTTCCTGGTGTTCATGGGCGCGAGCTATTACCGCGCGGTCACCACGGAGTTGGGGTACGGCATCTCGGCGCGCGGCATCGCGGTGAACACGGTGGGCGGCGCGCCGGAGGAGTTTCCGGATTTCACGCGGTTCTGGCTGGCGCGGCCGCAGCCGGGGGATGAGGCGTTTCGGCTGCTAGCGCTGCTGGAGGGGCCGAGCCTGACGGGCGCTTATGAATTTGAGGCGAAGCCGGGCCGCGCCACGGAGATGCGGGTGCGGGCGACGCTGTTTCTGCGGCAGCGGGTGGAGATGCTGGGCATCGCGCCGTTTTCCAGCATGTTTTGGTTTGGCGAGAACAGCCACCCGAAGCCGTACGACTTCCGTCCGGAGGTGCATGACTCGGACGGTTTGCAGATCGAGATCGCGGACGGCGGGCCGTCCATCTGGCGTCCGCTCGACGTGGGCAAGGAGACGCGCATGAGCTTCTTCCAGGCGGACAAGCTGAAGGGCTTCGGCTTGGCGAGCCGGGACCGGGACTTTGCCAACTTTCAGGACCTGGAGGCGCGTTATCATCGCCGGCCCGCCGTGTGGGTGGAGCCGGTCAGCGGTTTTGACAAGGGCGCCGTGGTGCTGGTGGAGCTGCCGACGGGCGAGGAGACCTGGGACAACATCGTGGCCATGTGGAAGCCGGACCACGTCCCGCAAACGCCGGAGGAACCGTTGCGCTTTGAATACCGCCTGTCCTGGCTGGAGGAGCATGAGCCGGGGGATTTGTGCAAGGTCATCGCCACACGGCGGGGTTTCGTGATGGATTCGGACGATCATCTCTATGTGATCGATTTCTCCGCGGGCGGGCGGCAGGCGGAGCGCGCGCCGGACTGGACGCCGGACATCAGGGTGGCCACCGTGAGCGGGGAGGCGAAGCTGCTCGACGCGCGCGTGATGCGGAACGCGGAGACGGGCGGCTGGCGCGCTTTTTTCAAACTGGACGTGCCGCCGGAAACCGCGCTGCTCGAACTGATGGGCGAGCTGCGCGACAGCGGCGGCCAAGTCATCTCCGAACGCTGGCTCTACCAATGGAAGCGCTGAACATCCGCTTCGCGCCCGCCACGGGCAGCGAGGAAGAGTGGAACGAGGCCTACGCGCGCCTCGCCGACTACTTCCGGTCCTACCAGTTGCACAACCGCATCCGGCGCACGCAGCTTATTCTGGAAACGCTGCGGCGGGCGGCGGTGGAGCATGAGAAAGACCCGGCGCGCACGCCCACGGCGCACTCCATCGAGCAGGCGCGGCTCATGCTGCGCGGCTGGCTGGGCACGGTTTACCGCGACCTCAACCTGAACGAAGCGCAGATCGAGGCCGCCGGGCGGCTCGGTTATTACCTCAGCGGCGGCCCGGCGCGCTGGCCGCACTTTTTCCTCGACAACAAAAACCTGCCGGAGGACATGGCCGAGGCCATGCGCGCCGCCATCCGCACCTCGGGGCCGGGCATGCAGGTCTCCAAGATGACGCCGCGCGAGTTCGACCTGGGCATCGTCTCCGAGGTGGCGGAGGACACTTTCGACACTCTCGTCAGGCACCCCCTGCTGCGTTATTCCATCCTCGCCGTCATCACCGGCACGCTGCTCGGCTATCTTTACGTGATTCTGCGATGAGCGCCGCCGGCACCTTTACCGCCAATCCCCCCTTCGGCCAGGGCATGCCGCCGCCGCGGATCGCCCGCACGCGCCGCGCCACGTTTTTTTCCTTCGTGGGCCTGGGCACGGTGGCCGGTGTGTGGCTCATGTATGTGTTTCTCTCCGAGCAGGGGATGCGGTGGTCGGAGTGGGCGCTGCTGGCGGTGTTCATGCCGCTTTGCTACCAGCTCAACACCGGCTTCTGGACCGCGCTGTTCGGCATCTGGCTGATGAACAGCCCGCGGCCGGACCCGCTCAATCTCTGGCGCAGCCTCACGCCCAAGGAGCACGGCCAGCCTGTCACCGCGGGCACGGCCATCGTCATGCCCATTTACAACGAGGACGTGACGCGCGTCTTCGAGGGCGTGCGCGCCATTTATCTGTCGCTGAAGGAAACCGGCCAGTCCGCCAATTACGACTTTTTCATCCTCAGCGACTCGGACCAGACGAGCCAGTGGATCGAGGAGGAGACCGCCTGGCTGGAGCTGTGCCGCCAGCTCGATGCCTTTGGCCGCATCTTCTACCGCAAGCGGCGCAAGCCCATCAACCGCAAGAGCGGCAACGTCAGCGACTTCTGCCGGCGCTGGGGCAGGCGCTACCGCTACATGGTGGTGCTCGATGCCGACAGCCTCATGTCCGGCAACCTGCTCAACGCCATGGTGCGCATCATGGAGAAAAACCCCGGCATCGGCATTCTGCAGACCTTTCCGAAGCAGATCGGCGCGGAGACGCTGCTGGGCCGCGTGATGCAATTCGCCCAATCGCTCTACGGCCCCGCTTTCATGGCCGGGCTGGATTACTGGCAAGGCGGGGAGGCGAACTTCTGGGGGCACAACGCCATCGTCCGGCTGGATCCCTTCATCAAAAACTGCGCGCTGCCGCCGCTGCCGGGCAAGGAACCCTTCGGCGGCCACATCCTCAGCCATGACTTCGTGGAGGCCGCGCTCATGCGCAAGGCGGGCTACGCCGTCCGCCTGCTGGGCACGACGCGCGGCAGCTACGAGGAAGGGCCGCCGACGCTGGTGGACATGCTCAAGCGCGACCGCCGCTGGTGCCAGGGCAACATGCAGCACTTCTGGCTGCTTTTCGCCAAAGGCTGGCATCCCATGAGCCGGATCAATTTTCTGCACGGTATCTTGAGTTATGCCAGCTCCCTGCTGTGGCTGCTTTTTCTCATCCTGGCCACCTTCCTGGCCGCCACGCCGCAGGCGCGGGAAAGCCCGCAATCCATGCTGGCGGCGCAGCTTCTTCTCGGCTTCACCATCACGCTCATCTTTCTGCCGAAGATCATGATCTTGATCGACGAATCGATCACCGGTCGCGTCTTCAAATCCGCCGGGATGCGCGCCATGACCTTCATCAGCGGGCTGCTGGACACGGTCGTCTTCACCCTGCTGGCGCCGGTGTTCATGGTCTTTCACAGCCGCTTCGTGCTCTACACTCTCCTGGGCAAAGGCGTGCGCTGGGTGACGCAACGCCGCAAGCTGAACGGCGGCGTGGACTGGGTGGAGGTGCTGTTGAATTTCTGGCCGGTGAGCCTGCTCGGCCTGCTGTGGGCGGTGATCGGCTGGTTTTTTGCCGCGCCTGGATTCCTGCTTTGGATCAGCCCCATCCTCGTCACGCTGCTGCTCGCCATCCCCGTGGCCATTCTCGTCTCCGGCCCGCGCAGCGGACGGCGCTTCAAGCTTTTCCTCTCTCAGGAAGAAGCCGCGCCGCCGCAGGTGCTGCGCATGCTGGAGGAACACTTTGAGGAAATCAAAGGCCGCATCCGCCTCCAGCCGGAGCTGGAAAAGCACCGCGGCCTCATCCAGGTCTTCCTCGATCCCTACGTCAACGGCCTCCACGTCAGCCTCCTGCACCGCCGGCGCAACATCCACGTCTCGCGTTCCTACCTCGACCAGATCGCCCAGCGCCTCATTCAGCAGGGGCCGCAGTCGCTCACGGCGCAGGAGATCAAAGCCATGATCCTGGACACCGACACGGTCTCCAACCTGCATTACCGGCTGTGGTCCGCCACCGATCAAGAACTGGCCCCGTTCTGGAGCGTCGCCATCCGCCAGTACAACCTCACCTCCGGCGGCCCCTTCGCCCACACCCTCGCGCGCCGCGCGGCGGGCAGCCCGAAAGACGGGATTTGAATTTTTTCGCCCTGGTGATTCATGTCAACAAGGTTGGCGGGTTCCCCCCTGAATAGCACCCGAACTCCGCGCGGCTAGAGTATGGAACAGAGAGTAACTTCCTTGGAAGTTAGTCGGGAGGAACCAAGCGCGGCAATCACAAGCGAACCGCCGCAAGGAGGCTGGGAGCGCGGTTTCGCGCCGCAAAGCCCTTGGCCTCATGCCCAAACACTCACTTCCCCTCCACGGAAGGCCTCAACAGCCGCCGGATGCCCGGATAACTCCCCGCCGCGTCCCGGCTGGCGGGCAGCGCCGCGATGAGTTCCGCCAGAGCGCGTCCTCCCGCGCCATCATAGGAAGCGGTGAAAGCGCGGAAGGTCTCTCCCGCCCGCTCGTCGGCGGAGTCGCTCACCACCCGCCACACATGCAGCGGCACCGCGTGATTGGCGCAGGCCGCGTGCAGGCCGTGGCTGTTCATGTCCACCAGCACGGCCCCGCTGGCTGTGGCCAAGCTCTCCCGCTGCGCGGCGCTCTGGATGAAAACCTCGCCTGACACCAGGCGCGCCTCCGCCGCCCTCGCCAGCAGCCCCGGCAGTTTCCAATCACCCGTCGCGGCATTGAACGGCAACGGTTGGCCGGACGAGCCGGCGCCACCGCTCTTTCCCTGCGCCACGCATTCGCTGACTCGCCACCACGAGCCTGTCGCCGCCGTCTCCGTCAGCCCACCCGCCGGACCGATGGAAAACGCGCGGTCGCAGCGGAACCGCGCCAGCAGCGCCTCGGCAGTCACCGCCGTTTCCACGCAACCTGAGCCCATCAATGCCGCATAAACCCGGTGCGGACCGATTTGCAGACGCTGAATTTTGCGGGTTCCGACCAGAACGGGATCACCGAGCAAAGTCCCCGCCTCGCTCAGCGCCTTCATGTCCGCGTCCAGAGCGGGAAAAACGGCGATGTTGTCCGCGCGGGTGCATCCGCCCGCCAGCGCAAACATCACCACAGCCAAAACGGCTCGCCGCCGAATCCTACAATGCCTCATTGAATTTTTATTGTTTTTTAGATTAAACTACACGGGTTTATTTTATCAGTATATTATAAAAAATATAAATTAAAACTTAAAAAATAGTTTCGATATTGTCACAATACGACGGGTGACATACCGATCCTTTCATTCTAATATATATTGCTTTATGAAACGCCAGCAATTCATCCAGGTCATCTCCGTTTCCGCTCTAGGCGTCGTCGCCGCCGGAGCGGGCTGGGTCAGCTTGCGCGGTTCCCTCCGCGTTCGCCCGGTCCATCTGGAGACCTGCGGGAAGAGCTTCCTGGCGTTTTGTGAGCGCGCCCGGTTTGCCACGGCTGAGGAGGCCGTGCAAGTCACCGCCCGTCGCGGGCAGCCCTTTGAGCTGTTCCTCGCCGGCGACGACCCGCAAACCCTGCCGCCCGCCGAAGTCCTGCGCCCCCGCGCAGCACCGGCGCCAGCGGCGGAGGGCGGCCCCCCGGCTCCGTTGGCCGCGCCGTCACCTGACGGCCGCGCGCTGGAGGCGCTGAAGACCGCCCAACTCCGCATCGAACGTTCACGGCATGGACACGCATCAGTGTCGCCCAACATGAATCGTAGCTCCGTCGCGGTGGGGTGATCCCACCTCCGCCGCCTCGGATACCCTCCTCCTCATCCCAGTCAATTGTCAGATTTGCTCCAGACGTTCACGAAACGGTCTCGCATCAGTGGAGACCGGCATGAATCAGGAGCCCCGGCGGGCGTTGGGTCAACGGACCCAGGCCCGCTGGGAACCCTTATCTTCTCTTAACCCCGATGAAGTCACGAGCCGATACCCCCCGCTTCCGCAAACGCCGCGGCGTCAAAGCGCAGACAGACCTTTCCGCGCGCAGCGGACGCTTGCGCCGCATCCGCGACACCGTCCAACAGGGAGACGCCGCCACCGGATTGGCCGCCGTGGAGGAAATGCTGGTCAAAGAAGCGCTGCCCGCGGAGACCCAGGGCCAGGTGCTCTGTCTGGCGGCCGACAGCGAGTTCAAGCGCGGCGCCTTCGAGGAAGCCGCCGAGATCCACGCCAGCGCCGCCGCGCTTTGCGCCCGGGACCCGATCTTGTGGCTGCGCCCCCGCATCGGCCAAGTCCGCGCCCTGCTGAAAGCGGCGCAGATCGAGGAAGCCTGGGAAATGGCGCGGCAAACACTGGCCGAAGCCGGGCAGAAGTGGACCGACTTCAACGCCGGCGCCCGGCAAGTCAAGACGATGCTGAAGCGCGGCAAACGCATCCAGGTCAGCCCGCGCCCGCAGCGCCTCTCCGTAGTGGCGGGCGAGCTGGGCAGGTTGTTTTTGCGCGAGGGCGAGATCGACGCCGCCAAGGAATTCCTCCACGCCGCCATCGATGCCTGCCCCAAGGGCGCCACCCGCGCCCGCGAATCCCTCGCCGAGATCGCCCTGCGCGAGGGCGACCCGCAAACCGCCCTGGAATGGGCCATGCAGGCGCTCATGACGGGCCGGCTCCAGGCCAAGACCCTCCACACCCTGCGCCTCCTGGTGCAGATCAAGCGCCAGCTTGGTGACCCGGCGGTCAGCCCGGAAATCCTCGCCCTCGTGCGCACCGCCCAGCCCTCCATCTCCGCCCGCGCCACCCTGCTGCTCGCGCAGGAACTGCGCGCCGCCGGCGCAAACGCCCAATGGCGGCAGATCGTCCACGACTGGCTGCCGCGCAATGAGCGCCGTTTTCCCGCCGAAGCCGCCGAGATGCGCAAGATCATCCTGCGGGAGTGCAAGCAGAACGCAGGCGACCCGCGCACCAGCCTCGATGCCGCGCAAGACGTGCTCGCCCAGCCCGGCCTCTCCCCCATGGAATGGCTCTCCGCCGCCAAGGAACTGGCGCGCTCCAGTTGGTGGGCCGGCCAGGACCCCGGTCTCGACACCCTCGTGGCACAGGCCCGCCAGCGCGGCGGAGACGACTACGCCCACCAAGTCGCCCACAGCCTCGCCCTATCCACCATGATGGCCAAACGCCACGACATCGCCATCCCCTGGCTGGAGGCGCAGCGGGCCCGGATGACGCCGGGCACACCCGCCTGGGGCAAGGCCACCTGGGCGCTCGCCGTCGCCTGCGCCGACACCGCCCAACCCGGACGCGCCGCCGCCTATTACGACCAATTTGCCAAACAGGAAAGCCACCCGCTCAACCTCCGCGCCCAGGCCCGCTTGCGCTGGGTGCGCAAACTCGTGGAAACCGGCGACACCCAAGCCTTGGCCGCCGGCATGGCCGAGATCAACGCCCTGCTGCCCGCCATCGACGACTGGAGCACCCTGCTCGACATCGCCCGCCAGCTTTGCCATGTGAGCGGCGCCGATGCCCGCCAGGCCGCGAACGCCTATTTTGACAAAGCCGAAAAACTCGCGCTCGAAGCCATCCACACCGCCGAACATCCCACCGTGGCCGCGGGCATCCTGCTCAAACTCGCCCGCCGCACCACCTACGACTTCAGCCGCCCCGAGAACACCGTCAAAGTCTGGGAAGACCTCGGCGAACCCAAACGCCAATGGCTCTGGTCCGAGCGCGCCGACTTCTGGGAATGGGTCAGCATCGTGCTGCTCAGCTACCTGCGGTCGGGAAAAATCAGCCAGGCCGACGCCCTGCACGCCCACCTCGGCAACGACTCCGGCACACCCCAGTCCGGCAGGCTCATGCTGCTCATCATTCATGGAGACTGGGCCATGCGCTCCGGCGGCCCCGCCGCGCGCCAGACCGGCCTCGCCCTGCTCAGCCAAGCCCTCGACCTCGACCCCTCCCACGACTGGTGCCGCCACGCCCACTACTGGTGGGCCATGGAATACTGGAAAGCCGGCGACCACGCCGCCGCCAAAACCCACGCCATCAAAGTTCGCATCCCCGCCTGGAACACCACCGGCATGTTGGAGGACTGGGAAATGGCCGCTCAAGCCGAGTGGATTCTGGCTGACGGAGACGAGACAAAGCTGGATGCCAAAATGGTGACGAAGTTTGGCGACAAACTAAAGCAAGTAAAGCTCCACTGATATCAGACTGCAAACCACATCCAACAACCCAAGAATGCACCCTATTTTATGAGCTTAAATTTACCAGCACTTTTCACTGCTTTTGCTCTGTTCCTTTCCGCTAATGTCAGCTTTGGTGATAGTCCAGACGGACACCCCTGTAATCCTCCACCGAAGAAGGGAGAAATCATCGCCAACCCTATTGACATTGACACTGCAAAGTTCATGGAAATGATGAAGCGTCTTGCCGATGGGCTCGCTTATATTCCAGGAAAACCCATCTCCTATAAGGCCGGCAAAGGAGTCAAAATCAAAATTGAAGTCAAAGGGAAAGAGATTTGTTGCAACGGTGTTATCAAGACTGTCAACAAGTATAAGGGAAATGCGCGAGTCGATGTCGGCTCCATAAGCGGGAACGGTCCCGTCCCCGGGCTCTATTGGCCTGGAATTGGTGGATTCACATTGAATTTGAGCCTCTCGCTGGGTTCCGATTTTGCCCTCACTTCGGAATATCCTTCCTGTGATGAAGATTCAGACGCGTGTGGTGCACTTTCCGTTGTCGCAAATGGTGAAGGCGGTATCACGGCTCTAATCGTGGATCCCGATATCATTTCGGTCAGCGGCAAGATTAAAATCAATGTCAAGGCCTCGTCGGAATACTGTCTTAATGAGGGATTAAAAAATCCTTATGCCTGTGCCACCATCAAGGCTGATGTGACTGGCAAGATGATGTGGACCACATTCACCATTTGCGAGAGCAAGCCCATCTTCAACAATTGCTAAATCATGAGTATGACTCACCACTGGATACTGGCTCTTTTTCTGATTCTCTCTCAATCCAGTCTGCCTGCCGCTTCATTTGGCGTGGAGTTCCCCGATGGATACAACACCGCGCCTTATGATAATAACTACCGGTTTGACCAGTTTAATTTTCACTCTGAGCCTACCTTTGGAGTTCATCAAGGAAAAGCCAACTTTCCCGACCGAGCGCCCTTTGTCATACTAAAACAGTTCTTTGCCACACTGGCCAACTCAGACCCCTCAACCTGTAGTGCTTATTTTCACGAATGGAACTCAGATATCGCTAACGGACTCAATTCACTGAAAAATATGTCGTCTCTGGAACTGGTCGCTGACTGGAAACAGGATGCTCACTGGGTCGTAATCATGTCGAAAGAGGGCAATCGAGGGCAATCCATGATCCCTTTTGTCATGAAGGATAATCCGGCTCAAAAATTCATCACAGACGCCAGATTCTTGGGAGACTTCATGGGTCTTTTGGGGCAATTTCTAGCAGAAAATCCGAAAGGAATTCTCACTGTAGTCGAATACAGCAGTGCATCCTCAGAAGGCGCGCCAGCGAAGGGCGATAGCGGGATGTTGTTCGATAAAATCTCCGTCAGTACCTATCTCATCGTCTCAACCGTCCTGGCACTCCTTGTGTTGGCAATACTCTATGTGGTCAAACGTCGCAAGTAAAGTCATCATCCTATCCCTTGCGACCGTTTGGATTGTTTATTCCGTATCCATGGTCTTCAGGGACATACCCGAAGAGCGGACTCTCATCCCAATTCCGATCAGCCGTGTCACCGTTGAGCAGTTTTTGACGGAAATGGACCGTGAGAAACTCCTTCTGGTGGACTCCCGTGTCGAACTTCTTTACAAGAACAATCACATTGATGGTGCAGTCAACTGTACCCTTGCCGATATTAAAACCGGTTCTTCTCAAGCCATCTCGGTGTTCCGGTTATCTGGAGGCAAGGATATCTACGTTTACTGTACCTCTGATGAATGTAGCACCTCTAGCCAAGTCGCCGAATATATGCAATACTGGCCGGCAAGATCGATCCATATAATTGAGGGGGGATTAGCTGACCTATTGATGGCTCTCAGCGATACGCGAAAATAAAATGCTCATCCATGCAAAGCTATCTGGTTATTTCATCACTCATAGTGGCGGGATTCGGCATCGCGCTATGGGGAGTGTATCTCATGTTCCAGGGCATGGTCACTCACCGCTGGCCAAGCACCCAGGGGGAAATCATCGAGTCCGGCATCCGCGACTACAACGAACCCGACAACTACGGCTATACCTTTCACGCGAAATATCGATTCTGCGCTCATGGAGCCATGCACACCGGGACACGAATTCAGTTCGGCCTAAGAAGCTTTCTCAACAAGGAAACGGCAGATCTGCTGGCTAAACGCTATCCCATGGGTGCCAGCGTCACTGTGTTTCACCATCCTAAAAAATCCATTGCCGTATTGGAAAAGGGATTTTCGCCGCCGACCTATTTTCTACTTTTGCTTGGCTTCTTCGTTGCCGCCATCAGCGGCTGCATTGCCCTCTCCCTGCCCGAAGGCTGTCCCTGAGAATGATTTTTTTTCCTTCAAACATGAATGCCAACCTCTTCTCCATCGGATGCCTTTCGCTTCTGCTTGCCTGCGCCGGCCAGCTTGGCGCGACCGATTACTTTCACCGCATGCCGGTGCCGGATGGCCAGGGCTATCTTCTGATCGGCTCTGAAACACACGATTACCTGATGGAACAGTTTGGGCAATGGGACGTTCGTGGATTCTATAAAATCGAAAACGCGAAATCGGTCGAGTGGAGCATCCACAGTGCGGTGCGCAAAGACAGGTTGGTGTCCATGGAGATTCGGGTTCGCTGCCCGGACCGGCCAGCAATCCGGCTATACACAAGCTTCACCTATGCCGGCCCTGAGGGGCCGGTGGATGAGGCGGTGGTGACGCAGGATGCACCCAACCAAATCAGCGTTGTTTTCGGGAACCCGTCCGAGTACAAGGGGAGGCGGTTCAGCTTTTTTGTATTCAACACCCTGGAGGAGGCCAAAAAGGCGATCAGAGTGGTGTCCTTCCAACCGGGCTGGTCCTGGAATGCGAGCAAGCTGCCGTAGTGCCGGACCCGAAATGGCGGGAACAATTGTTTGAGATAGATTTTTGATAAATAGTTATGAAAAAATTAGTGAATTTGATTTGGCTCATTGCAGTATTTGCAATGACTTCCACAGGTTATCCTCAAAATGGCTTGCTGCAATCCAACTTCAGAATAACATATTGAGCACATGACTTTAAGAATATCCGGTTTTTTGATTGTTGGTCATCTGATTTTCCTGGGGAATTCAGTGTCGTTGTTCGGGCAGACTGAACGTCAGATTGACATCGAGGCAAACATTAAGGCGCTGTTGCGGGGAGATCTGGCGAAAATGCATCCATGGTTTGGCAAGGATGGGGGTTTTTCTTTGGATGCGGCTTACGAATTTGCCAAAAAAATGGAGAACAATTCACTGGAGTGGCTGATTTCACCGGAAGGGAAAGAGATGCTTGAGAAAGCAACCCCCGAGGGCTGGCCGAAAATCGATGGGGAAGAGGCTGTTAGGCTTCGTAAGATCACGCTCGAATATCTTGTGGATGGTTTCGTTGCGCTTGCCTTGACCAGAGATCCGAAGGCAGGGGCAGAGGTTTGGCTGAAGCTGCCACTGGCTACCAGAGAGTCCATTTGTCGCTTGGTTCCGGTGCAAACTGACAGGTTTAGGAATCTTGGTTTCCATTTGCCAATGGATGAAGAACTCACCCGTCACCTGGCAAATCAAGCTTTCAAGAAAGCTGTTGGTCGTGATAGCTTTGTATGGGATCGTTTTGTTGGTCTTAGAACGCTGGTTCTGGCATCAGCTTACGACGAGAATCGTGAACGCTTTATTCAGATATTGGCGGACTTGCTAAGGGAGGATCCAATGGATTTCAATCGACTTAGTCTATTAGTTAACTGCGTTGATCATTTTCCAGAAGACGAAAAAAGGATCATCAAAAAGGAGATGGCGTCATATCTCGCCAAAGCACTGCTAATACTTGAAAGCGTGGATCGAAGCAATATCTATCGTGACGAATTTAAAGAGTCTTTCAAGAATAGTATAGATCGATTCAAGAAAATTGGCATTTTGAGGGAGTGATCAATAAATATCAGAAGATTAGTCAGGAAGGGTCAATTGCACGATGTCGAGACAACCCTCTCCCTGCCCCTTTCAAACATGAATGCCAGCCTATTCGCCGTCGGATGCCTTTCTCTCCTGCTTGCCTGCGCCGGCCAGCTTGGCGCGACGGATTACTTTCACCGGATGCCCGTTCCGGACGGCCAGGGCTATCTTCTGATCGCTGAAGAGACACACGATTATCTGATGGAAAGGTTCGGGCAGTGGGACGTTCGTTGATTTTTTAGAATAGACCTATGGATATCGTTGTCATTGCTCTCATCGGGCTTGCCATTTGGATTGCAGCGCTTATTTCTCACATCCGTCGAACGGATTGCTCGGACACAGATAAGATTCTGTGGACGATCATCCTCTGCATGCTCAACATTATCGGTGTCGTTTTGTATTTCTTTTTTGGGACCCATGTCGGAAAACGACAGAGTCTTGTCGGAACAGGAATTGAAGGACAAATTCAACCGGGGAAAATAAAATGCCGCGGAGCGCGCCGCGGGTTCGCTCTTATGAGACTCTTCGCGCAATCCGTGGCTCTCTCTTTTCTCTGTGCTCCTCCGTGCTCTCCGTGGTTTTTATTTCCGTTTCCAGGTTAAGATACGCCAGGGATGAACCAGTGATTTCCCGGCGGTAGCTTGAATGCTCCCGCACCATGAGTCCCACCCCTTCCCTCGTTTCTCTTTTTCTCGATCCATGCGGATGTCACGGAGGATAAGCCGGTGAATCGCGAAAAGGCGGTGGAGCTTGCCCGGTTGATCCTGGCGGAGTGCGATTGAAGACGGGCGAAAAGCGCGAGATGCGCCTGACACACACAGCCGGGACGGTTGCGCTGCATTGGGAGGAGTACTGGCGAGGCAAATTAACCAGTGAAAACGACGGCCCGGCTGTCGTTGTGATGAGATGATTTTGCGTTCGCTCATCGCATCACTGTTGCTCCCATTAACCATCGTCCACGCAAAGCCAGACGCGGCCGCCGGGGACGGTCTGCTGCTGGATCTCGTTTTACCGCCGGGCGAAGGCGACCGCTTCCAACACGCGGAGTTTTCCTGCTGGCTGCCGGACGCGGCGAAGCCGGTGCGAGCGGTCATCATCCATCAGCACGGCTGCACCAATGCCTCACCCGATAGACACCCGCCGGTCACGGGCGACTGGCACTGGCGGGCGCTGGCGCGGAAGCACGATGCCGCGTTGCTGGTGCCGATGTATCAGGTGGCGGGCAACTGCGATGAGTGGAACGATCCAGACAGCGGCTCGGTGCGCGCCTTGTTCACCGCGCTGGAGGATTTCGCGCGGCGTTCGGGTCGCGCCGAACTGAAAGAGGCGCCGTGGGTGCTGTGGGGGCACTCCGGCGGGTCGAGCTGGTCGGCGCAGATGATCGTCCGGTATCCGGGGCGCGTGCTGGCGGCGTCGTTTCGCGGCGGCTGCCACAAGCAGTTCGGCGTGCCTGAGTTTCGCGCGCGCTTCGGTCCGGTGGCGCGGGAGCTGCCGCTGCTGTTCGTATGGGGAAAACGGGAGACCGTGCCCACGTCCAGCCATCACGTCTCCTGGGAGCCGATGAACACCATGTTTCGAGAACTGCGCGCCCAAGGCGGCACGGTGGCGCGGGTGATCGATCCGCGCTCAGAGCATGGCTGCGATGACTCGCGGCTCATCGTCATCCCGTTCTTCGACGCCGTGCTCTCCGCGCGTCTGACGCAGCAAAAACTGCCCGGCGCGCTGGTGGACATGGACACGTTGGAAAGCCGCGACCTCACCGCCGAGGCTCTGCGGGATCCCATGCTCGCCTGGCTGCCGACAACCGAAATCGCGAGGTTGTGGCGGGAGTTTTCCGAACACGGTACGCTGCATCCGGTCAATCCGCGCCTGACTCCGCCCGATCTCCAAGCGACACGCGATGCCGAAGGTCGCGTCCGCCTAAGCTGGCGCGTCATTCCCGCGCTCGATGGCGGCTTGCGCGCGCTGCGTGTCTATCGCGACGGCAAGCTCTGGAAGGAACTCGGCCTCAAGCCCGGCGAGTTTCTCGCGACCGGTCGTGATTCGACACCCGAAAGCCTGCGCGAGCACGGTCTCACGGATGAAAGCGGCGAGGGCCGCGCCTACACGCTCACCTTCCTCGACGCCGCCGGCAACGAATCGCCGCCCAGCCCTTCCGTCCGTATTCAGTAGTCATTTTTCGATCAAATCGAGCCAATGGCAAACTCCTTCCCAGCCTCTGTGCCTCTCTGTGTCCTCTGTGGTAAAAAACAGAGATTCACCACAGAGCTCACAGAGGAACACAGAGGTTTTGCGAGAGGCTTCATTGATTGGATTAATGGCAAGAAGATGAATTCATCTTTTTGCCATGCCTTTTCCTCACGCCGACCATCACCCGACACACCCCGCTTGAAGCAAATGAAATCCATCTTTTTACCGCTCCTCTTTTTGTCAACTTTCTTCAGTTCGCTGCGCGCGGAAACGCGGCAGGCCGATCTCTGCGTCTATGAGGCCACGCCCGGCGGCATCGCCATGGCGGTGCGGGCGGCGCGGGAGGGTTTGAGCGTGCTGCTGGTGAATCACAACCAGCACCTCGGCGGCATTCTCTCCAGCGGGCTCGGCGTGTGGGACACGCTGTGGGAGGGGAAACGCTCTCCCGTCTATGACGAGGCGCGGCAGGTGATTTTCGATCATTACCGCAACACCTATGGCGAGGACTCCCCGCAGTATCGTGACGCGCTGCCGGGGAAAAGCGGGCACACCAACGGGAAATTCGAGCCGCGCGTGGCGGAGGCGGTTTTGACGGAACTGGTCGCGCGCGAGAAAAACATCACCGTGCTGCGCGGCTTTTATCCGGTGGCGGCGGAACGCGAGGGCGCGCTGCTGAAGGCGGTGACGTTTCGCGAACTCGACGGACAGGAGGAAAGGCGGATCACGGCGCGCGTGTTCGCCGATTGCAGTTACGAGGGCGATCTCGCCGCCGTGACAAAGGCGCCGTACCGCCTGGGACGCGAGTCGCGCGCCGAGCATGACGAACCTCATGCGGGCGTAATCTTCATGGAGCCGGTCAAAGAAGCGCCCACGCCGGAGATTGCGCGCGCGGCGGAGCTGCATGAGAAATTGAACCTGCGCAAGTTCTCCGGCTTCCAACGCATCCGTGAAGCGGCCAGCACCGGCGCGGCGGACGGCAGCGTGCAGGCTTTCAACTACCGCACCCCTCTCAGTTCCGATCCCGCCAACCGTCTGCCGGTGGAAAAACCGGCGGCTTACGATCCCGAAAAACTCAAGCTGCTCGAACACGGCTCCATCGTCGCGCCGATCCCGAACCAAAAACGCGGCTGGAACCGCCCGCAGATCGTGGGCTTGCAAACGGATTATGTGGAGGCGGATTGGGCCGGGCGGCGCGCGGTCATGAACGCGCATTGGGACGCGACGCTGGCATTGTTGTACTTCCTGCAAAACGATCCGTCCGTGGAACCAGCGCGGCAGAAATCGTGGCGCGAATACGGCTTGGCGAAGGATGAGTTCGCCGACAACGGCCACCGACCCTACGAGTTTTATGTCCGCGAGGCGAGGCGCATCACGGGGCGCTACACCTTCACACAGCACGACGCCATGCTCGCGCCCGGTCTGCCGCGCGCGCCGGTGCATGGGGACAGCATCGGCGTCACGGAGTGGTACCTCGACACGCACGCCTGCACCCCGCGCCGCATCGATGGCGCGCTGGAGGAGGGCAAGATGATGCTCGACGTGGAGACCTTCCCCGGCCAAGTGCCGTATCGCGCCATCCTGCCGCAGGGGCTCGACAACCTGCTCGTGCCCGTGTGCCTCAGCGCCACGCACGTCGCCTGGGGCACGATCCGCCTGGAACCGACCTGGATGAATCTGGCCGAGTCAGCCGCTCATGCGGCGGCGCTCGCGGTTCAAAACAACCTCACCCCCGCGCAACTCGATCCCGATCTGCTGCTGCGCAAACTGGTCACGCATCATGTGATGGTGAGCTTTTTCAACGACCTCGACGTGTCCGCCGACGATCCGCGCATCGCCGCTGCGCAGTACTTCGGCACGAAAGGTTTCTTCGCGGACTACGACGCCAAACTCGACGCGCCGCTCACCGCAAGCGTGAAGGCGGCATGGCAGGACGGCTTCGCCAAACTCCAAGCCGGCAGCCTGGACGGAATGCAACTCGCCATCGCCGTCCACGCGGCGGAGGCGCTGGACTCATCCGCCACAAACGAAACACGCGGCGACTTCCTCCTCAAAATTTGGCGGCAGTTGCCGCCCCCCTTGACTCCTTGACTTCCCCCCTTGACTCTTTGACATCTTCCTCCATGACCCCGCCTGCCATCCCCGAAACCGCCATCGGCTTCAAAGAATGGGCCTTCATCTGCGACGCACTGACCCAGGGCGCGCAGACGCTCATTCTGCGCAAGGGCGGCATTCATGAGGGGCGCGGCGGGTTCGAGTTCAAGCACCGCGCGTTTTTCCTTTTCCCCACTTGGTTTCACACCCAGGGGGAAAAGTTGCGCTGGCTGCCGGAAGCCGCCGCCAAGCCCGGTTACAGCAGCGATCCGGGTTACGACCCGGTCACGCGGACGTTCGCGCCGGAGGAGACGCGGCAGCTTGTCGATATCGACGGCTTTTGCGCGCTGGAGCAGGTGTGGCGGGTGGCGGATTGGGAAAAAGTGGCGGCGCTGGAGCCGCTGCATGTGTGGAACGAGGACGTGGCGCGTGAGCGCTTCGCTTACGATGGCGAAAGCTGCCTGCATGTCGCGCTGGTGCGCGCTTGGCGGCTGCCGGAGCGCTGGACTTTTCCGTATGAGAAAAAGTACGGCGGCTGCCGTTCGTGGGTGGAGCTGCCCGCAGCGGGTTTGCAAACCCTGGCCGGCGCCGTTCCCGCGCTGGATGACGATGCTTGGCTGCGGACGGCGGACACCTTGCGGCAGTTGTTGCGGTGATGAAGGACGTTACAACCTAAAAACAGGGTTGATAGTTGAGAGTTGATAGACTGAAAATGAGCGACTTGTGCCGCCAGGAGGTCTCACCCTTCGGGTGAATGGAGCTTTCGGCGCAAGCCGCTGATTTTGAACTATCAGCACTCAACTCTCGACTCTCAACTTCCTTTTTCGGAACAAAGCGCTTTCGTTTGGTTGGGCGCTTACAAAGCTCCCCTCCTTGACCTATTTGACCCCTTGATCCGCTCACCTCACAATGATCGGCGGCACCACGATCTTCACTCCGCCACCGCCGAGAGGATTGCCTTTTTTCTCCTCGATGGCTTCCACCACGTTGTCCTTGAACTGCACGCTGAGCGTGCCGGTCTCCACCTTCACATAGACGATGCTTTGCACGATGCGGCCAAAAGGATCACGTCCGGTCACGGTCTGCGGCACGCGGTCGAAGACGGCGTACTCCAGCATGTCCTCGCGGCCAAAGGCGGTGACCTTGCTGCTGCTGCGCGCCGGTTTGCCGAGCGACTCGCGCACCTCCTCCATCGTCATGCCCAGCGCCACCTCTTTCTTGGCGATCAACTCGCGCACCTGCATCTGCCGCTCGTGGACCTTTTTCAAGTTCGCGTGCAGGTCTGGGTCCGGAGAGATGACATCCGCCGGGCGCAACCAGCCGGCGACATCGCCATGCCGCGCGCGGCCGCGGACGCGGTAGGCATTGTCCCCGATCGCGACAAGGGTGACAATGGTGCCGGGCGCCATGCTGCCCAGCGGACGTTGCAGGTCGGAATTGTAATAGATCACAGCCTCATTCGGTACCTTGACAACGATCCGGTTCGGCAACAGCCCCTCCACCGAGATGGTGCCGGGTTCGTCGGCCAGCCGGGAGTCATTCCGGCGCGACGAGCCGGTGAGGGGAAGCTGCGCGTGGAGAAGCCACGGCATCGCCAGGCTGAAAAGAAGCCCGGCCAGGAGCAAACGGCGCGTTTTCATGGGGCGGAAGGATGTGTTTCCATCGCATCCTAACAGGTTCGGCGGGAATTGGCAAAGCGCAAAGCGCAGGGCGCAGAGCGAAAGTACCCCGCCTCTCCGAGGCGGGTGGGCAGGGACGCGCCGTGTCGCGTCCCTGGTGTTTAGTGGTGCAACTCTCTTGGTTGCGCGGGCAAGCTGGAAGCTTGCCCACTTTGGCTCCGCGCCGCCTCCGCCCGCGGAAAAAATGGGCGGGAATAGAATCCCGCCCTCCGTCTTGGTGTCCCGTCTCGGAGAGGCGGGGGTGCTTTTCC
>CAZNKC010000012.1:0-51953 GCA_964573315.1 uncultured Verrucomicrobiaceae bacterium | reverse complement strand
TCGTCATTCGTCATTCGTCATTCGTCATTCGTCATTCGTCATTCGTCATTCGTCACGCCGCCACCTCCGCCGGCTCGGACGCCGCGCTCTCTCCGGCGTTCAAGCCGTGAAAACTCATGAAGCCGCGGTAACCTTCGTCTCCCATGTAGCGACGCAGGAATTTCGGGTCCGCCGTCACCAGGTCCGCCATCAAAAACGCCACCACCGCGTTGCTGTGGCTTTTCCACACGCCGAAATCAATCAGCTTGGCGTTCATGCGAATGTAATGCTTGATGAGGATCGGCACGCCCTTGCCGTCGCGCTCCAAGCCGGACACCAGCGCGGACACATCGTCCACGTCCTTCACCAGCCGGCTCACGTCCTCCTTCACCAGCCGCCCGAAACTCACACCGGAAAACGGAGTGCGCGAGTGCAGCTCCAGCGCCAGTTCCGGCTGGCCATGCTCACGCCGCATGTAGTCCACGATGAGCGTGCGCGACGCCGCGCAGTACTCGTCCCCCTGGCTCACGCCCACCGAGCCGAAGATGACCCGGTAACGCGGGTTCCGCGCGATGAAGGCCAGGATCCCGCCCCATAGCAGCAGCAGGGAGCTGTAACTGCGCTGGTACTCCGGCAGCACGTAGGAGCGCCCCAATTCCAGCCCCGGATTCAACCGCGCGATGAACGACGGCTTGAACTCGAACAGTCCGCTGGAGACCAGCCCTCCCGGGCCGCGCGCTTTGATGATCTCATCCGCCAACCCCAGCCGGTAAGCGCCCACCACCGCGCGGTCGCGACGGCTCCAGACAAAAAGGTGGTGGTAATACTGATCCGCCTCCGCCAAGTCCAGCGCCTCCCCCGTGCCGCCGCCGGCGAAGCGGAAGCTCACCTCCCGCCCGCGCCCGATCTCCTGCATCACGTTCGGCAGTTGCGCGTAGCGGCCGATATAAACTTCAAAATCCCCCTGGCGCAGCAGCAGATTCTCCGCCGGCAGCGCCACCAAATCCCGCTCCAGCGCCTCCTCCGGCAGCGGCTCCGCCACCGGCTGCTGCCGCGTCGGCGAGCTCGCGACGGACGGGCCGCCGCCCGCCGTCCCGCTCCGGTTGTGCAGCGTGGACGGACGGTTTTTCAGCATGTAGGCGGACATGCGCAGGAAGCGGATCATTTCATCGTCCGACTCGAACCGCTTCAACCGCGGCGCCGGCAGCGCCGCGCCCACTGTGACCCGCACCGGCTCACGCGAAACCCCGCGCTTGATGAACTCGCGCGGCAGCAGCGCCGTGCGCAGCAACGGATGCGCCAAACCCGCGCGCTCGAACAGCCAGCTATTGCGTGCCTCAATGTAGATCGGCACCACCGTCGCCCCCGATCGGCGCACCAGCGCGGCGATATGCGACACCCACGGCGGATCAGCCACCTCGCCCGACTCCCGGCGGTAGTGGGACACTTGGTTGCTGGGGAAGACGCCGAGCAGCCCGCCCTCCTTCAGATGCTTCAAACTCTGCCGCAACGGCGCGATGTTGTGCGCCGCCGGCGCGTCCTTGGCGAAGGGATCGACAAAGATCATGTGGTGCTCCGCCAGCCGCACCCGCCGCAGCAGACGGTTCGCCATCAATTTCACATCCGTCCGCCGCTGCCGCAGCAGATCACCCAAAATAATGCCGTCCAGCCCGCCCAGCGGATGGTTCGCCACCACCACCACCGGCCCCTTGGCCGGGATGCGCAGCAAGTCCGCCGCCGCCACCTCGTAACGACAGCCCAGCAGATCCATAACCGTGCGGAAAAAAGACTCGGGAGTTGCCAGCCGCGCTGTGTCGTCTTCAAGCTGGTTGATCTCGTCGATCTTCAACACCCGGCGCAGCAGCGGCCCCGCCAGGGCGTTCACCGTCTTCATCACGGGATGCGTGATCTGCGACAGATCGACCAGAGGCCGGTGATTCTCTGTGGGCGGGGTCATGAGAGGCGGGCTTCCGTTACGGTAGGAAATCCCCGATTCATCGCTGCCGTCAAGTGACGGCTTGCGCAAGCATCAATTTCCCCGCCCATCTCCCGGAGGGCGGGATTGTATTCCCGGCCCACTCTTCCGCGGACGGAGGCGGCGCGGAGCAATCGGAGAGGAGCTTCGATGGATGACAGAGGGATGCTTTGCTTCCTACCCCCAAAACCCCCATTCCTTTGTGCCTTTGTGTGTGACCTTTTGGGGGCAAGATTCTTATGCGTAAGCCCCGCCGCTCCCCTTCCCGGATTGACACCATCTCGTCATCCTCCCAAACTCCCTATTAACTCCAAATCCAGTCCGGCATGAAAAACACCCCACCTCCCGCACACCACCCCGCCGTTTCCTCCCGCGCAACAAACCACCGCATGGCCCGGCGCGACTGGCTAAAAATGGCCGCGGCAGCCTGTCCCGGCGCATGGCTGGCGCATCCCGCCCAAGCCGCCGCCGCCGGCGACCCGCTGCGCTTGATGGTGGCCGGGCAGTCCTTGATCAAAAGCGACCTGCGCGCGCATCCCTACGACGGCTTCAGCCCGGTGGCGGAGTTGCTGGCCGAAGCCGACGCCGCCTTCACCAATCTCGAAGTGACCATCGACGCGCCCGGCGCGGGCGAGCCCACCAAGTCCGGCCTCTACTTCCACACCGCCAAACCCGTGGTGCTCGACTGCCTCAAGGCGCTGTCTTTCGACCTGCTCTCGCTCAGCAACAACCACGCCTTCGACCTCGGCACCGGCGGCATGATGGCCACGCTGCGCGAGGTGCGCCAGCGCGGCTTCCAAGCCGCCGGCACCGGTCACAATCTCGACGAAGCCGCTCAGCCCGCTTTCTTTGAAACGCCCAAAGGCACCGTCGCCCTCGTGGCGATGGCCTCCAGCGTCAACCGCGACTCCATCGCCACCGCCGAGCGCCCCGGTCTCAACCACCTCAAGCTCGCGTCCAGAAAAGACGGCACGATCGATGAAGCCGACAGCGCGCGCATCCTGCGCTCCATCCAGCAAGCGGCGGAGCACGCGGACATCGTGCTCGTTTATCAGCACAACCACTACTGGGAGCCCGACAACCGCGACACCCCGGAGTGGCAGCGGCAATGGGCGCACCAGTGCGTGGACGCCGGCGCCTCGTTGTTCGTCAACCACGGCGTGCCGCTGCTGCACGGCATCGAGATCTATCGCGGCGCCCCCATCTTCTACTGCCTCGGCAACCTCGTGTTTCACACCCATACCCCGCCCGGCCATTACTCCGATCACGTCTGGGAAAGCGTCATCGCCGACCTCCGGTTCGGCGCGAACGGCATGGAATCCATGACCCTCCATCCCGTGCGCCTCACCGAAGGCATCGAAGGCGAATCCTTCTTCGCCACCCGCGGCCGCCCCCAACTCGCCACCGGCGAACAAGGCGCAGCCATCCTCAAACGCCTGGCCAAGCTGTCCGAACCCTACGGCACCCAGTTCCAATTCGACAGCCAGGGACGGGCCGTTCTGTGAATCCCTCCTTCCCCATCTCCCCGGCGTCTTTTCGGCTTGCGCATCACGCCGCTGGTCGCTACGCTTGGCACATCATGACCATCACGATGGAAGCCATCTACGAGAACGGGTTGCTCCGTCCGCTGGAGCCGCTTACCTTGCCGGAGCAGGCGCGTGTCCGCGTGGTGGTGGATGATCTCGACGACACCGGGCGCTCCGAATGGCTGGCTCAATCACAGCATCGCTTGGCCACCGTCTGGGACAACGCCGGAGATGAGATCTTCAATGAATTGCTCGCTCCATGACGTCATCCTGCTGCCGATCCCGTTCACGGATTTGACCAGCCACAAAGTTCGTCCGGCCATCGTGATCGGCTTCGGCAGTTATCCCGGCGATCTTTTTGTGGTGCCGATTACATCGCAACTCGCTCATGTGGATTTTCCTCTGTCCGCATGGCGCCCGGCGGGACTCAATGTGCCGTGCGGAGTGAAAGGCCAGCTCTGCACCGTGGAAGACCGGCTGGTGCGCAAAATAGTGGGATGCCTTTCGCCTGCCGACTCCGCCACCCTTCGGAATTGTCTCCGCCGCTGGCTGCAACTGTAATCGTCCTCGTTCTCGTCCTCGGAAATTCAGGCTTTGGATTTTTCGAGGACGAGGACGAGTAGGAGAACGAGGACGAAAAAATGCCACCAGTCGCCCTCACTACCGCCTCCCCCACCGCACCAGCCCGTATCTCGGACTCAGCACGTAAGCCAGCAGGAAAAACACGCCCAGCACCAGGATGATCGTGGCGCTCACCGACCAGCCCAGCGGATAGGACAAAAAGAACGCGATCACCGAACCCGCCGCCCCGATCAGCCCGCCGCCCCAGAACAACGTCCGCGCGTTGTCCGTCAGCAGATAGACCGTCGCCGCCGGAGCCACCAGCAGGCCCACGCTGAGGATGCAGCCCACCGCCTGCAAGGACGACACCAGCACCAAAATCACCACCGCGAACGTGGCGTAATTCAGGAACAGTACCGGCACGCCGAGGCTGGCCGCGATGTTCGGCTCGAACAGATAAATCAACAACGGCCGTTGCAATGCCGTCAGCGTGAGCACGGCGATGACACTGATGCCGAAGGCGATCCACAGATCGCTGTCCGCCATGCCCACGATGCTGCCGAAGAGCCATTCATCGAGCTTTTGCCGCACACTGAGCCGTTGCAAAATGATGTAGCCGCCCGCGAACGCCGTGGTGTAGAGGATCGCCATCGCCGTGTCTTGATCCAGCCGCGAGGTGCGCGACAAAAACACCGACCCCAGCCCCACGATGAGCGCCGCGAACACCGCGCCGGACAGCAGGCTCCACTGCGTGATGCCCGCCAGCAGCACCGCCAGCGCAATGCCCGGCAGCAGCGCGTGGCTCAGCGTGCCCACCTTCAGCGCCGACTTGCGCAGCACCACGAAGGCGCTCACGAAACCGTTGGCGAAACCGATCATGACACAGGCCAGCAGCGCGCGTTTGGCGATGGGTTCCGCCAGGAAATCGGCGATCGTAGGCAGGCTGGAAGCGGCGGTGTCCATCGTTAAAAATGCCTCATGAGCCGTAGGCGTCCTCCACCGCCGCTTTCGTGAATGCCTCCCCCACCGGCCCGAACGCCACCAGGCGTTTTTTGATCAGCAACACCTCGTCAAAAATCTCCGGCACCGTAGCCAGGTCGTGATGGCTGGCGATGAGCAGCCGCCCCTCCCGTGTCAACTCCTTGAACAACGCCGCCAAGCTCTCCTGCGCCGGTTTGTCCAGGCCGGTGAAAGGCTCGTCCAACAGCAGCACATGCGCCTCCTGGGCCAGCGCCCGCGCCACAAAGGCCCGCTGCTGCTGCCCGCCGGACAGCGCGCTGATCTGCCGGTCCTTCAACGCGTCCAGCCGCATCGCCGCCAGCGCGCGCTC
Organism: uncultured Verrucomicrobiaceae bacterium; assembly: GCA_964573315.1. Lineage (GTDB taxonomy): Bacteria > Verrucomicrobiota > Verrucomicrobiia > Verrucomicrobiales > Verrucomicrobiaceae > JAGRPD01. Next base: position 46,582 of record CAZNKC010000012.1, on the reverse strand, counting down.
CACGATCTCCTCGTCATGCCGGGAGAAACGCCGCCACCAGCCGAGGTTCGGAAAGCGCCCCATCTCCACCAGCCCGCGCACCGTGATGGGAAAACTCCAGTCGATCTCCCCGCGCTGCGGCAGGTAGGCCAGCTCGTGGCTGGATTGCGTCAGCCGCCGCCCGCGCCACAGCACCGAGCCAGCGTCCGGTTTCAGCAGCCCGGCCAGCGTCTTGAGCAGCGTGCTTTTGCCCGCGCCGTTCGGCCCCACCAGCGCGATGCTGCGCCCGCATTCGGTTTGAAACCCGATGTCCTCCAGCGCCCGCACCTCGCGGTAGCTCACGCTCAGCCCGGCCACCTTCAGCACATGATGATGCGGCGCGCCGGAAACGCCGCCCCAGCACACATGGTCGGGATGACCGTGCGTGTGTCCGGCATGGGAATGGGAGGCGGTCGTGCTCATCACCATGCAAAGGTCAGCACGTCGCTGACCTCTCCCTCCTCCGACCACCTTGTTTCCGACCGCGCCTCCAGCCCCTCCGGCTCCAGCTCCACCGTCACCGCCGTCTGCGGCGTACCTTCCGGCCAGCGCGCCTCCAACACGAACTCGTTGCCATCGTGTCCGATGTCCAACTCCGTTTCAAATTCAACGGGCGACTCCTCCCAAACCGCGTCTTCGACAAGATTCCGCTCGCCCGCCAGCAAAGACAACGCCTCCGGCGGATGCGCGAAACGCACCCGCACGCGCACCGGCAGATGGTGGACATGCTCCCCCTCGGGATGCTCGTCCGAGCCATGCACCACGGTGGTCCCCTGCCCCGCCGCGTGCTCATGCCCGTTGCGAGGACCGCAGGTCAAACGCGACAATGGCAAAGCCACCAACGCGAAAGCGACGGCCAGCAACAGCAAATGAATCCGTGGGGAGCCGCGCATCAATGCAACAAAGTAGCAATAACAGCGCTCCGGTCAATCCGATTTCAACGCCGCCACGATCACCCCCACATTGTGCCGCAGCATCGCCTCGAACGTGTGCGCGTGCTGCGCCGTGCCGTCCGCCACCAGCGCCCCGCCGATCTTCGCGCCCGTGCTGCGCGTCATTTCCGCCAGCACTTTCGGGTTCGCCTGATCCTCGGGAAACACCGCCTTGATCTTGTGGGAACGGATCGCCTCGATGGCCTGTGCCAAGTATTGCGGCGAGGCCTCATCCGACCGCCCCAGGCCCAACACCGGAATCGATTTGAACCCGTACTCCTTGCAAAAGTAACCGAAAGCCGCGTGCGCCGTCACCAGCTTGCGGTCGGAGCGCGGGATCTGCGTCAGCTCTTTTTTCGCCCAGGACTTGAGCGCGGAGAAACGCTTGCCCGCCGCTTTCGCCGCGTCCTTGTAGGCGTCCTTGTTCGCCGGATCCACCGCCGTGAACTCGTCCGCCAGCGCGCGCGCCGCGCGCTCCATCGCGTCCGCGCTGTGCCACCAGTGCGGGTCGATGCTGGATTTGGCGTGCGCCGGGCAGCAGACGAAAATCTCATTGCCCGCCTGCATCAGCACGGACGGCACCGGCTTGCCCACCTCCACCACCTTCACGCCCGCGCCCACGCTGTCGCGCAGCTTGTCCAGATAGCTCTCCAAGTTTTTGCCGGAGGCCAGGATCAGCCGTGCGCCGCGCATGGCGGCGATGTCTTTGGCCGTCGGCTCGAAGTGATGCACGTCGCCCCCGGCCTTCAAAATCTCCACCACCTCCACGCGGTCTTCGCCGACTTGGCGTGCGAGGTCGGCGATGATCGGGTGCAGCGTGGCCACCTTCACCGCCGCCGTCAGCGGCAGAGCGAGCAGCAGCGTTGTCGTCAGAATCAGAATGCGTTTCATAAGATAAACAGGGTTTGAGTTTGAAAATCAGCGCACCTCCGGCCCGCCCCAGGCAATGCTGACCTGGCCCCAAACGCTGTGGTCCGTGCCGAACTCGTTGGAGTGGTCGTAATTGTACTGGACGCGGAACTTCACGGTGCGGGCGTCATTGATGTAATACGTCAGCCCCGGGCTCAATCTAAAACGATTGTCGAGCCCCGCCAAAGGATCGCCGCTCACATATTCCGCGCGCAGCCCCGCCTCGAAGCGGCTGTTGAACCCGTAGAGCAGACTGCTGTAAAGGCCGAAGTCCCGCATCGTAGCGCGGCGCGCCCCAAAATCGTCCTCGTCCTCGTCCTCGTCCTCGTGCTCCTCGTGATGCTCATGCTCGTGATCATCGTGGTCGTCATGCCCCCCCGCCAACCGCCCCGAATCCGCGCCCCAGCGCCGCCACATCACCTCGTTGCGCCAGCGCAGGTAGCGCCCGCCCGGCTCGAACCCGTTTTGCCGCCACTGATACTCGAAGTGCGCGCCGTAAATCTGCGTGCCGCGTCCGTATTGATTGTCCCCCCACGCCCCGGACACCCCGGCGCGATACTGGTGAAAGTCGTTGTAGTTATAGACGTTCGTCCAGTTGGCCACCGTCATCACATCGTCAAAAGCCGCCCCCTCCGCCTCGAACAACGCGCCCTCGATTTCCCGGCTCCCATGATGATGATGCCCGTGCGGATCGGGCGCCACGCCCACCGCCACATCGAGCTGCGAAGTCCACGGCAGCGGCAGTTTCCAGGTCACGTCCGCGCCGATGATCGTCAGGGAGTCCTCCCCCAGCACCCGCGCGTTGACGAGGTATTGATCCGCCCAGTCGAACCCGTGCGGGTGGTAGGTGTTCTGGATGCCGAACCGGTTGTAAATGCGCCCTCCGCGCAACTCCAACCCGCCGAGCGCGCCGAGCGAGATGTTTTGCAGCTTGGCGAACCACTCCTCATAAATCCCCTCCCAATGCCCCTCCGAATCGACATTGGCCGCGTAAGTCCCAAACGCCTCGAAGTACTCATTGAACCTCCCCGACAAACCGAATTCAATGTTCTGCCATGTGAACCCGTTCGTGTTCGGATCATGGTGCCCAGCGCTCAGACTTTCCTGGTCCGCGGTCGAAGAGCCAAACGCCGTGTCCAGGTGAATGTGCGGAAAAAGCACCCCGCCCAAACTCACATCCAACCCCGTGTACCAATCTGCCTTGCCATCCATCGGCAGCACCACCGGCGAACTCATCGCAGTGAACGGCGTATAAGCATACCGCCCCTGCTGCTGCGCCTCGAACTGGCCGCGATTGCTGGCGGTCTGAGCTTGAAGAAAGGGAACCGCGAGCAAAGCGGCGACGAACGGGAGGAAACGAAGACTTGGGAACATAAGGCAAATTATTTGCAGTTAATGGCGAGCCGTCAACATCTATTGCAATTATTTTGCGTTTTTATTTTCGACCACCTTTCCCGCGTCCAAGCGAGGAAGGGTAGAAAGATTGTGGGTAGAAAAATTTGGTTTTTGGGCCGTCCGAAGGCTGAGGGCGCTCCTTGAGGAGACGGCTGTGATGCGGAGAAACCCCGCATTTCTATTGCCTGATTCCAACCGGGGAAGGTAAAATCGCGCCCATGAATCGCAAATTTCGCTCTCAATCCGTCCGAGGAACGGGGATAGCGGCTTGCCTTATTGCAGCCGTCCTGTCCAGTTGCGCCTATCCCAATCAGTTTCGGAATGCCCGGGCAAGCCATCCTCACGCATTGCTCACCGCTGACCCGGGAGAATACTGGAGAGATCGGGGGCCAAAGGTCTCCCGGATCAACTCCCAGCCAACATCCTTTTGGCGCTGCAAGGAGCGTTTCTTGATCCCGCCTGGCAGCACCATTTTGAGAGTCGTCGCGGATCAGCCTCCATACGGTTATGCCCCCGTTCGATTCACTGCCGAGGCGGGGCGGCATTACCATCTTCGATACGCTGATGCCCGCTCGTTCGTCTCGCTCTACGATGTCGCCCATAGCAGCGCGCCATCTCTCGTCACCAAGTCCGCCAGGGAGGCAGAGGCTTCCCGTGAAACCGCCACCCTCCACCAAGACAGGACAAGCGATGCCGGCAACGAGCCAAAGCTCATGCCTGATCCTTGACGTATTTATGACCTCGAAGACCCGAAAGCGATTGCTGCTTATTGCCGGCGTGGTTGGAGTGTTTGCCGCTTTTTGGTTCCATTATAAGCAGCGTGATTCCTATCGCTGCCAGATTTGTTTCGCCAGGAAGGACGTATTCCAATGGCGGTTTGGATCATGGATGGAGTTGTCCGTTCCATTGACTCCAAAGCGGGAACAGATTGGCGAGACTCGGTTTCTCGATGATTTCGTTCATGAACCGCACATCCATGATTGGAAGTACGAACAAGGCTCGCCTTATCGCTTCTTCGGCACGACTTGGGCTGGGTGCGCCTTAGGTCGTGGTTTGAACCAGCTCTGTCAGATGTATGAGTACCATCCAGGGTTTCAGGCGTTCATTGCGCGAAAAATCGACGATGGATCGCTGTCCAAACCGGATTTCATGACGCTCGTGTCGTCCTCACGAGCTGACGAGCCGTCGCGAAAGGATGCGGAGGCATTGTTGGAGGAATTTTTCGAATATAGCACTTCCCACGCCCGCCCGTAGCCACATAGCAGGAACGGCACACCGTCTCGAAGCGCAAAGTACCACACCTCCGAAAGAAAACCACTTGTCATCCCGGACGCCCAAGCCTCGCATAAAAAGCGCCCCGCCCCTTGCCGTGGGCTTCGATGAGACCGGCTTCGATCAACTCAGCGAATTTGGCTTTCAGCGTGGAGCGGCTGGCGCCGGTGAGGGCGGCGGCTTGGCGGTTGGTGAGGGTTTCGCGAGTCTCGAAGAGCGCGGCAAGCTGGCGGGCAAGGGGAGAGAGCGCGGCGTGGGCGAAGTCGAGGCGCTGCTGGAGGCGGGTGATCTGCTGGCGGAGGCTGCGGAGGAAAAAGATGAGCCAAGCCGCCCAGTCGGGATCGCCCGCGCGCCAAGTGGTTTGGGCGCGGCGCAGCGCGAGGTAGTAGGCTTCCTTGTTCCGCTCGATGATGCTTTCCAGCGAGCTGTAAGGCACATGACCGTATCCCGCCCGCAGAAGCAGCAGCGTGGTGAGGATGCGCGAGAGCCGCCCGTTGCCGTCTTGAAAGGGATGCACGGCGAGGAAGACCACCACGAAAAGGCCGATGCGCAGCAGCGGATGCAGGCCGGTATCCGCCTCGGCGCGGCGGTGCCAGTCGAGCAGGGCGTCCATGTGCGCGGGCGTGTCGAAGGGGCTGGAAGTCTCGAAGACAATGCCGATCTCGCGCCCGCCGGCATCGAAGGCGGCGACGTGATTGGGCAGCGTCTTCCACTCGCCGCGATGCCGCTCATCCTTGACGCTGAATTGCAGGAGATCGCGGTGAAGCTGGCGCAGCATGTTCGCCGTGGGAGGAATCTCGCCGGCATGGGCAAAGACCTGCTCCATGACGAAAGCGTAGCCCGCCACCTCCTGCTCATCGCGGGTGGCAAAGGATTTCGCCTCCAGCCGGCCCAGCAGAGCTTCGACCTCGCGATCACTGAGGCGGGATCCCTCGATGCGGGTGGACGATCCGATGCTCTCAATGGTGGCGACACGGCGCAGCCCCTGCAACCGCTCGGGTGTCAGCGACTGCCACGCCCGCCAATGCCCCTTGAACTCATCGATCTCGCTGATGAGCCGGAGCATTTCAGGCTGGATGGGGATGGAATCGGGCAGGAAGAAGCTCACGAGTTGAGTTTAGTCCGATTTTGACCGTTTTCCAGTCCAATTCAGTCCATTTTAGTTCATTTTAGTCCAATTACATCCATTTCGAGCCGATACCTTGCCGCGCAGCGCAAAAGTACCACGCCTCTCCGAGGCGTGAGAACCGGGGCGGGTGCGTCCCCGTGTTCACCCGTTTGACACACGCCTCGGAGAGGCGTGGTACTTTATTGCTCCAAGCTTGCAGCCAGACGGATTCCGGCCACACTGCCCGCAGCCATGCCAACCGCCCGCACCGCCGCCGAAGCCCACGAGAAAACGCCCACCGTCATCTTCCCCGGTTCCGCCGAAGCCGCCCGCGCCCTCGCCGCGGAGGTGCGGCAGCTCATCGAAGCGCGCGCCAAGGAGGGCCGCAAGGCCGTGCTCGGACTCGCCACCGGCTCCACGCCGGTGCCTTTTTACCGCGAACTGATCCGCCTGCACCGGGAGGAAAAACTCAGCTTCAAAAACGTCATCACCTTCAACCTCGACGAATACTACGGCCTCCCGGCGGACCACCCGGAGAGCTACGCCCGCTTCATGCGCGAGCAGCTTTTCGACAGCATCGACATCCCGGACGAAAACATCAACATCCCCAGCGGCACCATCGCCGCCGACCAAGTCTTCGCCCACTGCCGCGAGTATGAGGAAAAAATCATCGCCGCCGGCGGCATCGACTTCCAGATCCTCGGCATCGGACGCACCGGCCACATCGGGTTTAACGAACCCGGCTCCTCGCGCGACTCCCTCACCCGCCGCATCACGCTCGACCGCGTCACCCGCCAGGACGCCGCCGCCGACTTCCGCGGGGAGGAGAACGTGCCGCGCTTCGCCATCACCATGGGGGTCGGCACCATTTTGCGCGCCCAAAAAATCGTGCTCATGGCCTGGGGGGAAAACAAGGCCGGCGTCGTCGCCCGCGCCGTCGAAGGGCCGGTCACCGAAGCCGTCTCCGCCTCCTTCCTGCAAGACCATGCCAACGCGCGTTTTTTCATCGATGAAGGCGCCTCCCGCGAACTGACCCGCATCAAGCTCCCCTGGCTCGTCGGCCCCGTCACCTGGACCCCCGCCGAGACCCGCCGCGCCGTGGTCTGGCAGGCGCTCAAGACCAAGCGCCCCGTGCTCAAGCTCGTCGATGAAGACTACAACGAGCACGGCCTCTCCGATCTCGTCTCCGAGCAAGGCCCCGGCCACCAGCTCAACATCCGCATCTTCAACCGCCTCCAGCACACCATCACCGGCTGGCCCGGCGGCAAGCCGGACGCCGACGACACCTTCCGCCCGGAGCGCGCCAAGCCCTTCCCCAAACGCTGCCTCATCCTCAGCCCGGAGCCGCAGGACGCCATCGTCGGCATGGGCGGCACGCTCGACCGCCTCATCGAGCAGGGGCACGACGTCCGCCTCGTCGCCCTCACCTCCGGCAGCCTGCGCGTGCCCGACTCCGAGGCCAACAAATTCGCCTCCACCCTCGCCGAACTCGGCGAGGCCGTCAGCGACCCCGCCGAATGGAAGGAGCAAACCGAATACGCCCGTGAAATCCTCCGCCTGCTGGAGGAAAAAGGCGAGTTCGGCGAGGACCAGCCGCTGCTGCGGCAGCTCAAAGGCCTCATCCTGCGCGGCGAGCTGCGGGATGCCGCGCAATCGCTCGGTCTCGGCGCGGACCGCGTCCACTTCCTCGACCTGCCGTTTTATGAAAAAGGCCGCTACCGCCGCTTCGTCACCACCGACGACGACCTCGCCGCCCTCACCAACCTCCTCGGCCGCCACAAACCCCATCAAATCTACTGCACCGGCGACGCCGCCGACCCCTCCAGCGTCTCCGGCATCACCTTCAAGCTGCTCGACGCCGCCCTCGCCCGCAGCGAAGGCGCAGACTGGAGCGGCTCCTGCTCGCTGTGGAGCTATCGCGGACGGGAAAAACCCCTCGAACCGCACGAGATCGACATGGCCGTGCCCATGAGCCCGCTCCAGCTCGAGCGCAAAATCCGCAGCCTCTCCCGCTACGGCTCCCTTTCCTCGCTCGAACTCCACATCGCCGACCGCAGCCGCCAGCACGCCGGCGACTACGACGCCCTCGGCCTCGCCGAGTACGAAGCCATCGAAGCCTTCCAGCGCCGCTCGCGCGTTTGATTCGTTTACTCAACAAAATCATGAGCAACCGTACATATGTTTGTTTGAATTGCAGAAGCTCTACTCGGGCAGTCGCAACTTATGGAGACGAACATCCCTTTCGCTGCTCAAGTTGCTCGGCGAAGCTCGTGCAGCTACCGTGGAAGCGTCGTATCCCAAAGAAAGAAGATTTGAAAGGGTGGGACGATCTACGGATTTATTTACACAGACTCCAAGCTGGCTTGATTCCGCCGAGGAAGCCCCAAAAACCGGAAAAGCCCAAGCCTAAAAAATCCATATTCCAACTACCCAAGAGAAAAAGAAAAACGCCGAACATCTGATCTTTGGCGTTCTTTCCCAGGCAAAGCCATGCAACCCCCGCATCGACCGCGCCCGCCGGGCAAAAAAACGCACCCACGCCCGCCGCGTCCGGCCAAGCCCGCCTCATCGCGTCCCGCCGCCGACACCTCCTGGGAAAAATCCGCCGCCTGGTATGACCGGCTGATCGGGGAAAAAGGCTCCGATCTCTACCAGCAAGTCGTCATCCCGCGCTCGCTCTCCCTGCTCGCCCCTCGCCGTGACGAAGCCGTGCTCGACCTCGGCTGCGGCCAAGGCGTCTTCACCCGCGCCCTCGCCGCCGCCGCCGCGCGCGTCACCGGCATCGACGCCGCCCCCGCCCTCATCCGCAAAGCCCGCGCCTACCCCGGTCCGCGCTGCGCCTTCCTCGTGCGCGACGCCGCCGCGCTGGACGGCCTCGGCCCGTTCGACGCCGTCTCCGCCATCCTGTGCCTGCAAAACATCGCCCACCTCGCGGAAACCGCCGCCGCCGCAGCCGCGGTGCTCAAGCCCGGCGGGCGCATGGTGTGGACGCTCAACCATCCCAGCTTCCGCATCCCCCGCCAGAGCGCCTGGGGTTTTGACCAGGAACGCAAAATCCAATTCCGCCGGCTCGATGCCTACAGCACGCCGCACAGCATCCCCATCGTCATGCACCCCGGCCGGCCGGACAGCGAGCAGACCGTCTCCTTTCATCGCAGCCTGCAAGACCTGCTCGCCGCCGGATTCGCCGCCGGCCTCCGCCTCGCCGCGCTGGAGGAATGGCATTCCCACAAGCAAAGCCAGCCCGGCCCGCGCGCCCGCGCCGAGAACCGCGCCCGCGCCGAGTTCCCGCTGTTTCTCGGGCTGCTCTGGGAGAAGCCGGGGATTTAACGGAGCGTTGATTGGCGCCGCGGAGCCGGGACAGCCACGGAGAAAGGTGTTCAGAAGAAAGATGTCTGGATCACACCTTGCAGGCGAAATGCCAGCGCCACCTTCATTCGGGTCAAAGCCTCCAACAAACCCAAGCCTTGATACCAAGCTATTTTTGTATCGCTCTAACAATACAAAAAGCCACTTAATCCATCATTCTCAATTAATTTTTTCACTAGTAATCATGATGAAATAAAGTGTTATGTTTTTGTCCGTGCGCTCGCCTGGATGACAAATTCCAAGCCGATTCGATACAACCAATCCAGATAGACACCGAACCCTTTTTTGAGCAAATCTGTCCATTTTTTCTAAAATATTCAGTCAATTTGTTTGAATCATCCAAATAACTTTCCGAATCACCCATTTTCAATTGATCGAAACGAATCGTTCATTTGTCTATATCTCAATAATCCATTACTCTCAACCAAGCCAGCCAATCCGTGAACGCTCCCGCCATGCCACGCACTGAATTGATGCCGCACCCGACCGAATCTTCCATTGCCTGTCACGCCGCGGAATGGCTTGCCGGCTTCGATAAGACGGAGGGAATGGAGCGGGCAGCCTTCCGCAAGCCTGCCCTGCCGGATTTGTCCCCGGCGGTGCTTCATGACACGGAATTGCTGCGCCTGCGCGCGATTTTCAAGCATCATTTCTTTCTCAACACCCTCAACGCCATTCTCGCGGAGGCGCCCGATCACGAAGGGATCGGCAAGCTGGTTCACGGAGCATCCGGTTACATGCGCATGCTGCTGCGCCACAGGAACGATCTTTGGATGCCGCTCGGCGAGGAAGTGGAGTCTGCCCAGGCTTTCCTTGCGCTGCTCAAGGATCTCTCCAGGAGCGACTTCGATTACACGTTCCACTGCGATGAAGCAGCGAAGAAGATCAAAGTGCCCGGCCTCTTCCTCCAGCCGTTGGTGGAGAATGCCTACTGGCACGGCAGCCGCCCACCCGGCAGGCCGATGCTGGTCAAAGTAAAAGTTCAACTCACAGACGGCCTCCTGATCATCGAAGTGGAAAATCCCGGCACTCTTGAAGCCCAGCCGGCAAAGACCGCCCGTAGCGCCAGGGAGGTTCGCGGGGTGGGCTTGGATATGGTGAGATCCATCGCCCGCCATTGTTTCCCGTCGCGCTCCAGATTCTCCCTCATGGAGATCGAAGGCCGGGTCATCGCCACCATCGCCATCGCTCTGAAATGAAAAAACTCGTCTCCCAAGACGCTATCACCGCCGTACTGGTGGATGACGAGCAGCGCTCCCGTGATCTGCTGCGTTACTATCTGGCCGGATGCCCCGGCGTGCGTGTGGCCGGAGAGGCCGCCTCGGTTCAGGACGCCTGCGACCTCTGCGAGCGGTTGCGCCCAGACGTGGTGTTTCTGGACATCGTCATGCCCGGCAACAACGGCTTCTCTCTGCTGACAAAGCTCCAGCCCCTGCCGCACATCATCTTTGTCACCGCCCACGATGAGTTCGCGGTCCGCGCGTTTGACATCGGCTCCTTGGATTTTGTGATGAAGCCCCTGAGACAGGAGCGCATCCACCTCGCCATCGAACGCTTGCAGAGACGCATTCAAGCGGCGGCGCCGGCCGGGCCTTCCCCCGGGCTTCAGGAGAACGACACCGTCATCATCCCCGTCGAGCGTAGCTTCACCATCGTTCCCACCCGCAGCATCGCCCTCATCATCGCGGATTCCAACTACTCGGAAGTGAAGCTGACGGATGGCCGCATCTTTTACGTCTATCGTACGGTCGGCGAATGGGAGCGCCTTCTGCCCCACGGAATCTTCATCCGTTTGGACCGCTCCACCCTCCTGGCCCCGGAGCATGTGAACAAAATCAAGCGCGTCTGCCGTGAGCAGGCCTTCGTTCATCTCACCGGCGTCCTCGACGCGCTGGAGATCAAACGCGCCGGACTGGAGCGCCTCCTCGCCGTGCTGAACGGCGTCCCTCTCAAAACCACTTCAAGACGCCGGTCCCTGCCTCCCCAGAAAAGCCAAGGCAGCTTGATCTGAAACGGCACGGCATCACCCCTCGCGATGATAAGGTTCCCCCCGCAGAATGCTGCCCGCCCTGTAAAGCTGCTCCAGCGCCACCAGCAGCGCTAATTCATGCTGTAAGGTCAGCGGCGACAACGACCAACACACATCCGCCGCCGCGCGCACCTCCTCGGCGTGCCCATCCGCGCCGCCCACGAGCAGCGCCGCGCATTTCACGCCCTCCAGCCGGCGTTCCCCGATCCAACGCGCCAACTCCATGCTGCGCCAGGCCTTGCCGCGCTCGTCCAACACCACCCGCAGGCAGTTCGTGCTCGCCTCCAGCAGGCGCTCCGTCACCTGCGCGCTGGAGCCGTCGCGCACGCATTGCCACTCGATCCGGCCCGTACGGCCCAGCCGTTCCAGATAGTCCGCCGCGCCCATTTTAGCCCAAGTCAAAGCAGGCTTGCCGATAGTGAGAATCTTCCAACGCATGAGCCACAAAGACGACAAAAGCAGCCAATTCCAAATATTTAATTGTGGATTTTATTTCTATCTATGGTTAAATTAAATTGGTCGGCAATTCTCAAGCCTTGAAGATTGCCAAATGTATAAAAAATCATATAATTCCACTGTTTTCTTTGAAAATAAGCGCTTCAACCACCATGCAGCCTACACACTCCTCCCGCACGGCAGCCGTCCTCGGTTTGGCCGCTCTGGTTATCCTTCCCTCCTGCAGCCTGCCGCCGAGCGAGTCCTGGAGGCAAATCCGTCAGGATGGCTTGATTCCCTTCATCGCCAACGGCATGTCGGCCCCCAAAGCCACGGATCTCGGCCAGCCGTCCGGCCCCCTGCTGGCCTCCCAAAATGCCAGTGCTCCCAAAATCGTCGAACCCGCGCAGCCCAAAGTGCAACCGGTGGCCGCGCCAACCGAATTCCCGGCCGCCTACAGCGTGAGCGGGCTGACCGGTTACGTGCGCAGCCCGCACACCAACCCGCCGCGGCTCATTGATGTGCGCGGCATGAGTGTCGGCTCCAAAGTCGTCTGCCCCTACACGCAGCGCCCCTTCATCGTTCCCGCCGCTGCCGTCAGCCCGGCGGTGACGCCCAAGACCCAGCTTGCGGCGAATCAGCCCAAACCCGCCGCCACCAAACCGGCGCCCGCGCCGCAAAGCAGGCCGCAAACGCCAGCCGCGCCCGAACTCAAGGCCGGCCCCCAACTCGCTGCCACCGCGCCCGCTCCTCAGCCGAAGCCGCAGGCTGCTCCCACGCCCGCCGCGCCTCCGGCCCCAGCCAAGACAGAACAATCCAAACCCAAGCCTGGACCCGCTGTCGCCGCCAACACCCCGCCGGCCAAGACCACCCCGGCTCCTGCGCCTTCATCGCCGCCCGCCACCGCCAAGGTCGAGCCCAAGAAAGAGCCCGCCCCCGCGCCGCAAGCCGCCGCCACCAAGATGCCTTTCGGCGCCCCCATCCCCGGCCGCCCCGGTTTTGTCAACAGCCCCTACGCCGAAAAGCATCAACTCGTCGATGTCACCGGCCTCTCCGTCGGCACCGAAGTGAAGTGCCCTTACACCGGCAAGCTCTTCCGCGTGCCGCCGCAGGCGCAGGCCAAGAAGTAAGGCAGAAGGGCAAGGAGCGCGGCAGCGATTTGGAGTGCGCCGGTTGCCGGCGCTTTGGATTGGACGCGGGGAGAACGTGCGCGCGTCCTTTCCGCATCAGCATCTCCTGGCCGCTCGAATCCAAAGCTGCGCCAAGCGCAGCACCCAAAAGCTGCCGCGCCATCGCGTTTCACACTGCCCTCCTGGAATGCGCAACTTCCCGGATGAACCCCTTTTTTCTTGCCCCCGGCAAGATTTTTCGGGACAATGCCCCGATAACCGCCATGAAAATCCCTTGCGCTCTCGTCCTATTGACTGCGGTGTCCGTTCTGGCGGAACCCCGCACCTGGACGGACACCCAGGGCCGCCAACTGGCGGCTGACTACACCGGCCTGGAAGAGGGCAAGGTGCTGCTCACCGACGCCGCAGGACGCCTGCACGCAGTGCCGCTCGAAAAACTCTCGAAGGCGGATCGCGAGTGGCTGGAAACCGCGCCGACGCCGGTGGCCTCCCTGCCGGTGGATCAGACCGTGGCCGCAGCCGCCGCGCGCATTGATGCCCTCATCGACCGCAAGCTGCGGGACAAAGGCATCTCCCCGAACCCACCCGCCAGCGACGAGACCTTCGTACGCCGCGCCTATTTGGACATCGCCGGCCGCATCCCGACCCAGGCGGAGACAGTGGCTTTCCTGGAAGATTCCTCGCCGCGCAAACGCTCGCAGTTGATCCGCGCGCTGCTCGACTCGGACGGCTACACCAGCCATCTCTACAACTACTTCGCCGCCATGCTGCGGGTGCGGGATCCCGACAACTCCCGCCTGATGAAGGCCGACCCCTACGTGGACTGGATCAAGCAGCAAATCCGTGCCAACCGGCCCTACAACGAAACCGTGTCAGACATGCTCACCGCCACCGGCAAGCTCTGGAGCAACGGCGCCACCGGCTACCTGCTACGCGACTCCGGCATGATCCTCGACAACCTCGCCAACACCTTCTCCGTCTTCCTCGGCACCGACGTCGCCTGCGCCCAGTGCCATGACCACCCCTTCTCCGACTGGACGCAAAAGCAGTTCTACGAAATGGCCGCCTTCTTCGGCGCCACACGCACCGGCGATTATGGCGGCGACATGATGGGAGATCCCCTGGACCGCATCATGGGCGAACTCAGTGAATTCGCCGGGAAAAACGACGGCGACATGAAAAAAGTCGAGCAGGCGCGCGGCCTCCTGGGAGACATCATCAGCGCCAACCGCTACGTCGTGCGCGACACCAAGGAAAACCGCCTCCGCCTGCCACACGACTACACCTACAAAGACGGCAAACCCGGCGAGCCGGTGAAGCCGAAATTCATCCGCTGGAGCGGCGAGGACCGCTCCAATGAAGCCTACCGGCAAAACCGCAACAAAGAGGAAAAACTGCGCCAGTCCTTCGCCGCTTGGCTGACCCACCCCTCCAACCCGCGCTTCTCCATCACCATCGCCAACCGCATGTGGAAGCGCGCCTTCGGCGTGGGCGCGGCGGAGCCCGTGCGCAACGTCGATGACCCGTCCGCGGCGGCGAATCCCGAGTTGCTGCGCCACCTGGGCCAGGAAATGGTCCGCCTGAAATGGCGGCTGAAGGATTTCATGGAGATCGTCTATAACACCCGCGCCTGGCAGCGGGAAACCACCACCGAGGCGTTGCCGCTCGGCGAGCATTACCACTTCCAAGGGCCGCTGCTGCGCCGCATGACCGCCGAACAAGCCTGGGACTCCTTCATGGTGCTGGTCCTCGGCAATCCCGATGCTTACACACCCCAGACCGTCGCGCAACAAGGCCGAGCCATCGACCTGGACGTGGCCACCGTGACCGGCGCGATCGTGGCCGCCAAACTGGAGGGATTTTACCGCCTCGAGCAAGCGATGCGGGAGCGCTCCGGCGGCGGCTTGGAGATGGCCGAGACCTCCGCCTCCGGCCTGAAAATCCTCGAGCACAACGGCATGAAACTGCTGCGCGCCGCCGACCTGCCGCAGCCCGCGCCGGGCGGCCATTTCCTGCGCGAGTTCGGCCAGGGCAACCGGGATTTGATCGATGGCGACAGTATCTCAGGCAGCCAGCCGCAGGTGCTCATGCTGATGAACGGCGCCGTGCAGGGCATGATCACCCACCCGGACTCCCTGGTAATGCGCGAGATTTTGAAAAACGAACTGCCCAAGCGCCAAGTGGAATCCGCCTTCTTCACCCTCCTCAACCGCCGGCCAACGGAGGCGGAAAAACGCGCCGCCTACGCGCAGTTGAACACCCACGGAGACACCGCCGGCGCCGCCAACATCACCTGGGCGCTGATGACCACGCTGGAGTTCATGTTCGTACGGTGAGTGGCGTGGCCGCTCATGCCAGCCAAAAACAGGATTGGGTTTTCTCGACTGCCGTAACCTTACTTGACCACCCTTGACGGCTTTTGACCACTTGACCCTCCACTCGCATCAACCGAAAAAGGAAGTTGAGAGTCGAGAGTTGATTGTTGAGAGTTCAAAATCAGCGGCTTGCGCCGAAAACTCCATTCACCCGGAGGGTGAGTCCCCTTGGCGGCGCAAGCCGCTCATTTCCAACCTCTCAACTCTCAACTCTCAACTCTCAACCATCAACTCTCAACTCTGTTTTTAGGATCAAGAGCCGCAATGACCTCGCGAATAAGACGCCGCTCCATGATGAACGAGAAGTGGCCGATGCCGATCTTGCGGACGTTGGCGGCGCCGGGGAGGATGCAGTTGCGGGCGGGGAGGATGATGAGATCGGTGGGAGTCCAGAAACTGGTGGCGGGGATTTGGGCGAAGAGGGAAGTGTCCTGGTTGAGAGTGGCGAGGAAGTCACTGCCGGGGCGCATCTGACGGGCGCCGGGACCGCGCCTCATGCAGGCGGTGAGTGTGCCGTGATGAGGGGTGCTGAGGGAGATGTAGCGGCGCGTCTGCTCGTGGCCGCCGCGTTGCTGGAGATAATGCCGGGTGACGAGGCCGCCCATGCTGTAGCCTATCAAGTCGAACGGACGGCGGGAGACATGGGTGGCGATGAAGCTTTCCAATTGCGCGGAAAGTTCCTCCAGCGGCACGGAGCCGTCGTTGGGAGTGAGGCTGGGAGTGAAGACTTCGCGACCGGAGGCCCGCAAGGCGCGCGCCAGCCGTGTCATGTCGCGCGCGCTGCCGTCAATGCCATGCACCAGCACGACGGGCGGCTTGGCCACATCCACTGGAACGGGCGGCGGGTCCGTGGCGGCAAGCGTGACTGACAGCCATGCGACGATTTTCATGCCGCAAGTCTCACCCGCCGCCGGGGCGGGCTCAATGACAAAAAACGAAGGCGACGGAAGAAAAACGCCGCGCTACTGAAGCCAGGAATAGATCACCTCGATCTCACCCGCCGCCGTCACCGGCAGCAGCAGATTTTCTCCCGCCACCAGCGCGCCCTTGGCCTGGATGAGGCAGCGGTTTTCAAAGCGCAGTTTGCCCAGTTCCAACGGACCGCCGTCCACCAGGAAACCATCCTCGCGCGCCGTCACCTTGCCCGTCGCAAGCCGCAGATAGACGCCCGCTGGTACTATTCCTTCCAGAGTCAGGCGGCGCTTGAGCTTGCCGGACGCTGCCTCGTAGCGGTCGCGTGCGCGCAAGCCGTTCCACTCGTACTCGAAGACAGGATGCCGTTTGTCGTCCAGCCGGTAACCTTTCCAAGTGTAGCCCGGCGCGCGCTCCTCCTGCGCCGGCCAAGCCGCGTCCGGCGCGCCCAGTACCGTGAGCGGCGGCCCGTAAACCGGTTGCGCCGCATCATAACCCAGCGGCGGCTGATGCCCGCCGCCGCGGCTGTTCCAATGACGGGAGGCGTCGATGAACGCGCCGCGCCAGAGCAGCGCCAAGTTCATTTGCTCCGCGCTCCAAACAAGGTTCACCCCACCGGGATAACCCACCGCGATGCCGCGATTGCCTGCGCCGGCGATGAAGTTCCGATAAATCACCGGCTCGTCCTTCACCACGAGCGGGATCGGCGCAAAGTCCGTCTTTTTCTTCCCAGCAGCGCCTTTCTCCCACCCTTTCGGCAACCACTCCGAGAGCGGCGTGACGTCGAAGTTCGCGCCTTTCCAGGCGGCGAAGAGACGCGCATGCCCCTGCTTTTGAAAATACTCCAAGCGGAACTGCCGCGCGCCCGCTTCCAACCTCAAGCCGGCCTCCTTGATCTCCGCCGGATGCACACCGTCATGCTCAACCACCGGCACGCCGTCAATCCACAGCCGGACACCGTCATCCCCGGCGATGAAGAAGCGATGGCTGCCCGCGCGCTTGACATGCAAAACACCGGTGAAGACGAGGCCGTATTCGTTTTTGTAGTCGTCAAAATTGAGGCGCAGCAGGTTGCCCTCCACCGCACCCTCGCGATGCGGCTTGAGCTTGGAGAAATCCGGCAGCTTCTCCCACGCGCCAAGGTAGAGGGCGAAGCGCAAATCCTTCAGCCCTTCCCCCAGCGGCATCACCTTCATCACACCGCGCATCGTCATCGCGTGACCGGGAAAGGTGCAGACATAAGGGTAGTCCCCGGCTTTCTCCGGTGCGGTGAAGCGCAGTGTCTCCTTTTGATGCGGATTGAGCATCTTCGAGTGCAGCCAGATGCGTTTATCATCCGGCACCCAATCCCGCTTCAGGGCCGCGTCCAAGTTTTCCATCTGCTTGAGCGACAGCTCCACCGTGTCCGTACCCGGCTGGCAGAAGACGATGTTGTGCGGCAGGTCGTCGCCGTTTTCCAGCGCCACCTCCACCAATTCTCCCGGGCGCACCGTGAAGTCGTCCACGTCGTACTTCATCTGCGCGGTCAGCGTCTTGATGCGCACCCGGCGCGCCGCCGGGGCGGGCGTTGTTTTTTTGACCGTGCTGGCGGCGGCGGGCGGTTTCGTTCCGGTCTGATCCGGATCACTGCGCAGGGGCCGCAGCCAGATGTTGCGGTAGCGCACTGGGTTAATGTGGTCTTGCAGCGCGATGTCGCCCTCCTGCGTCTCGCCGTCAAACTCCCGCAGGTAATGGACCACCACGCCGTTGTGCAGCAGCGTGAGCCGCGCTTTTTGCCCCGGCTTGGCGCGCTCGAAGAAAATATCGTAGCTCTGCCACTCGCCCGGCTTGCGGCTGGCGTTCACCATCGGCGGGTAATGACTGTACAAGCCCGCCGCTTGGCCGTCGGGATAAGTGTCGTTCTCGAACGAGTCGAGCACCTGGATTTCCGGGAAGCCTCGGATGAACACGCCGCTGTTGCCACGCCCCTGGCCCTTGCCATCCACCTTCGCGGGCGCGGCCCACTCCACATGCAGGTGCCAGTCTCCCGCGAACGTCTCGCGCGTGCGGATGCCGCCCGCGCGCGGCACGATCTCGGCGTAACCGCCAGCAATTTTCCACTTCGGTTTGTCGTCTCCCGGCGGCGAATCACGGCGCGGGTCGTGCTTCCACTTGGATAAATCCTTGCCGTCGAAAAGCACGACCGCGTCCGAAGGCGGCTTGCCCGGCTCCGGCGGCACGACCACCGGCGGCCGCGGACGCGCCGGATCATGCGCGCGCCACACGCCGCCCGGTGTCAGCGGCAGCTCTTTTTTTTCAGCGGCGGAAAGCGCGAACGCGGCAAACAGAATGACGAAGGAGAAGGAACGCATGACGTGAGGGGGGAAAGGAACGCCCCGCGGCGCCCGGCTTTATCGCCTCAATCAGGGCTTCCTTGGAGGCAGGGCTTACCTCTGCTTTGGCATTCAGGACAGGATTTTGTCAGGCCAGAGAAGTGGGCGTTCTTTTTTTGTTTTGCGCCGACTCCGCGTCTGGTCTCTTCGCCGCTGGGTGGTGGCGGGAGCTTGGGGCCGCTCTGGGGAAGTCTGACGACTTCCGCTACTTGTAGCCGGCTGGCAGTGTGCGTAGATTCGACTGGCAGTCGAATCCGTGAGGCCTGCTGGCTTCGATTGCCAATCGAAGCTGCTTTTAGAGCTAATCAACAAGCGTGTAGCTGAACAGGCTGGCATTTGAAAAGCGAAAGCGCAGGCGGAATGCCTGGTTCTCCGGCAGGCGATCCGTTCCCGCCCAGCGCACCCGGTGCCGCACCGCGTCAGTGGAAATCACCGCACAGTCCGCCGCCACGTAGCCTGGGATGGCCGTGCCGTCGGGATTCAAGACCTCCACAAGCACACTGCCCCGGCCGGCGGCCGCATTGATTTCAAGGCCGCCGTTGTGTGCCTCGATCACCGTCGTCTCCACCACGCCTTCGTCTTCACCGGCGTCGAGCGAGACATAGCCATCCAGCCGCCAGCGGGCGAGCGCGATGGTGATCTGTTTTTGCGGACTCGGGGCGCCGTGCGTGGTACTGATGGCGGTGTAGTAGTGCCAGATCTCGTCGTCCACGATCAACGGCGCGGCGGCGACGTTCATGATGCTGATATCATACTCCCTTCCGGATGGAAGCACCGGCGCGCGGTTTTCGAGGCGTGACCAATTCAATCCGTCACGGCTGGAAATGAGCTGCCCCTCCATCGGCCCGTCGTAGCGCGATTGGGTTGGCTCCGTTTTGTCCACGATCCGCTCGATGCGAAACACGGGAACGACGCCGAGATAAGACCTCCCGTAAGCGAACCCGCTCATCGCGTAGAACTCGGTGCGCTGTTCCGGAGTTTTGACCCAGGCATCGTCCAGCGCATCCGGGGCGAGCACGACTTTCATCCCGGACCAGTTCACAAAGTCCTCACTCGTCAGCACCGCGCCGAGACGTTTCTCCTTCACATTCTTCGGGAAATGCTTCGACGCATAGGGACGGATGTAGGCGAAGTACTTTCGTGTCGCCGGATCGCGCATAACATGCCCGACCTCGGAACCGACTTCGAACAACCGATCGTTGCCGTAGCGCGTCCAGTGAATGCCGTCGGCGGAATAGTAGCCGGAAAAACCGCCCACTTTGAACGGTTCCGCGAGCAGCGCCTTGTAACGCTTGCCCGGATCAGGCTCGATCTCGTCCACCAGCACACCGCCGCCACCCTTGGGCAGAACGATGTTCGTGGGTTTGCCCCTGACCTTGAACAGATCGAACGCTGGTTTTTCCCAATGCAAACCATCCTTCGACGTGGCGTAGCTGCGGCCATACCACATGCGGAACTCGCCGTTCTCTGGATTGCGATAGACCGTGCCGTAAATGCGCACGGGCGCTCCGTTGTCGCCTTTCAACACCGGCTGGGGGAGCTTGCGCGCCGCATGCACGGTGCGCGTCACCTTTGCCTTCCGCGCGAGGTTGGCGTCATCGACAAACAACTCCGTCCCCGCGCGCAACGGGAGAAGCTTAGGTTCCGCTGCTGCAATGCCAGCCGCGATCAAAACCGTGGCGAACAAATACGCGCAGCCGAAGAGACTATGCTTGCTCATGGTCACTCGACTTCTTCCGCCGGATTTTCGGATGCACCGCTGGGCGCTTCCGTTTCCGCGGCACCGGCCACGTCGATTTCCTCTTCATCTTCCTCATCGCTGATGACGATGGCCACGTCCTGGATGGTCTCGCCTTCGCGCAGGTTCATGAGCCGGACGCCCTGGGCGTTGCGACCGGTCTCGCGGATGTCGGAGACGCGGATGCGCACGCTCTGGCCGCTGCTGGTCATGAGCATCAACTCGTCGTCGCCAGCCACCGCGAGGGCGGCGACGACTTTGCCCGTCTTCTCGGTGACGTTCATGGTGATGACGCCCTTGCCGCCGCGGTTGGTGAGGCGGTATTCTTCGAAGGGAGTACGCTTGCCGAGGCCTTTCTCGGAGACGGCGAGCATTTGCTTGTCCGGATCGACGGCGGTGAGGGAGACGACGAAGTCCTCGGGCGCCGGGCGGATGCCTCGCACGCCCGCCGCCGTGCGGCCCATGGGGCGCACGTTCGGCTCGTCGGGGTTGGGGCCCGTTTCCTCGAACTTGCAGCACATGCCCTCGTGGGTAACGAGGCAAATCTGCCGGCTGCCGTCGGTGAGGATGACCTGGATAAGGTCGTTGCCCTCCTCGATGTTGATGGCGTTGATGCCGTCCTTGCGGATGTTGCGGAAGGCGGAGAGCGGCGTCTTTTTCACCGTGCCGTCCTTGGTGGCAAAGAAGACGAAGCGATCCTCGCGCCACACCGTTTCATCCTCGTCGCTGGCGGCCTCCAGACGCAGCACGGCGGCGATTTTTTCCTCGGCGCGCAGGTTGAGCAGGTTCTTGATGCTGCGGCCCTTGCCGGTGCGGCTCATTTCGGGAATGGCGTACACGCGCTGCACATAGACGCGGCCCAGGTTGGTGAAGAACATGAGGTAATCGTGCGAGCTGGCCGTGAACAAGTGCTCCACGAAATCGCCCTCGTCGTCCTCGCTGGAGCCTTCGCGCGTCTCCATGCCCTTGAGCCCCTTGCCGCCGCGCGCCTGGAGGCGGTACTCCGCCACGTCGGTGCGCTTGATGTAACCGCGATGCGTCAGGGTGACGATGCTGGGTTTGTTGGCGATCAAGTCCTCGATGCGAATCTCGCCTTCCACCGCTTCGATGAGCGTGAGGCGCGGCGTGGCGTGTTTGGCTTTGATGGCCTGCAACTCCTCTTTGATGATCGCCAGCACGCGGTGCTCGTTGGCCAGGATGTCGAGCAGGTCTTTGATCTCCGCCAGGACGCGGTCGTATTCCTCCTTGACCTTGTCCCGCTCCAGCCCGGTCAGTTGATAGAGGCGCAGTTCGAGGATGTGATTCACCTGGGTGTCGGTGAAAACGTATTGCTCGCCGACGATGGAAGGCTGGCCGCGAATCAAAATGCCCAGCCCCTGCGCCAGCGACACCGGGAAGTGATAGGCCTGCAAGCGGTTGAACGCATCCTCCCGGTTCGCGGAGGAGCGGATGATCTCGATGAACTCGTCCAGGTTCGCAATCGCCAGCAGGAAGGCCTCCAGCTTTTCCGCCTGGGCCTCCGCCTTCCTCAGCAAAAAGCGCGTGCGCCGCAGCACCACCTCGCGGCGGTGCTCGATGTAACAGCCGATGGCGTCCTTGAGGTTGAGCAGGCGCGGGCGGCGGTTGTCGATGGCCAGCATGTTGACGGAGAAGCTGGTCTCCAGCGAGGTGTGCTTGAACAGGTTGTTCAACACCACCTGGCCCTGCGCGTCCTTGCGCAGGTCGATCACC
Source organism: uncultured Verrucomicrobiaceae bacterium (assembly GCA_964573315.1). Classification (GTDB taxonomy): domain Bacteria; phylum Verrucomicrobiota; class Verrucomicrobiia; order Verrucomicrobiales; family Verrucomicrobiaceae; genus JAGRPD01. The sequence continues at coordinate 24,857 of CAZNKC010000012.1, read as the reverse complement.
ACGCGGGTGTTTTCGTCCGACTCGTCGCGCACGCCGCTGATTTCCGGCAGCACTTTTTCGTTCACCAGTTGCGCGATGCGCTCCACCAGCAGCGCGCGGTTCACGCCGTAGGGGATGGCGGTGATGATGATCTGCTCGTGCTTGCCGCTCTCCACGATCTCGGCGTGGCCGCGGATGCGCACCGAGCCGCGCCCGCCTTCGAAGTACTCGCGGATGCCCGCCGTGCCGTGAATGGTGCAGCCCGTCGGAAAATCCGGCCCCTTGATGTGCTGCATCAGTTCCTCGGTGGTGATGGCGGGATTGTCCACCTGCGCGCAGACGCCATCCACCACCTCGCCGAGGTTGTGCGGCGCCATGTTGGTGGCCATGCCCACCGCAATGCCGGTGCCGCCGTTGACGAGCATCTGCGGAAAGGCGGACGGCAGCACGGTCGGCTCGTTGCGGGTTTCGTCGTAGTTTCTCACCCAATCGACGGTGTCCATCTCCAGGTCCGCCATCATGAGGTTGCCCAGGTGGGTGAGCCGCGCCTCGGTATAACGCATCGCCGCCGGCGGGTCGCCCTCCACCGAGCCGAAGTTGCCCTGGCCATCGACCAGCGGATCGCGCATCGACCACGGCTGCGCCATGTTCACCAGCGTCGGATAAATCGCCTGGTCGCCGTGCGGGTGGTAATTACCCATCGTCTCGCCGACGATCTTGGCACACTTGAGATGCTTCTTGTTCGGCTGCACGCCGAGCTCATTCATCGCAAACAGCAGACGGCGTTGCGAGGGTTTCAATCCGTCCCGCGCATCCGGCAGCGCGCGCGAGATGATGACGGACATCGAGTAATCAAGGAACGAGTTCTTGACTTCGTCCTCGACGTTGATGGGGCGGGTATTGGAGTGGGGATCGGCGGAGTCGGGCATGAGGGGAGGTCAAACAGGGGTCAAGGATCGTCAAAAGATGGTCAAGGGGCGGTCAAAGAATCGTCAAGCGGTCAAGAGTCGTGGTCGAGGGCGGTTAGGAAATCCTCAAGGGGCGGGAGGTCTGTGTTGAAGACTGGTTCGGGAGAGTCCTCGCGGAGGAGGTTGGGATTGGTTTTGCCGATGGAGCGGATGTAGTTGTCGAGTTGGCGGCGTCCTCCCCAACCTGCATCGCAAGCTGATAGACCCGCAGTTCATTCAGATCGACCGTTCCCATGTCTTGATTCCTTGACCAACTTGACTCCTTGACCGCCGCAGGCGTCACACATCCAAATTCCGCACATTCAGCGCGTTGTCCTCGATGAATTGTCGGCGCGGCTCGACGACGTCGCCCATGAGGATGGTGAAGATGCGGTCAGCTTCGAAGTTGTTGTCCTCGCTGAGGTGGACGCGCAGCAGGCGGCGGCGGACGGGGTCCATCGTGGTCTCGAAAAGCTGCTTGGCGTTCATTTCGCCGAGGCCCTTGAAGCGCTTGATCTCCATGCCGCGTTTGCCGATGTTCAAGACGCCCTCCAGGATGCCGGGCACGCTGAACACGGGGTGGCGGCGGGCTTTTTCGCCATCGCCTTCGATCACCTCGAAGAGCGGCTGATCCTGGCTGCTGAAGTGGTCGATGTGCAGGCCGAGTTCGTCGAGCTGCGCGAACAGCCGCTTCATCGGCGCCGCTTCATGCACCTCGATGAGCCGCGCGCGGCGCGTCACCGCGCTGCCGCTGCCGCTGCCGCTGCCGCTGCCGTTAGCTGCGGGCGGAGCCTCCTCGCCGTTTGCCGCCTGCGCGCCGTTGGCGGCGATCATCGTGCCGCCGGCATGACCGCCGGAGAGGGCGATGCCGGGATTCTCCCGCACGAATGCCGCCAGCTTTTCATCGTTCACGAAGTACTGCACGCTTTCCTCGTTGCCGGTGCGCACGCGCAGCAGGTACTTCGGCAGCGCGCCGGACTCCACGTCGCGCGCCTGGAGGTAGTCTTCAAAATCACCGCCATGCCGCCGGATCACGTCGGCAAAACGCGCCAGAGGCGACAGCAGTTCGAGGATTTGCTTGAGCCTCTCGTGATCGATTACCGCGCCATCACCCACATTTTTCAGGGTCACGTCCTCCGCGCCGAGTTCCAGCAGGATGCGGTTGAGCTGGTTGTCATCTTGAACGTACTCCTCGCGCTTTTTCCGAGTCACCAGATACAGCGGCGGCTGGGCGATGTAGAGGTAGCCCGCTTTGACCAGCTCCGGCATGTGCCGGCAGAAGAAGGTAAGCAGCAGGGTGCGGATGTGGCTGCCGTCCACGTCGGCATCGGTCATGATGACGATTTTGTGGTAGCGCGCCTTGTCGAGCCGGAAGGCCGCCTCATCCACGCCGACACCGATGCCGGCGCCAATGGCGGTGATCATGGCCTGAATCTCCTTGTTCTTCAGCGCCTTGCCGAGCTCGGCCTTTTCCACGTTGATGACCTTGCCACGCAGCGGCAGGATGGCCTGGACCTTGCGGTCGCGGCCCATCTTGGCGGAGCCGCCGGCGGAGTCGCCCTCGACGATGAACAGCTCGCTCTTGGCGGGGTCGCGCTCGGAGCAGTCGGCCAGCTTGCCGGGCAGGCCGCCGCCACTCATGGCGCTCTTGCGCACCGTCTCGCGCGCCTTGCGGGCGGCTTCGCGGGCGCGGGAGGCGGTCTTGACTTTTTCGATGATCTTGTCCGCCACATCCGGGTTCTCGTCCAGGAAGGCCATGAGGGCGTCATAGACGAGGCTGTTGACGATGCCTTCCACCTCCACGTTCATGAGGCGCACCTTGGTTTGCGCGTTGAAACTGGGGTTCGGGTGCTTGATGCTGAGCACGCAGATCAGGCCCTCGCGGCAATCGTCGCCGGTGATTTGCAGATCCTTCTCTTTGATCTTGTTGTTGATCTTGGCGTACTGGTTGATGGCGCGGGTGAGCGCGTTGCGGAAGCCGGACAGGTGGGTGCCGCCATCGGGGTTGGGGATGGCGTTGGTGAAACAGAGCGTCTGCTCCAGGAAGCCGTCGTTCCACTGCATGACGCAATCGACCAGCATGAACTTCCTTTTCTCATTGACCTCGATCTCACGCCGGCCCGCCAGCACGATCGGTTTCTCGTTGACCGGCTGTTTGTTCTCGTTGAGCTGACGGACGAACTCCACCACTCCGTCCTTGTAATACAAGGTCTCACTGCGCGCGGTCTCGACGCGCTCATCGGCCAAGGTGATGCGGATGCCGGGGTTGAGGAAGGCCAGCTCGCGCAAGCGTTTCACCAGCAGGTCGAAACTGAACTCGGTGGTGATGGTGAAGATGGTGGCATCCGGGAAGAAGGTGATCTTGGTGCCGGTGCGCTGTGCGTCGTCCAGATTGCCGAGCACGCGCAGCGGTTCGGTGGTCACACCACGCTCGAAGCCGATGGCGTGGATTTTGCCGTCGCGATAAATCTCCGCGCGGAACCAGTCGGACAAGGCGTTCACGCATTTGGCGCCGACGCCGTGCAGGCCGCCGGAGAACTCGTACGCGCCGTCGCCGAACTTGCCGCCGGCGTGAAGGTTGGTGAAAACCAGTTCGACGGTGGGAATGCCTTCTTCCGGGTGGATTCCCACTGGGATGCCGCGGCCATCGTCCTCCACGGAGAGTGAGCCGTCGCCATGGATGGTGATGAAGACGTTCTTGCAAAAGCCGGCGAGGAATTCGTCGATGGAGTTGTCCACCACCTCGAACACGCAGTGGTGGAGGCCGCGCTCATCGGTGAAGCCGATGTACATGCCGGGCCGTTCGCGCACGGCTTCCAGCCCCTTCAGTTTGCGGATTTGGGAATCCTCATAATTCTGGCCCGCGGCAACGGCTGTGGCCAACGACTCGGTCGATTCAACAATTTCTTGGGACATGGGATGGTGGGAGTTTTATCGCCTGAATCCGTCCAAAAAAACCGCTCCGGAAACGTGTTCGATACAACCTCTTCAAACTAGCGAGGGATGCTTTTCTGCCAAGGGAAAAGATGCGTTTCGGCTCGTTTTTCCGGGGGTTTGAGAAGCCTGTGCGGGGAGGGGGAACGTTGGCCATTCTTCCTCATGCTCATTCTCCTGCTCCGGCTCAAACGAGCGCCCCAAAGCCTGCGTTTTGAGCAGGAGGATGAGCAGGAGTAATGAGGGGCATCCGTGAAGTGAGTGCATCACCTCTTCCGGACGTTGGGGGACTCTAGTTCATCCAGGCTGCCGGTCGAGCCGGGGTCTGGAGCAACGCTTGGCGCGGCAGCGTCTTGGGGTGGGAAGCGCAGCGCCTCAGCGCTTTGGCTGTGGGCCTGTGGGCAATTCGAGAAGCGCAGGCGAGACGCCCGCGCCCCATACGCCGCCCGCCGTTCTTTGTCAGAATTTTGTCATGCTGTAAGAATTTTCTCAGATGAGAGAAAATTCTCATTTTTATATTGCTTCTCCGCAATTCTAGGTTAGTTTATTCACAGGTAGAGGACGCGGATCGCCGCCGATTCCACCGAACCTTTTCCAGATTCATTGTCAGGGCTGTGAGAACCCCGTGCTGCATGTGAGGCGCGGGGTTCTCTTTTTTGGGCGAGTGGACCGGACCCGTTGCCTCTACGCACGGCGGCCAGCGGCTCGCTCCACGCGATGATCGGCTCAAAAGTTAACCTTCTTTTCATCCACGATCAGCACATCGCCGCCGCGGATGAAAATGTCTTTGCTGAGATTGCCCTTGCGCATGATGTCATCGCAATTGACGAGGACGGTCCTGCTCTGGCCACCGGGGATCTGGCGCACCACGCGGACCTTTTTCGGATTGCCGAACTGGGCGAAACCACCGGCGCGCAAAATCGCCTGACTGATGGTAAGGTCTTCATCCCGCGGCAGCTCGTATTTCCCCTGCTTCAGCACTTGGCCGAAGATGGTGAAAAACTCCATGTCCGCGCTGTAATAGCCCACCCCGCGGCGCTCCTCCATGGTGCGGTCAATGGCCACGATGACCGTGGCTTTTTTGAAATAAGATTGCTCAAGCTTGGCCTTGATCTCTTCCGCGAGCTGCCGGGAGGTTTTTCCCGCCGCTTTGACGAGTCCGGCATAGGGGGCGTACATTTCGCCGGTCACGCCCACGGTCATTTGACGGGGTTCCTTGCGGTCTTCGACGACGCGGACACTGACCACGTCACCCGCACGGATTTGGCGGGTGTTGTCCAGCACATCCATGGAATTGAGCATGGCGGCGGACATGCCCGCGCCGGCAGTCCCCGAGTCCGCCACCCGGTTGCTGCCTGAGCCGGCCACAGGCGCCGAAGGTTGATACCCGGGATCTTGGGCCTGGATCGCAAGCGGCGCCAGCGCCAAACAGAAGTGAGCCAAAATCAAGAGACGAGTGAACTTCATAGAATCAAAGAAAAGAGCGGCATCTCGCTGCCGCAGAACGCCCGGCAGACCATCAACCGCCCGTGCTTCAAAAGTTATAGTTGAAGGACATGACGATGCGGTTTTGGTCAAAGCCAAGCTCCGGTGAGTCAGCATCAGTGGTAAAGTAACGGTAACCCAGGGACAAACTGGCCTTGCGGGACACCGCGACACTGAGATCAACACTGAACGAATCCTGATCGAAATCCCTGCCCGGCAGGTTGGAATCCGTGATGCCATAATGGTAACCGGCGCCCATGCGGCACCAAGAATTCAGCGTGTGGCTCAGGTAAACATCGAACCCGTATTGCTCGAGATTCTCAGCCAGCCTGCCGCCGGACATTTCCGCGTCCTCGTAGTAGGCGCTCACTGACAGCCGGCTGCCTCTCCAGGCGATGATGCCGATGCCGTAGGTGACGTAATCCGCGGTGATGGAATTGCTGATGTTTCCGAGGGCGGACTCATGCCCGAAAGAAAGCACTTGGTTGACACGAGCGGACAACTGGTTGGACAGCGTCACGTTGTAATAGTAATCCCCCAAATCCGACGCATCCTGCGTGTTCGCCTCAAGTTGTTGCGCCCTCGCCGAGCCGAGCGTTTCCGCAGTGAGGACACGCTTGTCCAGAGTAGCCTGGGCTTCTTCCACCCGCCGTTCCTGGTCCAGATACTCCGGCGTGCCAGGTTTCAAGGTCATCAAATGGGTGTGCTCCTTTTGCAAATCGCGCCCCGCTGCCTGGACTTCCCTCTCAGCGGCTTTCACGCTGGATTCGGACACTTTGACTTCGGGCGGCGAGTCAAAGTCGAACTTCTGGTAGCCGCCGGCGACGCGCAAAAAGCTGCTGTCACCCAGAGGTGTCGCGAACACCAAGCCGATATTGCTGAGCATGCCATCGTTGTTGAAATTTTCCGGGTACCGGACCCAACTGATGCCGCCTTCCAATCCGATGCTCCAGACGCCGGTCGGTTTCCAGGTCAAATTGCCATGAACCGAATCCATGTCCCGGTCGAAAATCTCATACTGATCCTCAAGCGCCCGCGCGGTGGAGTGGACGTAATTGACGGACAGTGAGAGCTGGGAATTGATGTCCCACAGAGCGCCCAAACCCGCGTCATTTTGAAGCACCCCGAATATCTGATTGGCCGCCAGGACGAAGTCGTTTTGAGCGGCCGGACGCACGGAAAGACGGTCGTAAAGCACAATAAAAACAGGCCCCGCCTTGATGTCGAAGGCGATGGTGGAGCCGGGCAGCACGTTGAACACGAAATCCCCTGAGCCATAGGGAACCACCTCCGGATGCTCGAAATAGTGGTCGAAGCCGATCGTGGTCCTCAAAGACAACTGATTGTACCGAGTCATCTGGTAATTGGCGTCGATATTCAAAAGCACGCTGCCGATGAAGTCATCCACCTCGTTTTCCGGGGCGAGTGTCACGTTGTCGTTGTATTCGAGGGAACTGAAAAGACCAAGCCCCATGTTGACGCCGCCAAGCTTGACGTTGCGCCGGCCTCCCATGAAGGGGTCGCTCACGTAGGGCGGAGCGAAGAAGGTGGAAGGACTGGCGTACTGACCGGCATAGTAGGTATAATCCGCAGAAGATCGCGAAGCAAATGCCATGCTGCCGCTGCGCCAAGCCGGCTGCCCCATTTGCCGCGCCGCTTCGTTCAAGCTGGAAACGGTGTGCCCCATTTCCCGGTCGCTTTCCCAACTGTCGCGCCAGACTCCGTGCTCGTAGTCATAGACCGCTTCGCCGCTGCGCACGCCGGGCTCCGCGACGCCGCCCAAGGCGGACTGGTCCACCCGGCTCCGCAAGTCATCGAAAAACAAGCCCGTCTGGGATGGCGCCGCGCCATATTGGGCCACCGCCGTGCCGTGCGGGAAACCCAGCCCCAAAAGGCAAACCATCCCCAAAAAATGCGGCGTCAAGTGAAAAGGAAACGATGAGCGGGTCATGAGAGTTCGGGAGAGAGAGCCAAGCAAGGTCTATACCAATTGCCTGCTTATTGCAACCAAAAGTTCAGGAAATTGTATTCTGCTTTATATTCAGAAAAATACTTAACAGGATGCAAACCCAATCCTTTCAGGCCTGCTGTTAAACGTAACGCAATCCTCATATTTTAGCAAATTTCCGCCAAAAATATCGAGAGCGCTGCCGATGGTGGCGTCCACTTTTCCTCCGCTGAGGGCGTCGATGAGATGGAGCGTCTCCAAGCTGTCGATGCCGCCCGCGTATGTGACCGGAATGGGGCTGTGCCGGCCGAGAAAGGCCGTCAGTTCCTCGTCGATACCCGCGCACTTGCCTTCCACATCGACGGCGTGGACCAGGAATTCAGCGCAGCTTGCGGCGAGCCGGTACAGCGTCTCGGGGGTGACGAGGAGATCGGTAAGAGTTTGCCAGCGGTTCATCGCCACCACCCAGCCGCCGCCGGGTCGGGCGCGGCAGCTCAAATCGAGCACCAAGCGCTCCCTGCCCGCCGCGGCAACCATCTCGTCCAGGCGCTCCGGCAGGAAGCGCCCTTCCCCGTCGAACAGCCAGCTCGTCACGATGACATGGCTGGCGCCGGCGGCCAGCCATTCGGCGGCGTTGTCCGGGCGGATGCCGCCGCCGATCTGCAAGCCGCCGGGATAGGCTGACAAGGCGGCGCGCGCGGCGGCTTCGTTGCCGGGGCCGAGCTGAATGACGTGGCCGCCGGTCAGCCCGTCCTCGGCGTAACGCCGCGCGTACCAGTCCGAGCCGTGCTCGCTCACGAAGTTCGTCCTCACTTGCGCGCCGTCATCCGTAAGGGTGGAGCCGACGATTTGTTTCACCCGTCCCTCATGCAGGTCGATGCATGGACGAAACCGGGTCATGGCAGCAATTCGCCGACGGGCCTCGGCGTCAAGTTGTTGACACCTTCAGGAAACATCCGTCCGCGCTGCGTCAAAATCTCCGGCTCGCCTTCGGTGACGAGCACGACGTGCTCGTAGTGCGCGGAGGGTTTGCGGTCGGTGGCGATGACGGTCCAGCCATCGGCGAGGATGCGCGTTTTTTCCCGGCCTTGGTTGATCATGGGTTCGATGGCCAGGGTCATGCCGGCTTTCAAACGGGGCCGCTCGCCGCGCGTGCCGTAGTTCGGCACCTGCGGCTCTTCGTGCAGCTTGCGCCCGACACCGTGGCCGACGAAATCCCGCACGACGGTGAAGCCGTACTTTTTGACGTGGTTTTCGACGCTCCAGCAGAGGGTGCCGAGCATCTCGCCGTCGCGGGCGTGATTGATGGCCACGAGCAGGGCTTCCTCGGTGGCGGCGAGCAGGCGCAGGGTCTCCCCGGCCACATTGCCGACGGGGACGGTAAGAGCGTTGTCCCCTACCCAACCCTCATAGTGGATGCCGATGTCGATCTTCACCACATCGCCGTCCTGGATGACGCGCGGACCACCGATGCCGTGAACGACCTCCTCGTTGACGGAGATGCAGATGTTGCCGGGAAAGCCGCGGTAGCCGAGAAAGGCGCTTTTGGCTCCGATGGCTTTGATTTCCGCGGCGGCTGCGCGGTCAATCTCGGCGGTGGTGGCGCCTGCCTGAACCAGGGAAGCGGTTTTGATGAGAATATCCCTGGCCTTCTGGCAGGCCATCCGGATGCCCTGCTGCTGCGCGCCGTGGCGGATCGGGATGCGGTTGCCTTTGAGGATGGCCATGAGCTGGTCGTAGAGAGCGCCGAGGAAGGGATTCAATCAAGGAAAATTCACAACGAGCAGGCTTGGGGCCATTCCCCAAGCGTCCCGGCCGGACTATTGCTTCATGATGAAGGCGGTGATGCCGATGAGTGTCAGCACGGCGATGACGGCCCACAGCAGCACCACGGTGGAGGAGCTGGCGACCTTGCCGCCGGAGGCCTGCACGCGGTCGAAGCGCCCGCGAATGCGGCCCTTGCGGAGGAAGCCGTCATAATGGCTCTGCAACAGGTGAGTCTCCACATGGCGCATCACGTCCAGCACCACGCCGACGAGGATCAACAGGCTGGTGCCGCCGAAAAACTGGGCGGCGGCGGGGGAGATGCCCATCCAGCGGCTGATCAGCATGGGCAGCAGATACAGCAGCGTCAGGAAAACAGCGCCTGCGAAGGTCAGGCGGCTCATGGTGAAGTCCAGGAAGTCAGCGGTCGGTTTGCCGGGGCGGATGCCGGGGATGTAACCGCCGCTTTTCTTCAAATCTTCGGAAATCTGCGTGGGCTGGAACATGGTGGCCACCCAGAAGTAGCTGAAGAAGAAAATCAACAAGGCGGAAATCACATAGGACCACGTGCCCGCGCTCAGCGCCGCGGAAAGGCGGTTGATCCAGCCCACCTCCGGAAACATGGAACTCAGGATCATGGCGGGGAAGGTGATGATGGCCTGGGCGAAGATGATGGGCATGACGCCGGAGTAGTTCACTTTCAGCGGCAGATATTGCGTCTGCCCGCCATAGACCTTGCGGCCGACGACGCGCTTGGCGTACTGGATGACGACACGCCGCTGCGCCTGGGTCAGGGCGATGACACCGGCGATGACGGTGATGAAGAGGAAGAGCAGCAGCACGACCATGGCGGCCTTGGTCGGGTCCGCGGTGGCGCCGCCGACGTAACTCTGCCACACCTGCACCAGCGCGCCCGGCAGCGCGGAGACGATGTTCACGCAGATGAGCAAAGAGACGCCGTTGCCGAGACCGCGTTCGGTGATCATCTCGCCCAGCCACATCATAAGCATGGTGCCGGCGGTGATGGTAATGACGGTGGTGAACAGGAAACCGAAACCGTAATCCGGCACCAGCGGCCGCTGCAGCCGGTCAATGGTTTCCTGCAACCCGCCGAGGAATGGATTCTGCCCCGGACTATGCAGGGACTGCGCCAGCAGGTAACCTTGGAACAAACACAGAATGATGGTGCCGATGCGGGTGTACTGGGTGATTTTCTGGCGGCCGCCGTCCTCGCGCGCCAGCTTGCTGAGCCGCGGCACCACCGCGGTGAGGAGCTGCATCATGATGCTGGCGCTGATGTAGGGCATAATGCCGAGGGCGAAGATGGCGCAGTTTTCCAAGCCGCCGCCGCTGAAGACGTTGAGCAGGGCCGCCACGGCGGCGGCGCCGGTGGAGGACTCCGTGTCACGGCTGTAAATCCACTCGCTCAAAACGCTGGGATCGACGCCCGGCAGGGTGATCGCTGTACCGATGCGCACGATGACGATCATCGCCAGGGTGAAGAGGATGCGCGAGCGAAGCTCCGGAATCTTGAAACTGTCTCGAAATGCGGAAATCATGGGAGGGTAAATGAAGTCGGTGGGCGTACCCGTCTGTCAACCGGAATGGTTGCCAGGCGCGCAGCCCACCGTGACGAAGAAGAAACTTGGCAAATCAATCAGGCGTCGGCCACGGAGCCGCCCGCTTTTTCGATTTTCTCGCGGGCCGCGCGGCTGACTTTGTCCACCTGGACGGTCAGCTTCCGGGTCAGCTCGCCATCGCCCAGGATTTTGACACCGTCGCAGGTGCGGTTGACGAGGCCCTTGGCGCGCAGGGTCTCTTCGTTGACGGTGGCGCCGTCCTCGAAGGCCGTTTCCAGGGAGCCGAGGTTCACCACTTCGTACACGGTCTTGAAAGCGGCGTTGCTGAAGCCTTTCTTGGGCAAGCGGCGGAAGAGAGGCATCTGGCCGCCTTCGAAGCCGGGGCGGATGCCCTTGCCGGCACGTGCCTTCTGGCCCTTGTGGCCTTTGCAGGAAGTCTTGCCGTGGCCGGAACTCTCGCCGCAGCCGATGCGCTTGCGGCGTTTCACGGCGCCGGGGTTGGGTTTTAAATCGTGCAGTCTCATGGGGGTGAAGGGGTCAAGGGGCGGAAGGAGTCAAGGGACAGTCAAGAGAGGTCAAGGAGGGTCAAGTGGTGGCCGTGCTTTTCCTTGATGGAGCGGGGATCAGAGGGCTTGGCGCTCTTTGACCGCTTTGCCGCGGGAGCGGAGGATTTCGTCGGGCAGACGCAGCACGCCGAGGGCGGCGAGGGTGGCTTTGACGACGTTGGCGTGGTTGGAGGAGCCGAAGGACTTGCCGATGACGTCGCGCACGCCAGCGGCTTCCAGCACGGCGCGGGCGCCACCGCCGGCGATGATGCCGGTGCCGGGGGAGGCGGGGCGCAGCAGGATGCGGCCGCCGCCATGCTCGCCGATGACTTCGTGCGGGATGGTGCTGTTGAGCAGCTTGACCGGCTCCATGTTTTTACGGGAGGCATCGGAGGCTTTGCGGATGGCGTCGGCGACCTCGTTGGCCTTGCCGAAGCCGCAGCCGACGCGGCCCTGCTGGTCGCCGGAGACGACGAGGGCGCTGAAGCTGAAACGGCGGCCGCCTTTCACCACTTTGGCGCAGCGGTTGATGTGGACCACTTTCTCAATGGTTTCCGGCGCGCCGGAGGATTCGTCTTCGCGGGCGGAGCTGACTGGATGGGCTGACATAATCGGGTCGAGGGAGGGAGCGGTGGAGGATTAGAATTGCAGGCCTTTTTCCCGGGCGGCATCCGCCAGCGCTTTCACCTTGCCGTGGAAGGTGAAGCCGCCGCGGTCGAAGACGACACTGCTGACATTCTGGGCGATGGCGCGTTCAGCGACGGCTTGGCCGACCTTGGCAGCGGTGGCGGCGTTGGCCCCGGAGGCGCCGAAACCCTTCTCCTTGGTGGAGGCGGAGCAGAGGGTGCGGCCCTGATCGTCGTCGATCAACTGGGCGTACACGTTTTTGTTGGAAAAGAACACCGCCAGGCGTGGGCGCGCGGTGGTGCCGCGCACTTTTTTGCGGATGCGCTTGTGGACCTGCAGGCGGTTGGTTTTGCGATTTTTCAGTGCCATGACGGTTTTCTTCGGAAGGGGTTATTTCACACTCTTGCCGGCCTTGCGGCGGATTTGCTCACCGGCGTAGCGTACGCCCTTGCCTTTGTAAGGCTCCGGCGGGTAGTAGGCGCGGATGTCGGCGGCCACCTGGCCGACGAGTTGTTTGTCGATGCCTTCGATGGCGATCTTGGTGTTTTCAGCGACGGTGACTTTGATGCCGTCGGGGATGGGATGGAGACGGGGGTGGGACTGGCCGAGGCTGAGGTCGAGCTTGTCCCCTTTGACGGAGGCGCGGAAGCCGACGCCGTGAATTTCGAGATCCTTGCGGAAGCCCTGGCTGACGCCCTGCACCATGTTGCCGAGCAGGCGCTGGGTGGTGCCGTGCATGGCGCGGGTGCGGCGCTCTTCGTTCTCGCGGGTGACGGTCACTTGACCGTTTTCCTGCTCGATCTTGACGCCTTCGGGGAGCTTCCAGGACAATTTGCCCTTGGGCCCTTCGATCTGGACGCCACGGTCATCAGCCACTTTGATGATGACCTTGTCCGGGATGGAGATGGGTTGTTTGCCGACGCGGGACATGAGGATTGCGGATTGGGGATTGCAGATTGCGGATTTAGTGGACGAAGGCGAGGAGCTCGCCGCCGACTTTGGCTCTCTTGGCCTTGGCGCCGGTCATGAGGCCGCGGGAGGTGGAGAGGATGGAGATGCCGAGACCGCCGAGCACGCGGGGGATTTCATCGACGGAGACGTATTTACGCAGGCCGGGCTTGCTGATGCGTTGGAGGCTGCTCACCACGGGGATGCGGCCCTGGTATTTGAGCTTGACCTTGAGACGCGGATGAGTCTCGGCGGTGTCCACTTCATAGCCCCAGATGTAGCCTTCCTCCTGCAGGATGCGGGCGATCTCGGCCTTCATCTTCGAGAAGGGGGCGAACACCTCTTCCTTGCCGGCCATGCAGCCGTTGCGGATTCGGGTCAAAAAGTCAGCGATAGGGTCAGTCATAACGCGGTTTGCAAAAAGCGGGTTGAAATGGGATCAGGCGGCGGCTTCCTGGGCTTGGGATTCGCCTTGTTTGGCCTGCGGCGTGGTGCGCTGGCGGAAGGGCATGCCGAGCTGAGCCAGCAGCTCGCGGGCGTGGTCGTCGGTGTCCGTGGAGGTGACGAAGGTGATGTCGAAGCCGAGCGTGCGCTTGACTTTGTCGAGTTCGACCTCCGGGAAGATGCTCTGGTCGGTGATGCCGAGGGTGTAGTTGCCGCGGCCATCGAAGGCCTTCGGCGCCACACCGCGGAAGTCACGGACGCGGGGGATGGCGGTCTTCACCAGACGCATCATGAAGTCGTACATGCGGCGGCCGCGCAGGGTGACCTTGACGCCGACAGGCTCGCCGGCGCGCAGCTTGAAGTTGGCGATGGCTTTCTTGGAATAGGTGATGACGGGCTTCTGGCCGGTGATGAGGGTCAGATCGGCCTGGGCGTCCTCGACGGCTTGCTTGCGCTCAGCCTGCGAGCCGACGGAGCAGTTGATGACGATCTTTTGCAGCACGGGCACTTGATGCACGTTCGCCAGACCGAGTTTCTTTTGAAGCTCGGAACGGACGTTGGTTTTGTAAAGCGTGAGGAGTTCGGGTTCCATGGGTTTTCGGGGTGCGCCGCCTTTCCTGCGCGGGCCCGCGCACGGCGCGGACGGAAACGGAGGGGGAGGCAATTAATGCAACTACTTCTTCTTGGCAACTTTCTTCTTGGCGGGAGCGGCTTTCTTCGGCGCTTCGGCGAGCTTGACGTTGGAAATGTGGATGGGGCCTTCCTTTTCGATGATGCCGCCTTGCTGGCGCTCTTTGGAGGGGCGGACGGCTTTTTTGATCATGCGGACGCCTTCGATGAGGACGCGGCCCTTGCCGGGCTGCACTTCCAGGACGGCTCCCTGCGCGCCTTTGTGGGCGCCGGAGGTCACTTGCACGAGGTCTCCTTTGCGGACGTGGGTTTTGATGCGGCTCATAACACTTCGGGGGCGAGGGAGACGATCTTCATGAAGTTTTTGTCGCGCAGTTCACGGGCGACGGGGCCGAAGATGCGGCTGCCTTTGGGGTTGTTGTCTTTGTCGATGATGACGATGGCGTTGGTATCGAAACGCAGGGTGGAGCCGTCGGCGCGGCGGATGGGGTAGGCGCTGCGCACGACGACGGCGCGAACGACCTCGCCCTTCTTCACGGCGGCGGTCGGCGTGGACTCGCGGACGTGGGCGGTGATGATGTCGCCGACGTAAGCGTGGCGGGTGTTTTTCTTGCCGAGCACGCCGATCATTTTGGCGCTGCGGGCTCCGGTGTTGTCTGCCACCACCAGGGATGATTCCATCTGGACCATGCTGTTATCCTCCTGTAAATGCTTGGGTTGATTCGTTCGCGGGTTAATGGGCCAGAACCTCGACCAGACGCCAGCGCTTGGTCTTGCTCAACGGGCGGGTTTCCATGATGCGTACTTTGTCGCCGGTCTTGGCTTCTTCTTTCTCATCATGGGCGTGAAATTTGGTGGTGCGGCGCACGATCTTCTTGAAGCGCGGGTGCGGCACACGGCGCTCCACCTCGACCACGATGGTCTTGTTCATCTTGTCGGACTTGACCACGCCGACGCGGGTCTTGCGCAGGCTGTCGCGGCCTTCTGCGGCGGGCGTTTCAGCGGTGGCTGGGGGGGCGGCTGTTTCTTCGCTCATGTTTTTTCAAAAAATGTTCGGGGTTCAATCAGGCGGCGGCGTGGCGGCGCGCGCTGAGCAGGGTCTCGATGCGGGCGATCTCGCGGCGGATGATCCGGAGGCGGGAGGGGTTTTCCAACTGGCCCACTTGCGCCTGGATGCGGAGGTTGACGATCTCCTGTTTCAACTCACCGCGCCGGGCGGCGAGTTCATCAACGGTCAGTTCTCGAAGTTCCTTGATTTTCATGACGGATGGATGCCGCGGGGTGGTTCGGATTAAATGGCTGAGGTGCGGGTGACGAAGCGGGTGCGGATGCCGAGCTTGTTGGCGGCGAGGCGGCAGGCTTCGCGCGCGGTGGCTTCGTTGACACCGGAGACTTCAAAGAGCATGTGGCCGGGCAGCACCACGGCGACCCAGAATTCGGGAGCGCCCTTGCCTTTCCCCATTCGGGTTTCCGGCGGACGCGCGGTCACCGGCTTGTGCGGGAAGATGCGGATGAAGACGCGGCCTTTGCGCTTCAGATAACGGGTGATGGCGACACGGCAGGCTTCGATCTGGTTGTTCTTCACCCAGCCGCGATCGAGCGTCTGCAGGCCGAAGTCACCATAGTCAAGCTTGTTGCCGCGCGAGGCGGTCCCGGCGCGGCTGCCGCGCTGGGTTTTGCGATATTTAACGCGACTGGGAAGAAGAGCCATGATCGGAAACTAAGATGGGGGTTCGTCGGGTTGTGGGAAAAAGGAGAATGACTGATTACTCGGCGGCCGGAGCAGGCGCCGGTGCGGGAGCAGCGGCGGGGGCGGGAACGGGTGATGAGGCGGGAGCGGCGCGCTCGCCGCCGCGTCCTCCGGGAGCGCCACGGTCGCCGCCGGGCCGCGGACCGCGGCGTTCGCGGCGGCGGTCGTCCCGGCGCGGGGAGGTGCCTTCGGGGGCGTTGCCGCGGTTGAGCCAGACTTTGACGCCGATGATACCATACACGGTCCTGGCTTCGGCGAAACCATAATCGAGCGGCACGCGCAGGGTTTGCAGCGGTACCTTGCCCTGGCGGTACCATTCGGCGCGGGCGATGTCGGCGCCGCCGAGACGGCCGGCGCAGCGGATGCGGATGCCTTCGGCGCCCATGTCCATGGCGGTCTGCACGGAACGCTTCATGGCGCGGCGGAAGGAAATCCGGCGCTCAAGCTGCACGGCGATGTTTTCGGCGACGAGCTGGGCGTCGAGTTCGGGCTGCTTGATTTCGTAAATGTCGATCTTGACCTGGCGGCCACCGCACATGCCGGAGATTTTCTGGCTCATCTCCTCGATGGCCTCGCCTTTGCGGCCGATGACCAAGCCCGGACGGGCGGTGTGCAATGTGACGCGGACTTGGTTCCAGGCGCGCTCGATGACGATCTTGGCCACGGCGGCGGTCATGAGCTTGTCCTTGAGGTACTTGCGGATGGCGAGGTCGCTGTGCAGCGAGTCGGCGTACTCCTTTTCGGGAGCGTACCACTTGGAGCGCCAGTCTTTGGTGACGGCGAGGCGGAAGCCGGTGGGGTTGACTTTTTGTCCCATGATGCGTGTCTCGGTTTGCGGTTGCGGGTGGCTTATTCGTTGGCGGCGGCGGCTTGGGGCGCTTCTTCTTCCTGCGCCTCCTTGCCGGGGCCGAGGATGACGGTGATGTGGCTCATGCGTTTTTTGATGCCGCCGGCGGAGCCGCGGGCGCGCGGCATGATGCGCTTGAGCGTGGGGCCGGGAGTGGCGAGGGCGCTGCGGACGACGAGCTCCTCGCTGTCCAGCTCGTGATTGTTCTCGGCGTTGGCGATGGCGGAGCGCAGGACTTTGCCGACGAGCTGGGCGGCTTTCTTCGGGGTGAAGTCAAGCACGCTGAGCGCCTGCGAGACCGGCATCCCGGTGATGGCGCGGGTGACCTGGCGGGCCTTCTGCGAGGAGATGCGGGCGTATTTGTGAACGGAACGGACTTCCATAATGAGAGGCGGGGTTAGAGGGATTGGGAGGCTTCCGCCCGGCCGCGGTCGCCCACCATGGGCTTGTCCGAGGGGCTGAAAAGCTCGCGCACCACGGCGCCGGAGACGGAGCCGCGCACGTCGGTGATGAGGACACGAGCCACGGGCTTGTCCTCGCGGAAAAGGTTGAACGGCATGCCGGGTTTGACGCCGTCACGGCTGCCGATGTCGAGCACGACGATGCCAATCTCGGGCTTGACGCTGACGACGCGGGCGGCGGAAAGGTCTTTGCGGGCGCTCTCCCCGGTGTTGGCGTGGCTGGCAGCCAGGGCGTTTTGCGCGCCTTCCATGGCCTCGCCCAGTTGACGGACGGAGTCGGGATTTCCCGGCGTGGCCACCTGACTGAAGGCCACCGAGGCTGCGAGCAGTTCTTGGAGCGTGGCGGCGAGACGGGTGTTCTCCTCCTTCATGAGACGGAGGTCGTTCAGCGCGGCGATGAGGCGCTCGGCTTTTTCATCTCCGCTGTTATCGATGGCGCCGATGCCGAGGGCGTCGAGCAGGCTGCGCAACTGGGTGTAGCGCTCCTTGGCTTCGGTGGCCTCGGCATTGGCGCTGGCGGCGGACTCTTGCAGGGCGGCGGACGGGTTGCCGGCTTTTTCCAGCGCCTGGATTTTGGCGTAAGCGGTGCGCAGGTTGTTTTGCAGTTCCTGAAACTCCAGGGCGTCCTGCGCCGCAGCCTCCAGGCCGCAAGCCGCCACCAGCACGGCGGCGAGCCGGGCGGGGAGGGTTGCAAAGACTGGAGAAAAGCGGTTCATAAACTGGCGGCGGAGGTTGGGATTACTTGGAGACTTTGACGGTGTGAGCGCCGTGGCCTTTGAAGAGGCGGGTGACGGCGAATTCGCCGAGGCGGTGGCCGACCATGTTCTCGGTCACATAGACGCTGACGAAGTCTTTGCCGTTGTGGACGAGGAAGGTGTGGCCGACGAGATCGGGCGTGATCATGGAGCTGCGCGCCCAAGTCTTGATCGGCTTTTTGCTGTTGGTGGCGTTGGCCTTGTCCACCTTGTCGAGCAAGGCTTGCTGAACGAAGGGTCCTTTTTTGAGTGAGCGTCCCATGTTGGTGTGAGCGGTGTGAGGGTTGGCGGCGCGGCGGGGTTACTTTTTGGCGTTGCGGCCCTGGACGATGAGTTTGCCGCTGGCCTTCTTTTTGTTGCGGGTTTTCTGGCCTTTGACGTGGCCCCAGGGGCTCTTGAGGTGCTGGCGTCCGCCGCCGGATTTGGAGCGGCCTTCGCCACCGCCGTTGGGGTGGTCGATGGGGTTCATGCACATGCCGCGCACGGTGGGGCGGGTGCCGAGCCAGCGGGTGCGGCCGGCTTTGCCGCTCTGGATGTTCATGTGCTCGCTGTTGCCGACCTTGCCGATGGTGGCGTAGCAGTCGGCGTGGATCTTGCGGATCTCGCCGGAGGGCATGCGCACCAGGGCGTAGCCGCCTTCGCGGTTGGAAAGGACGGCTTCCTGGCCGGCGGCGCGGGCGACCTTGCCACCGCGTCCGGGGATCAACTCGATGTTGTGGATGGCGGTGCCGAGCGGGATGTTGCGCAGAGGCAGGGCGTTGCCGAGATCCGGCGCGGCTTTTTCGCCGGCAGTGACGGTGGCGCCGACATTGAGCTGGTTGGGGGCCAGGATGTAGGATTTCTGGCCGTCCGGGTACTCGATCAGGGCGATGCGCGCGGAGCGGTTCGGGTCGTACTCGATGCCGATCACCTTGGCGGACTCGCCGTGGCGGGCGCGCTTGAAGTCCACCAGACGGTAGCGGCGCTGGGCGCCGCCGCCAATGTGGCGGGTGGTGATGCGACCGGTGTTGTTGCGGCCACCGCTGCGGCGCAAAGCCACGGTGAGGCTTTTCTCCGGCTCATGCTTGGTGATGTCGTCGAACGAGGACCACTCCTTGTAGCGGTTGGACGGCGTGTTGGGCTTGAAGGTTTTCAGCGCCATGGCTGTCAGAAAGTTAGGGGTTCAGGGATCCGGGGAAAGGGTTGGGTCAGACAAGGTCGATGCGATCGCCTTCCTTGAGGCGGACGATGGCTTTCTTGTAATGGTTGGTGCGGCCAAAGTCGGCGCGGCGTTCGCGCTTTTTCTTGCCGTCGAAGTTCGCGGTGCGCACGCCGGTGACGGTCTTGCCGAAAAGGCGCTGCACGGCGTTCTTGATCTCCAGCTTGTTGGCCTTGGGATCGACGATGAAGACGTACTCGTTGTTGGTCTCACCCATGCGGGTGGCCTTCTCGCTGAGTCGGATGGTTTTGATGATGGAATGCTGGTCTTTCATGCGGTCCTCCGGGCAAGGGTTTCAAGGGCGTCCTTCGTCAGAAGGATGGTGTCGTAGGCGAGCAGGTTCTCGGCGTTCACGTCCTCGGCGGACATGAGCTGGACTTTCTGGATGTTGCGTCCGGAGCGGAAGGTCAGCTCGTCGAACACGCCGACGATGAGCACTTTGCGCGCATCGGTCAGGCCGGTGACGGCGCTGACGAAGCTTTTGGTTTTGCCATCGGCGACGGCGAAGGAGTCGATGCTATAGACAGCGCCGTCGTTGATGCGGCCGGTCAGCGCGGTGCGCAGGGCCAGCTTCTTGACGTTCTTCGGGATCTTCTTCGAGTAGTCGCGCGGACGCGGGCCGAAGACGACGCCGCCGCCGCTCCAGATGGGGGAGCGCACGCTGCCCATGCGGGCGCGGCCGGTGCCTTTTTGACGCCAGAGTTTCTTGCCGGAGCCGGAGACCTCGGAGCGGTTCTTGGTGCAGGCGGTGCCGGAACGGCGGTTGGCGCGGTAGGCCACCACCGTCTGGTGCAGCGCTTGGCCGCCCTGGCGTCCTTCGACGAGGTTCAGGTTAGCCTGCTTGGCGGTTTCGATGGAAAGCAATGTTGCGGACATGGGGATCAGCCTCCTGGGGATTCGTTCGGGTCAGAGGTTCAAGCTTTCGCCGGGGCGGGTTTCTTCTTGGCGGGACGCACGATGACGTAGCCGCCTTTGGCGCCGGGGATGGCGCCCTGGATGAGCAGCAGGCCCTCCTCCGGCCGGCTTTGCACGACCACGAGGTTCTGCGTGGTGCGGCGCACTTGGCCGTCGTGGCCGGGCATTTTTTGGTTCTTCCACACCAAACCGGGGGTGGAGCGGCAGCCGATGGAGCCGGTGCGGCGGTGCATCATGGAGCCGTGGCTCATGGGCTGGCCGGAGAAGCCGTGGCGCTTCATCGCGCCCTGGAAGCCCTTGCCCTTGGTGACGCCGATGACATCGACGTACTGGCCATTGGCGAACAGGTCAGCGCCGAGCGCGGTGTCCGCAGCGGGGAGCTGATCGTCGGACTCAAGGCGGAACTCGCGCAGTACGCGCTTGGCGCCGACGCCGGCTTTCTTGAAATGACCGAGCGTGGGCTTGTTCAGCCGGCTTTCCTTTTGGTCGTCAAAACCGACCTGCACGGCGGAGTAGCCGTCCTTGCCGGCCTGGGTCTTCACCTGCACGATGGCGTTGCTCTGCACGCTGACCACGGTCACCGCGATGGCGTCGCCCTTGTCCGTATAGACCTGGGTCATGCCGAGTTTTTTTCCAATCAATCCGAGACTCATGATGCTGTCCTCCTATGGGGTTGCGCTGCCGGGGGTGAAAACTAAATGCGGATGGTGATGTCCACGCCGGAGGGAAGGTTGAGTTTCTTCAACTCGTCCACGGTGCGGGAGGTGGGATCGACGATGTCCAGCAGGCGTTTGTGCGTGCGGATTTCGAACTGCTCCATGGACTTCTTGTCCACGTGCGGGGAGCGGTTGACGCTGAATTTCTCGATGCGGGTCGGCAGCGGGATGGGGCCGGCCACGCGGGCGCCGGTGCGCTTCGCGGTCTCGACGATGTCCGCCGTGCTTTTGTCCAGCACGCGATAATCGTAGGCCCGCAGGCGGATTCTGATTCGTTGATTGTCCATGACGTTTCTCCGGGAACGGTTGAGGGGTAAAGGGGTTATTTGGAGCCGCCGCGCTGCTCGACGATCGAATCAACGATCTGTTGCGGCACTTGCTCGAAGTGGGAAGGCTGCATTGAGTAGGAGGCGCGGCCCGAGGAAAGGGTACGGATGGCGGTGGAGTAACCGAACATCTCGGCCAGCGGCACTTCGGCGCGCAGGATGGCGGTGGTGCCACGGGTTTCCATGCCTTGAATCTTGCCGCGGCGGCGGTTGAGGTCGCCCAGGATGTCGCCTTGGTAGTCTTCCGGCGTGGAGGCTTCCACGGCCATGATCGGCTCGAGCAGGATGCACTTGGCTTTTTTGAGCGCGTCTTTGACGGCGAAGATGGCGGCCATTTTGAAGGCGTTTTCGTTGGAGTCCACTTCGTGGCTGGATCCATCGAGAAGGTCGATGTGCATGTCGATCACCGGATAACCGGCGATGATGCCGTTGAGCACAGCCTCCAGGCAGCCGGATTTACAGGCGTTGATGTACTCCTTCGGAATGGTGCCGCCGACGACTTTGTTCTCGACGGTGACGCCCTTGCCTTTCTCGCCGGGGTACACCTTGAGGATGACGTGGCCGTATTGGCCGCGGCCACCGGACTGCTTGACCAGCTTGCCTTCGCCGTCAGCTTCCTTGGTGAGCGTCTCGCGGTAGGCGATCTGCGGCTTGCCGGTGTTGGTCTCCACCTTGTGCTCGCGCTTGAGGCGGTCGCAGAGAATTTCGAGGTGCAACTCGCCCATGCCGGCGATGATGGTCTGGCCGGTTTCCTCGTCGGTCTTGACGAAGAAGGTGGGGTCTTCGTCGGAGAGGCGCTGAAGGGCGTTGGCCATTTTCTCCTGGTCGCCCTTGGTCTTGGGCTCGACGGCCATGGAAATGACCGGCTCCGGGAAGGTTGGCGGCTCGAGCTGGATGTCGAGATCCTCGTCGCAGAAGGTGTCGCCGGTGCGCACGTCCTTGACGCCGACGAGGGCGGCGATGTCACCCGAGTAACAGGCGTCGATGTCCTTGTGGACGGCGGCTTGAATCTGGATCAAGCGGCCGACACGCTCGGACTTGCGGGTGCGCGGGTTGTAAATGGTGTCGCCTTTTTTGACGCAGCCGGAATAGACGCGGAAGAAAACGAGGCGTCCGAATTTGTCCGACCACAACTTGAAGCCCAGGGCAATGAACTTGCCGTTGTCGTCCGGCACGGCGTCCACTTTGACTTCGGGATCATCCACGGACTGGCCTTGCTGCGGCTGGATGTCGAGCGGGCCGGGCAGGTAGTCGATGACGGCGTCAACGAGGTACTGCACGCCTTTGTTTTTGAAGGCGGAGCCGCCGGCCATGGGGATGATTTTGTTGTCGATGACGGCGCGGCGCAGAGCCTGCTTGACATCCTGCACGCTGATGGGCAGCTCCTCCAGGAACATCATGCCGAGTTCATCGTCCACATCGCAAATGGCGGCGACGAGACCGTCGTAAGCTTCTTTGCCCTTGGCGATTTCGTCGCCTTCCAGGTCGCGCACCTTATAGGTGGAGCCAAACTTGTCGTCGTCGGAATAGATGATGGCCTTCTGGTTGACCACGTCGATCTGGCCGGAGAGGTTGTCTTCCGCGCCGATGGGGATGAGAATCGGCCAGGCGTTGGCGCCGAGTTTTTCGCGCACGTCCTTGACGACGTTGGCAAAGTTCGCGCCAGTGCGATCCATCTTGTTGACGAAGGCGATGCGCGGCACGCCGTATTTTTCGGCCTGGCGATAGACGGTCTCGGACTGCGGCTGCACGCCGGCGACGCCGCAAAGCACGAAGATGGCGCCGTCCAGCACGCGCAGGGAGCGCTCCACCTCGGCGGTGAAATCGACGTGGCCAGGGGTGTCGATGATGTTGATGCGGATGTTTTCGTTTTCCCGCAGCTTGAAGATGCCTTCTTCCTTGAGCTGCTTCCAGCTCGCCGTGACGGCGGCGGAGGTGATGGTGATGCCGCGCTCCTGCTCCTGCTCCATCCAGTCCGTGGTGGCCGCGCCGTCATGCACCTCGCCGATCTTGTGGATCATGCCGGTGTAGAACAGCACACGCTCGGTCAAGGTCGTCTTGCCGGCGTCGATGTGGGCGCAGATCCCGATGTTCCGGGTGCGCTCCAGGGGGAATTCACGATTGGGGGAGTTGGGGTTCGACATTGAAAAAGGGATCGAAAAAAGGTTGGGGGAATTTTTCGGTCCGCGGGATTACCAGCGGAAATGGGCGAAGGCGCGATTGGCCTGGGCTTGCTTGTGGACGTCGTCGCGCTTGCGCACGGCGTTGCCCTGGCCTTGGGAGGCGTCCCTGAGCTCGTTGGCGAGGGCGCGGTGCATCGGCACGCCGCGCTTGGTGCGGGCGTAGTTGATGAGCCAGCGCATGGCCAGGGATTCGGAGCGGGCCGGAGCGACCTCCAACGGCACTTGGTAGGTGGCCCCACCCACGCGGCGGGCCTTGGTTTCCACCTTCGGCTTCACGTTCTCGATGGCGCGGGTGAAGAGTTCCAGCGGATCGACGGCCTCGGATTTCTCGTTGAGGATGTCGATGGCGGAATAGACGATGCCCTCGGCGATCGACTTTTTGCCGCTGTTCATGACGCGGCTGATCAGGTGGCCGACCAGTTCGCTGTCGTAGCGGGAGTCTTTGACCACCGGTTTGTCATATACACGTTTCCTGCGAGCCATGGCTTGAAAGGGGGTGAGGTTCGAAAATCAGGGCGGGGGGTTACTTTTTCTTCTTGCCAGTGTCGGCAGCGGCGCCCGGCTTCGGACGTTTGGCGCCGTACTTCGAGCGACCGCGACGGCGCTTGTCCACGCCGAGGCAGTCCAGGGTGCCGCGCACGATGTGATAGCGCACGCCGGGAAGGTCTTTCACACGGCCGCCGCGCACGAGGACGATGGAGTGCTCCTGGAGGTTGTGCCCCTCCCCGCCGATGTAGGCGATGACTTCGTAGCCGTTGGTGAGGCGGACTTTGGCCACCTTCCGCAGGGCGGAGTTCGGCTTCTTCGGCGTGCGGGTCATGACCTGGAGGCACACACCGCGGCGCTGCGGGCACTTGGCGAGCGCAGGCGACTTGGACTTGACCGCCTTGTCTTTGCGGCCGTGTCGGACGAGTTGATTGATGGTGGGCATGATTCGAGAAGCGTTGCCTTTCGACCTGCCGGCTTGCTCCGGGGGGAGACGATGAAGCCCCCTGTTAGTCAGGGAGGTTCACAGTCTTTTCCGGAACTGCGCCGATAGCAAAAGCCTGATGAAAATCAGGATATTTCGCTCGGCCCAAAAAGAGGGCCGAGGTCGCGGAGGGCCGGGATAATGCCTTCTCCTGAGCGGGCCGCAACTGCTTTTTGCGGTTTTTTTGAATTTTTTTCACCACCGGGAGAAGGAAGGGTCCGTTGTTCACGCTTCAGCGTAGCGGGGAAGGATGACAGAGGAATGGGGACAGGGGAATGATTTGCAAAATCATGAAGTCTTGCCTTCCCCCCTTTCATTTCTCTGCTTCCTCTGTGCCCTCCTGTGATGAACAAAAGGATTTTATCACAGGAGGGCACAGAGGAAGCAGAGGGTTGAAGGATGCCTTGTTCCAAAAAAAATCTTCCTGCCACTCATTTTCCTACCCACACCTCCCCCATCGCTGGGCGGGACGCCCGCGACACATACAGCCGGGACGGGCTGTGCTACGGTTCTTCGGCGGGTTTTTCGGCGGCCTTTTCCTCGCGCCGGCCGCCCACGGCTTTGAACGGTGCTTCCGCCACGCTGCCTGTTGTTTTCACCGTGGTTTCCACCACGCTGCCCACTGTTTTCACCGGCACGGTGACCAGCGAGCAGCCCGCGCCGGACAGGCAGACGGTGAGGAGTGAGAGCATCGTTACGGAGGTCCATTTTTTCATAAGCGCGGCAGTGTGGCACAGGGGTCAAGGGTGGTCAAGAAGGCGGCTTCCCAGGGCTTGCGCATGGAAATCTTGCCCCAAAAAATCTCACACAAAGGCACAAAGGAAGGGGGGGAGGGAAAAGGAAAGTTGAGAGGCCGGAATTCATCATCTCCATCCATGCTTGCTTGCTCCATGCGCAAGCCCTGG
>CAZNKC010000011.1:46690-52667 GCA_964573315.1 uncultured Verrucomicrobiaceae bacterium | reverse complement strand
AAGAAAACACCGCCGGTTTCGAGGAAGCCGCCTATCTCAAAAAACGCCAAGCCGAACACCAAGCCGAACTCAACCGCCTCGACCAACTCCAAATCGTCGCCGCGCGCCAATGGTTCAAAAACCAAAAGCTCGACTCCTCCGCCTTTGAGAAAGCCCTCCTCGCCCCGCCCGCCGGCCAAAAAGCCAAGGGCCGCGCCCGTGACCGCGCCAGCTTTACCCGCGCCCGCGCCGCCCTGCTGAGCCAAGGCATGCCCGAAGACCAACTCCCGCCGCGTCACGTCGGCTTCGGGCCGGAAGAATACGGCCGCGAACGCGTCGCCCGCAAAGGCCTGGAACGCCTCACCTGGGAGTTCGACCGCTTCCAACCCGTCGCCTTTTCTGTTTTCAACGGAAAAACACAGGCCATTACCGCTGTCACTCAACCCATTCGCCAACCCAAAGACCCCATGTCTCAGGGCGAGCTTGAGGAAACCTGCATCCTCGCCGGCGGCGACCCGTTCTCCCCCACCACGCCCGTCAAACCCACCCCGCTCAGCGTCATCACCGCCCTCAATCCGCAATCCGCAATCCCCATTCCGACATCCCCCGAAGGTCGCCGCCTCGCCCTCGCCGAATGGATCGCCAGCCCGCGCAACCCGCTGACCGCCCGCGTCATCGCCAACCGCGTCTGGATGTGGCACTTCGGCCAGCCCCTCGCCGGCAATCCCAACAACTTCGGCGGCACCGGCAAAAAACCCACCCACCCGGAGTTGCTCGACTTCCTCGCCGCCTATCTCATCGAAAAAAACTGGAGCCTCAAAGAACTGCACCGTCTCATCCTCACCTCCCAAGCTTGGCAGCGCTCCTCCACTCATCCCGACCCCGAACGGCTCAAAGAAAAAGACCCGCTCGGCGCCAGCTACGCCGCCTTCACCCCGCGCCGCCTCACCGCCGAGGAACTGCGCGACGCTACCCTCTTCATCACCGGCGAACTCAACCCCGCCCTTGGCGGCATCCCCGTCCGGCCCGAGATCAACCTCGAAGCCGCCCTCCAGCCCCGCCAAGTCATGGGCACCTTCGCCGCCGCCTGGGTGCCGCATCCCAGGCCCGAACAACGCCACCGCCGCTCTATCTACATTCAAAAACTGCGCGGCCTCGCCGACCCCTTCATGGAAGTCTTCAACGAACCCGGCCCCGACTTTTCCTGCGAGCGCCGCGACGCCTCCACCGTCACCCCGCAAGTCTTCAGTCTCTTCAATTCCCAAAACACCGCCCAGCGCGCCCTAGCCCTCGCGCACCGCATCCGCGTCAAATCCGAAGCCCGAAATCCGAAGTCCGAAATCGAGCAACTTTTCCTCCTCGTCCTCAACCGCGCCCCCACCGCCGAAGAACTCCGCGCCTGCCTCACCCATCTCAAAAAAATGACCACCCATCATCGCCGCGTCGTCCCGCCGCGCGCCGAATACCCAACGCAAATCACCCGCGAAGCCGTCGAAGAAAACACAGGCGAAACCTTCACCTTCACCGAAACCCTCCACGCCTACGCCGATTTCATCCCCGACCTCCAGCCCGCCGACGCGGACGCCGAAACCCGCGCCCTCGCCGAGGTCGCCCTCGTACTTCTCAATTCCAACGAATTCGTGTATGTTTACTGAGTCATGACCGCGATTCCCAAATACCAACTCACCGCCGAAGAATACCTCGCCATTGAGCGCCAAGCCGAATTCAAAAGCGAATTCCACGACGGCGAAATGTACGCCATGTCCGGCGGCACCTACCGCCACAGCCGTCTGAAAACCAATTTAGCGGCGGTCTTGAGCAATCACCTCCGCGGCAAATCCTGCCGCCCCACCGACAGCGACATGCGTGTCCGCATCCCCGAAATCGGCAACTTCACCTATCCTGATCTGACCATCGTCTGCGGCAAACCCGAGTTTTTGGACGAACAGCAGGACACCTTGCTGAACCCCACTGTCATCTTCGAAGTCCTGTCCGACTCCACCGCCAGCTTTGACCGGGGCAAAAAATTCTGGTACTACCGCCACCTCGCCAGCCTCCAGGATTACCTCCTCGTCTCTCAGGACGAGCCGCTGATCGACCACTACACCCGCCAGCCCAACGGCGGCTGGCTCCTCACCACCGTCGAAACCGGAGGCGTTCTCCGCATCGACTCCATCGACTGCTCCATCCCCATCGCCGAAATTTACGAAGACATCGACCCGCTCCCCTGAAAGGCAGCCGCTCACCCGCCCACACTTCGCCCGCCGTCATGACCCAGCGCCCCTTCTTCCCCTGCGCCGGCCGCCGCGCCCTGCACGCCCCCACCCGGCGCGACTTCGTCTATGGCCTCGGCGCCAGCCTCGGCAGCGTCGCCCTCACCTCCCTGCTCGCCGACGAACAAAATCCGCAATCCGTAATCCCCAATCCGCAATCGCAAGGCCCGCTTTCACCCCGCGCCTCCCACCTGCCGCCGCGCGCCAAACGCTGCATCTTCCTCATGATGGAAGGCGGCCCCTCCCACATCGACACCTTCGATCCCAAACCCGCGCTCGAAAAACTCCACCTCAAGGAATTCACCCGCGAAGGCCGGCAAAAATCCGCGATGGAAAGCGGCAAGCGCTACTACGTGCAAAGCCCGTTCAAATTCCGCCAATGCGGCCAAAGCGGCGCCTGGATGAGCGAACCCTGGCAGCATCTCGCCGGCGTCGCCGATGATCTTTGCTTCTACCGAGGCTGCCAAGTTGACAGCGTCAACCATCCCACCGCCATGTATCAAATGAACTGCGGCAACCGCTTCGGCGGCGACCCCGCCATCGGCTCCTGGGTCACTTACGGCCTCGGCTCCGTCAACCAAGACTTGCCCGGCTTCATCGTCCTGCCCGAAATCTCCTACCCCCAAGGCGGCTCCGCCAACTGGAGCAACGGCTACCTGCCCGCCTACTACCAAGGCACCACCCTCCGCCCCAAAGGCTCACCCATCCTCGACCTCCAGCCGCCCCAAGGCGTCACACCCGCAGTCCAGCGCGCCAACCTCGACCTCCTCGCCACGCTGAACCAAACCCATTACGTCCAGCACCCGCACCACGACGAGCTGCTCGCCCGCATGGAGAGTTACGAACTCGCCTTCCGCATGCAGATGCAGGTGCCCGAGGCCATGAACCTCGACAACGAACCCGCTGCGCTCAAAGACAGCTACGGCATCGGCCAGCCGGACACCGACGCCTTTGGCCGCAAATGCCTGCTCGCCCGCAAGCTCGTCGAGCAAGGCGTCCGCTTCGTCCAGCTCTACGCCGGCACCTGGGACAGCCACGACTACATCGAGCGCGCCCACGGCAATCTCATCCGCCAAGTGGACCAGCCCATCGCCGCCCTCATCAAAGACCTCAAACAGCGCGGCCTCCTGGAGGACACCCTCATCGTCTGGTGCGGCGAATTTGGCCGTACCCCGGACAACGGCGTGCGCGGCGGCACCGCCTATGGCCGCGACCACAACCCCAAGGCCATGACCATCTGGTTTGCCGGTGGCGGCGTCAAAGCCGGCCACACCATCGGCCTCACCGACGACACCGGCATGGAAGCCGTCGAATGCGTCCACCACGTCCGCGACCTCCACATCACCCTCCTCCACCTCCTCGGCCTCGACGACAACAAGCTCACCTTCTACCACGGCGGCCGCTTCAAACAGCTCAGCCAATTCGGCGGCCAGATCATCCCCGACCTCATCGCCTGACCCGCCGCGCAGCCGTGCGGAGCGACCGGTGCGGCCACTCTGAAAAACAAGCGCCCCAACCGCGGGCTTTCCGGATGAAGCGTTTCGGCGGGGATTGTTTTTTGCTCCCAGCCGGACGATAGGACCGCATGACCCGGCTGCGTGCCAATCTTGTTTTGCTGGCCTGCGCCTCGGTTTGGGGGCTGGCCTTCATCTGCCAAAAACGCGCGATGACACACATCGGGCCGTTTCTTTTCATTGCGCTGCGGGCGGGGCTGGCCTGTCTGGTGTTGGCCCCTTTGGCCTGGAGGGAAGGGCGGGCTTTGGGAGGGATCGCGCGGCCGGCTGAGTTCGTCCGCATGAGCCTGCTGGCGGGGCTGGCGTTCTTTGGCGGCGCGGCCTTGCAGCAATGCGGGCTGGTCACGGCGACGGTGACGAATGCGGGGTTTCTCACCGCGTTGTATGTGGTGGCGACGCCGTTTCTGGCTTGGCTGCTCATGCGGCAGCGGCCCGGACGCCGGGTCTGGGTGGCGGCTGGGCTTTCGTTTTTCGGCACTTGGCTGCTGGGCGGCGGCTCGCTCACCGCGCTGTCGCGCGGGGATGTGTGGGTGGCGTTGTCGGCGGTGCTGTGGGCCTTGCATGTGGTACTGGTGGGTTTGGCCGCGCGCGAGGGGCTGGCTGCGGCGTTCACCGCCGCGCAGTTCGTGGTGGTGGCGGCGCTGGCCGGGGGTGCGGTCCTGGTTTGGGAGCCGGTGGATTTGGCGGCGATCGGCAGAGCCATGCCGGACGTGGTTTATGTCGGGGTCCTGGCCAGCGCGCTGACTTTCACCCTGCTGGCGGTGGCGCTGCGGGCGACGAAGCCGGCGGAGGCGGCTGTCATCCTGTCCACGGAATCGCTGTTTGCGGCCTTTGGCGCCTTTCTGATCCTGGGGGAGAGGCTGCACACGGTGGGGTGGCTCGGCGCCGCCGCCATCTTTGCGGCGACGCTGATCGTGCATCTGCCGGGCCGCCGGGAGCGCCGTATGTCTCTGAAAAAGAGGGGCAAAGCCGCATTTTGAAAAAAAGCAAATTTTTTTGAACGATCTGTTTGGATAGGAGACTAACTCATCAACAGTGAAGGAGGTTCGCCTCCGGATCTGGTCTTGAGAGTGATTGGTTGTTGTCATCACACGCCGCGGCAACGCGGAATGTGTTGAGGTTGATGCCAATAGGGGCTGGGTGGAATCGGGAGCCACCCAGCCCCAACTCTTTTTGTGGGGCGAGCCGCTGGCTCGCCGGGTTTATGTGGCCGCCGACTCGGTGGCTCTTTTTTTCAGCCGAAAGTAACCGGCAGCCGGACGGCCTGCGCCAGCAGGTCCAAGTAGTCCGCACAGGGAATCTCGTGCCCGCCGAACTGCGCCAGATGCGGGGTGGTCCATTGCGTATCGTGCAAAATGAAGCCGCGTTCGTGCAGGTGCTCCTGCAAGCGGGCGAGCGCCACTTTCGACGCTTGCGGCTCCCGGCTGAACATGGATTCGCCGAAAAAAGCGCCGCCGATGGCCACGCCATAGACGCCGCCGGCCAGACGCCCGTCCCGCCACACCTCGGCGGAGTGGGCGAAGCCCAGCCGGTGCAGTTCTTCGTAGGCGTCCAGGATGGTGCCGGTGATCCAGGTGGTTTCGCGGTCCGCGCAGCCGCGCACTACGTCGCCGAAGGCGGTGTCCCAGCGGGTCTCGAAGGGGCAGGAGCGCAGGTATTGCTGGAACCGGCGCGGCAGATGGAAGTCCGCCACCGGCAGGATGCCGCGCATCCGGGGCCGGTACCAGGAGATGGCGCCGTCTTCCTCGCCCATGGGGAACACACCCTCGCAGTAGGCGTGGATGAGATCGAGGGGATCTAGGCGGTTCATGGGCGGACAGGGAGGGCAAACGAACGCAATAGACGGGCCATTTCGTCCTTTCCAGTTCTATGGGCATCCTATACACTCCCGCCATTCCGATTTCACCCACCATCCTCATGCGGCGCGTCATTTATCCCGGCAGTTTCGATCCGATCACCAACGGCCACCTCGATGTGCTGGAGCGCGCCCGGGGACTTTTCGACGAGGTCATCGTCGGTGTGGCGCGGGAAAACAACAAGCAGAGCCTGTTCAGCTTGGAGGAGCGTGTGGAGTTGATCCAGTCCGTGGCGGGCCATCTGGAGGGGGTGCGGGTGATGCCGTTCGACGGGCTGCTGGTGGATTTCGCGCGGCGGGAGCAGGCGCTGGCGCTGCTGCGCGGCCTGCGCGCGGTGTCGGACTTCGAGTTTGAG
>CAZNKC010000011.1:0-46680 GCA_964573315.1 uncultured Verrucomicrobiaceae bacterium | reverse complement strand
GGTTGCAATGTTAAAATTCATCGTGCCCTCCGGAGGGGATTTTGTGAAGGTTCCCGTTTCAACTCGCCTTGATGAACCGCAAGCTGGAGCCGCATCTGGAAACGGTGTTTTTGATGCCGCGCGAGGAGCTGACTTACATTTCGTCGCGCTTGGTCAAGGAAATCGGACGGCTTGGCGGCCAGATCGAGTTGTTCGTGCCGCCGCGGGTCGTGGCCGCGTTGAAGGCGAAGTTTGGCCGGGGGTAGGATGAACGAAAACACTCATCCAGCCTGGCTGGCGGAGGGGTCCGTTCGCCTCCCGTATTCGTTGCCGGTTCGTCTTTGAAGTTTTTGTAAAAATTTGCTTATTTTCTTTGCGCCAGCCCGTTGAAAATCAACGATGAGCGACCGGCGGCCCTGCAGCAGCGACTACGGCTCGCAGGACGGCTTGGCTGGGTTCCTGCGTGTCGCGATGAGGGATTGGAGCGAGGCCGAGGCGGCGGAATGGGAGAGCCGAGAGGACCGGGATATCGGGCGTTACCGGCTTGTCGAGAGGATCGGCGAGGGCGGTTTTGGCTTGGTGTGGCGGGCTTGGCAGACCGCGCCCATTCAGCGGCACGTCGCGTTGAAAATCATCAAGCTCGGCATGGACACGGGGCAGGTCGTCGCCCGTTTCGACGCGGAACGCCAGACGCTGGCCATGATGGAGCATCCGGGCATCGCCGCTGTCTTTGACGCCGGCGCCACCGGCAGCGGCCGCCCTTACTTCGTCATGGAACTGGTCGAAGGACCGTCCGTCACCGCCTACTGTGACCAGCGCGGGCTCGACATCCCGGCCCGCCTAAGGCTCTTTGTCAAAATCTGCCGCGCCGTCCAGCACGCCCACCAAAAGGGCATCCTGCACCGCGATCTCAAGCCCGGCAACATTCTCGTGGCCGAAGTGGACGGCAACCCGTGCCCCAAGATCATCGACTTCGGCATCTCCCGCGCGCTGGACAGCGCCGCCATTCCCCGGGCCGGTTCTTTGCGCACGCGCAATGATTTTTTGCTCGGCACACCGGACTACATGAGCCCGGAGCAGGCCATCCTCGGCAATCCCGACCTCGACACCCGCGCCGACATTTACTCGCTCGGCGCCATCCTTTACGAACTGCTCACGGGCCACACTCCGCTCAGTCAAAGCCACAGGGATGACACCACCCTGGACAGCCTGCTGCGCTCAGTGCGTCATGACGAAGCCCGCCGGCCGAGCGCCGTGGCAGCGGCCCCCGCCCAGCATCTCAAGGGCGATCTCGATTGGATCACGCTCAAAGCCCTGGCCAAAAACCGCGACGACCGCTACGCCTCCGCCGCCGCGCTCGCCGATGACATCGAGCGTCATCTCGACGACTTGCCCATCACCGCCGGGCCGCCCTCACTGGCTCAACACACGCGCAAATTCATCCGCCGCAACCGCGCCCTGGCTGCCGCCGTGGTGATGGTCGCCTTCACCTTGATCGCCGGCGCCACGCTGGCCACCTATGCTTTTTTCCGCGAGTCCCTGGCGCGCGAGGAAGCCGAGACCATGCGGCGGCAGGCGGAGTCGCACCGAGCCGAGGCCATGCGCCAGCGCGATCTGGCCCTGAGCCAGTCTGACAAAGCCGAGCGCACACTCGCCTTCCTCAACCGGCTGCTTGAGGACACCGGGACTCTCGCCAGCCAGGGCAAAAATCCCGAGGCTCTGCGTTTGGCGCTGGACGGCTTGAGCGGCGAGATCGAAAAATTCAGCGATGACCCGGAGGTGCAGGAGGCTATCATTGGCCGCGCCGCGCTGATTTACCGTTCCCTGCGCGACGAAGGCAAGGCGGTGCCGCTGGTCGAGCGCCAAATCCGCCTGCTGGAGCAGGAGCGCGCCGCCAACGACGTCGGCCCGCTGACCGCGCGGGAACTCTATGCCCGCACCTTGTATCTCACCGGCCGCGTCGCTGAAAGCCATGTCCAATACGACCTGCTGATCGACGGCTTGAAATCCCTCCTGCACACGCGCGACGGGCCGCGCAAACTCTTCATCGCCCGCCGCAACCGCGCCGATGTTTGGTCCAAGACCGGCCGGCTGGAAGAGGCGCTGGCGGAGTTCGACGACATCAAGGCCCATGCCACGGACGAGATGCGCAACCATTCCAATTGGCCCGTGTTGCAGCGCAACCACGCCGAGACGCTCACCTTCGCGGGCCGTTGGAGCGAGGCCGAGGCAGTTTACAACGAGGCTCTCACCGGCCTCGACCTCGGATATCCCGCGCATCAACACGCCGCTTCCATGATCCACGCGAAGCGCGCCACGCTTTGCCTCAAACAGCGCAACGTGCCCGCCGCCATGCGCGCCCTGGAGAGCGCCATCAATCTGCAAACCCGCGCCAAAGGACCGCAGTCCCCCTGGCTGGCCGAGTGGTGGATCGAGGTCTCCCGTCTCTACACGGCGCGCAACCTGAATGACAAAGCTGTCGCCGCCAATGAGCGCGCCCTGGGCATCGTGGTGAAGACCGGGCAAACCAACCGCATCCACTTGGCGCACCGTGCGCTGGGGGACAACCTCGAAGCCGCCGGACGCCACGAGGAAGCCGCCGCGGCCTACCTCACCGCCTCCGATCTGGAAATGCAAATGCTGCCTCCGCCCGAGGAAGCCTGGCTGGACAGCGCCCGCGCCGTGCGCAATTTCGCGCTCAGCGGACGCTTTGACGAGGCTGCCGCATGCGCGCGGCCGGCCGAGCAAATCCTGCCTTCCTGGCGCGGCGACTCCGGCAGGCAGTACGATGTCAAACTCGTCGAGATCGCCCTGGCTTTCGCCTCCCTCGCCGCCGCCGAAGCGCGCGGAGAGCCGTCGCAAATTTCCTTCCGCGAGATCGGTGAAAAACACGGACGCCCCGTCATCACCCGCTTCCTCAAACGTCCGGCGGACAAATCTTCTCCCGCCATCCGCCGAGTGCTCGCCATCCTGCGCCGGGAAGGTCCGTCCGCTGACGTGGCGGCTCCCTTGACCGCCGCTGATTTCTTGGCTTTCGACCGCGCTTTCAACGACCGCTGGCAGCCGGGCGACCCTGCCGCGCCGTTGATCGAGCTTGCCGCCGCTTTGCGCGTCACCGGCCGCCATCGGGACGCCGCCGACGTTTACCGGATCGCCGCCGCCATCGCGCGGGAGGATGTGCCGGTCAGCGACCGCCGCCACATCGCACTGTTGCTTGCCGCCGAGACTCTCCGGCAGATCGGGGAAGGTGATGAGGCTGGCGTCATTATTGAGCAGCTCCGCGCCGAGCGCGATAGTTCCCGCGATTCCGTCGCCAACTGGCGCGTGCTCGCCGTGCTCGCTGATTGAACAAGGAGAGACGCTTTGGAAGTACCTCAGGGAGCGGCGGTTTGTAACCGCCCGTTTTCGGAGGCGGTTGCAAACCGCCGCTCCATGGGGGGGCGGCTTACAAAGCGTCGCTCCTTGGGATGGACTGTACTGCCACGAACGTCTTCACCGCCTCCACCTGCGCTGGCAGTGGATGACGTGACAGGGGCCGTTCCTTGAGCGCCTCCAGCGTCGGGTGCGTCGGCTCGGAGCCGGTGGCTTGCGCGACCACTTCGGGAAATTTCGCCGGGCTGGCCGTCGCCAGCACCACGCTCACCCGGTCCGCCGCCATGTCCGTGAAGGCGCAGGCCGTGTGCGGATCGATCACATAACCGAACTCCCGCCACACTCGCCTAATGGCCGCCGCGATCTCCTCATCTCCCATTCGCGACGCCCGGAAGCCCATGTCCTCCAGTTGCAGCGCCAGCGGCTCGCCCGCCTTGATCTTTGCCATCGTCTCCCGCACTTGTTCCGCATCGTGGTGCAGCAGGTAATAGAGGAAGCGCTCGAAGTTCGACGCCGACTGAATGTCCATGCTCGGCGCATGGCTGGGCCGCACCGTGCCTTCCTCGTATTGGCCGCTGGTGAAGAAGCGGTAGAGGATGTCGTTTTGATTCGTCGCCACCCGGAAGCCTCCGGTCGGCAGTCCCATCCGCGCCGCCAGCCAGCCCGCCAGCACGTTGCCGAAATTGCCCGTCGGCACCACGAACTCCGCCGTCGCACGCGCCGCCTCCGGCAGCCGCAGCCAGGCCCAGATGTAATAAACGCACTGCGCCAGCACTCGGGCGATGTTGATCGAGTTCACCGCCGAAAGCCCGCAACGCTCCACGAACGCCGTGTCCGCAAACGCCTCCTTCACCAAGCGCTGCGCATCGTCGAAGGCGCCCGGCACGGGAATCGCAAACACATTGTCCGCGCCCGTGCAGGCCATCTGCCGCTCCTGCAGCGGCGCCACCCGGCCATCCGGGTAGAGGATGAAAATGGTGATCCCCTCCTGTCCCATGCAGCCGTGAATCGCCGCGCTGCCGGTGTCCCCGGAGGTCGCGCCCAGCACCGCGATGCGCCGTCCGCTCAACCGCACCTGCCGCTTGTAGAGCAGGCCCAGCAGTTGCAGCGCGAAGTCCTTGAACGCCAGCGTCGGCCCGTGGAACAGCTCCAGCACATAGGTCCGCTCATCCAGCCGCCGCAGCGGCGCCACCTCTGGCGCGTCAAACCGCGCGTAAGCAGCCGCCGTCAATTCCCGCCATTCCTCGGCGGGAATATCGGGCGCGAAGAGTTGAAAAAACTCCGCCGCCAGTTCCGCGTAACTCAGCCCCGCCCAAGACTCCAGGCGCCCCGCAATGGAAGGCAGCTCCTCCGGCAAAAACAGCCCGCCGTCCGGAGCCAAACCCGCTTCGACCGCTTCAGAAAAAGAGTGAGGCCGCGTCAGCCCCCTGGTGGAAATGTATTTCATGGGAAAGACGGCATCAAATCCAGCAATGCGGAGCGCTCAATGGCAAAGCGAGAAAATCCTGGGCGGGTTGTGATTCTGAATGCCGTTCTCCGCGGCCATCCCAACAACATTTGCCGCGCGGTGCTCTTGCCTTGGAGGAAAGGCCGCCTAGGGTGGGACGGATGAAGGAAGATGCCCGTTTGCCGGAGGAAGCGCGTTTTGGTTTTGAGACGAAACGCGCGCGATTCATGCCGGGTTGGAATGCCGCGCAAGGCGGCGCGGGCGAACGAGGAGGAAGATGACGATGCGTGATTTGTTGAAGGAGCCTTTGTGTGACGCGGCGGATTTGGGTGCGCCGGTACCGGACTGCGAGTTTGGAGTGTCGGTCTGCCTGCCGCTGTGGCGGCATGTGATCGGCTACGAGGAAAAAGACCCGGAAGTGATGGGGAGTTTCCGCTCCGGTTATCCGCGCTTCTGCTGCCCGCCGGCGATCGGAGCCTTGTTCGAGGCGGCGGAGGCGGAGCTGGCGGGGGCAGGGGAGCGCTGTCTGGTGTTCCCGCGCGAGGTTCACGCGCGGCGCTGCCTGGAGTTCATCGCACGTCGAACCAAAGACAAAACGGGCCGAGCGGCGGTGTGGAGGGAGCAGGGCTTCGGCGTGGCGGTCTTTCCAGAGGCGGCTTACGATGAGGCGCGGCGTTTTTGGCGCTTCTGCGGTGAGGTGGTGAGCACGCGGCAGGCGGTGGCAGCGCTACGCGGCGGCGGAGCGGTGGAGGAGGCAAGCCCGGAGGAAGGACAGGCGGCGAGCCGCACCATCCGCGAGCGGCTGGCGGCGCTCAGCGGCCAGACGCCGGAGGATGTGTTTCTTTTCCCGTCCGGCATGGCGGCGCACTACGCCGCCCACCGGATGCTGACGGCGCTGCGGCCGGGGTTGAAGACGGCGCAGCTCGACTTCCCCTACGTGGACGTGTTGAAGCTGCAGGAGGTATTCGGCAGCGGCGCGCATTTTCTGCCGCTGCTCACGGAGACAGATTACAATGACGCGCTGCTGCCGCTGCTGCGGGGCGAGGGGTTGGCCGGCCTCTTCGCCGAAGCGCCGAGCAACCCGCTGCTGCGCTGCGCGGACCTGCCGCGCGTGCGGGAGATGCTGGACCGCCACCAGCCGGAGGCGCCGCTGGTGATCGATGACACCATCGCCACCGTGGTGAACGCGGACGCCTTCCGGTTCGCGGACGTGGTGACGACGAGCCTGACGAAAAGTTTCTCCGGCGTGGGAGACGTACTGGCGGGCTCGCTCATCCTCAACCGCCGGTCGCGGCATTACAATGCCTTCGCCCGCTTCCTGAACGCGGCGGCGGACCACGAGCTATGGCATGGGGACGCGGTGGCGCTGGAGCGCAACTCACGGGATTTCACGGAGCGCGTGCGGGTGATGAACCGCAACGCGCAAGCCTTGGTCGATTGGCTGCGGGCGCATCCGCGGGTGGAAAAGGTTTGGTACACGGACCAGGACGGCGGCGCGGGTTATGAGGCGATCCGCCGTGACGGCGCAGGCTATGGCAGCCTGTTCTCGCTGCTGCTCAAAGACGCGGCCACCTGCGCGCCGGGTTATTACGACCGGCTGCGCGTGACCAAAGGGCCGAGCCTCGGCACAAACTTCACCCTGGCCTGCCCCTATGTGCTGCTGGCGCATTACGAGGAACTGGATTGGGCCGAGTCCTGCGGAGTGGACCGCCATCTGATCCGCGTCTCCGCCGGGCTGGAGCCGGCGGAGGAACTGGTGCGGCGGTTTGATTGTTTTGAGTGAGGAAAAAATGTAACAACCAACAGCCGTGACTGATCACGCTGCGCAAGAGCAAGAAGAAAAACTCGCGGCGAGCTTCATGAGCGGCGGCAGACTAGACGTCCGTACGATGCTCGTATCTCCCCCCGGTTGATTCGGCGGCTCCACAGGCATCTTCAACCTCCGTACTCCGCCAGCGCGCGGGGCATGAATTCCTCCAAACGGGCGATGCGGGTGGAGTCGAGCGGATGGGTGCTGAGGAACTCCGTGGCGCGTCCGGAGCCTTGGCGTTCCTGGGCGGCGGAGAAGTTTTTCCAAAGCTGGATGCTCTCGCGCGGGTCGTAGCCGGCGCGGGCCATGTAGAGCGCGCCGAGCTTGTCCGCCTCCAACTCCTGGCCGCGGCTGAAACGCAGCATCCCCAGCCCGGCCACCGCGCCCGCGCCGGTGGTGGCGGCGATGCGTTGGGTGTCGCTGACGCGGCCACCACCCAGCACGGCGCCGACACCGACCACCGCTGCCGTGCTGAGCAGCCCGGTGCTGAGGCGCTCGCCGCTATGGCCGGCCACGACGTGCGCCAGTTCATGGCCGATGACGGCGGCGAGTTGGGCGTCGTTTTTCGCCACCTGAAAGATGCCGCTGTTGACGCCGACCTTGCCGCCGGGCAGGGCGAAGGCGTTCGGCGACGAGTCCTCGAAAAGCACAAACTCCCATTGCGCGTTGGCGATGGGTACCACCGGCATCAACCGTCGCGCCACCCGGTCCACCGCCGCTAGTTGGGTGCTGTTCTGCGACAGCTTCTTTTGCGTCTTCAATTTCTCGAACTCGGTCAGCCCCATCTCGCTGAGCTGGCTGTTCGGGATGAAGTTGAATGACCGGCGGCCGAGATCCGGCACCGTGGTGCAAGCGGCGAGGATGGCGGCGCAGAGCAGGGTCAGGGCGGGGATGAGGGGTTTCATTTTCATGGCGGGGATGGCGGCTCAGAATAGGGCATGAGGCGGTTTGGGGCAAGGGCAGGGCGCAGAGCGCAGAGGGCGCATTCCGCTTTGCGCTTTGCGCTCTGCGGCCCCCCCCGGCTCCGCACCGCCTCCGCCCGCGGAGAAGTGGGCGGGAATACAATCCCGCCCTCCTTTGTTACCCGAAGGCGGTGATGAAGCTGACCTCCAGGGCGAGGCTTTCGTTGACGTTGGTGTGGAGGAGCTGGTCGAGCTTGCGCAGGGCGGTGAGGCGTTTGTTGAGTTCGGCGGGCGTCCAGCGGTTGGCGAGGGCGGTAGTGGCGTCCTGGCAGGCGGGGATGTCCAGATTTCCGCTGCCGGCTTGCTGGCGGGCGGCATCGCCCATCCAGGAGAGCAGGAGGTCCATGAGCGCGTCCCGCTGCTGCTGATAGCTGGATTCGATCTGGGCTTCGACCTGCTCCTCGCGCTGCTTGAGCCAGACGCCGTCGGTGGTTTGTTTGAAGTGGTCCTGCTCTTTTTTGAATTCGTCTTCCAGGTCTTTTTTGATGTCGCTTTTGAGCTGCTCCAGCACTTCCTGAAAACCGGCTTTGAGGGCGAGCGCGCCGGAGATGCCGGCGTTGGCGCGGGTGCTGAGCTGGCGCAGCACGCCGAGCAGGCGCTCTTCGTAATCGGTGAAGACGCGCGCGCCGGGCGGAGGCAGCAGGGCGATCTCGATGACGCGGGAACGCGTGGTGGGCAGCAGGGCGCGCGGATTGTGCGTGAGCAGCAGGAAGAGCGCGCCGCCGGGCGGCTCTTCCAGGGTGCGGAGAAAGGCGTTTTGGGCGCTGTCGTTCATGCGTTCGGCGTCCTGGATGATGCCGGGCTTCAAACGTCCGCCGGAACTCATTTGAACATGATGGATGAAATGCCGCATGGTGTTCGGCGCGGGATTGCTGGAGTCGCCGACGATGATGCGGCGGCTTTTGCCCTCGGGGGAGAGGAGGTAAGCGCCGTCGCGCTGGAAGTCGTCCCATGTGTGGCGGGGTTTGGCGGTGACGAGGCGGAGGAAGTCGAGGGCGAAGCCGTTCAGGTCGGCTTCGCGCGGGCCGGTGATGAGGTAGGCGTGCCCGAGGCGGCCTTGGGTGGCGGCGCGGTTGAGCAGAGCGAGGGCGTTTTCCGGTTTAAAGGACATGAAGTTGGGCGGCGACGAGGCTCCAGATGCGCTCGTGGAGGTCGTCTGGGGATTGGGTGGCGTCGAGGACGTGAATGCGGTCCGGCTGGGCGGCGGCGAGATCGAGGTAGCCCCGGCGGACTTTTTCAAAGAAGGCCGGCGGCTGGCTCTCGATGCGGTCCAGATCGCGTCCGGTCTGCGTGATGCGTTCGTGGGCGGCGGCGGCTTCCATGTCGAGCAGGAAAGTCAGGCGCGGCAGCGTGCCGCCGACGGCGAAGGCGTTGATGGCGGCGACGCTGTTCGGCGGCAGGCCGCGGGCGACGCCTTGATAAACGGTGGTGGAGTCGAGAAAGCGGTCGAGCAGGACCACGGCGCCCTGCTCCAGCAACGGGCGGATTTTTTCCCGCACGAGCTGGGCGCGGCTGGCGGCGAAGAGCAGCAACTCGGTCTCATCGGTCATGGCCGCGCCTTCCGGGGCGTGTTGGAGCAGGTGGCGGATGGACTCGCCGATGGCGGTGCCGCCGGGCTCGCGCATGAGTTCGACGCGGCGGCCCGCGCCTTCCAGCCGGGCGCGCAGGAGGCGGAGCTGCGTGGATTTGCCGCAGCCTTCCGAGCCTTCGAATGAGATGAGGATGCCAGATGATGCCATGTGCCGTTTTTTGTCTTAGCGAACGGGGCGGTTTTGTCGAACAAAACCCATTTTGTTTTGGCGTCCGGCGTGGATTGCGTAGGTTGGCGGGATGTCAGAGACAGATACAATAAACAAAGCAACAGGCGGCGCGTTTGCGGCGCGGGAAGGGAAACAAGCCATCGAGGAGGGTCTGGGGTTCGCACCCAAGTTCGGCCCGGACGGCTTGATCCCGGCGATGGCGGTGGACGCGGACACCGGCACGCCGCTGATGTTGGCCTACATGAACGAGGAAAGCCTGCGGCAGACGCTCGCGATCAAGCAGGCGGTCTATTGGAGCCGCAGCCGGAAAGAGTTTTGGCACAAGGGAAAAACCAGCGGCGAATTCCAGGACGTGGTGGAGGTGCTGGTGGACTGCGACCAGGACGCGCTGGTGCTGCGCGTCCACCAACGCGGCGGCGGCTGCTGCCACACGAAGCGGGCGACTTGCTTTTACCGGCGCGTGAAGCTGGACGGCAGGGAGGGGGATGTGATCGGGCTGGAGAAAACCTGAAGCCTGAAATCCGAATCCTGTTAATCCCGCAAAAATCCTGGCGATCCTGTCAAAAAAACAACGCCAAGCTTTGCGGGCTTGGCGTGCTTTGTGTTGAGGGGAAGATTGGGAGGGAAACTGGCTCAGGCGGTGGCCTTGACGCGGGTGTTGCGCTCCTTGACGGCCATGGCTTCCTTGCCTTTGCGGCCGCGCAGGTAGTGGAGGCGGGCGCGGCGGACTTTGCCTTGGCGGGTGACCTCGATTTTGGCTACCCTGGGAGTGTGCAGCGGGAACACGCGCTCGACGCCCTCGCCATAGGAAATTTTGCGGACGGTGTAGGCGGAATTGAGGCCGGAGCCTTTGCGGGCGATGACAATGCCGGCGAAGATCTGGACACGCTCTTTGTCGCCTTCGATGACGCGGCAGTGGACTTTCACGGAATCACCCACCCGAAAGTCGGGGATGTCCTGTTTGAGCTGCTCTTGTTCGAGTTTGGAAATGATGTTCATGGGGGCTTCCTGCTGTCCTGAAAAGGCCTTGTTCCCGGCTGGGCCGGAACGAGGGGCCGGGAAGATGCGCGGAAGCGGCGCAGGCGCAAGCTCAAATTTGTTTTGTTTTTTGAGCGGCCGGTGCCGGGCGTTTGCCGCAGAGGGGCAGAGGAGCAAAGGACGCAGAGATTTTAGAAAGAAGCATTCTCTGCGTCCTCTGCCTCTTTGCCCCCTCTGCGGTAAATCGAGCGGTCATTCCGGTTTCCCAGCAGCCCAGTCCACCGCGTTCGTCAGCAGGCGTTTGAAGGCGGGGTGGTCGTGGGTGCGTTCGTCGTGGCCGGGGGCGATGCAGACGATGCGGGCTTGCGGATGCCGGGTGATCCAGACGCTGGGGTGCGGTTTTTGGAATTTGTCGCTCGGGCTGGTCTCGGCCAGCACCTCGATCTGGGCGGTGCCGGGTGGGATGTTGTCCGGCTCGGCGTTCACGTAGTAAAGTTCGTCCTCGACGGTGAAGACTTCCGGCACTCCCTCCATGATCGCATGGCCCTTGACCTTCTTGACCTCGAACGAATGAATCTTGTCATGCCCGCGCGCGCCGCCGCCGACGATTTGCGCGTTTAACTCAGGCCAGCCCTGGTAGCCATACCAAGTGCCGGGGTGCATCATGACGATGCCCTTGCCGGCGGCGGCGAAATCGAAGAGCGTTTTGCGGTAGGCGGTGGTGTCGAAGAATTTCCGGTTCACGCTGATGACGGCGACGTCGGCGTTGGCGAGTTCGGCGGCGGCTTGATCGCGGTCTTCGGTGTAGTGGACGGTGAAGCCGGCGGCCTTGAGCGTTTCGACGTCGGTGGTGCCGAAGAACTTGGCGAAGTCGTGCGACGAACCGCCGCCGATGACGAGGACTTTGGTTTTGCCGGCTTCCCATTGCGGCGGGGTGGCGGGGTGGAGCGGGCCGTCGCCTTGACCGCCGATTTTGGGTTGCAGGTGGGACAAGCTTCCAGCTTGTCCGGGCAAGCTGGAAGCTTGCCCCACTCTATCGCCAGCCTTGCCTTTTCCTTTGGCCTTGGCTTTGCCTTTGGCGCCGGGCAGAATGCCCGGGGTACTCCTCACAGGCAGAATGCCTGCGCTACCTTCGATGTCCGCGGTGACGGCGGCGATCACCGGGACGGTTTTGTTGCCGGGGGGACTTTCGAGGACAAGTGTTTTGATGGCGGCGGGGTGGCTGAGTTCGAGGGTGAGCAGGCGCATTTGCTGCCCCTGGGTCACGCCTTCAATGTAGCGCGAGCCGGAGACTTCCACGGGACGGATGTAGTCGGAGAAATGCACGCCGTTGATGAGTCTGAACGCTTCGCGTTTGCCATCCTCGTAAAGCACCACGGCGCGCAGCGCGGGGGTTTCGTCTTTGACAGCCGGGTAACCCCAGCCTGAGATGCCGCTGAGCAGGTGCAGGCGCTTGGCCTTGACGTTGACCGCCACTTCCACCCGCGGGGGGAAACTCTGGCTGTGCGTGTCCGGTCGCGGGCCGCCCTTGAGGACGATGAGGTTAGCGCCGGAAGGGCTGCGGGCGGC
Organism: uncultured Verrucomicrobiaceae bacterium; assembly: GCA_964573315.1. GTDB lineage: Bacteria > Verrucomicrobiota > Verrucomicrobiia > Verrucomicrobiales > Verrucomicrobiaceae > JAGRPD01. The sequence continues at coordinate 34,803 of CAZNKC010000011.1, read as the reverse complement.
GTCCTGGATGAAAAAGGGAATGCCTTCCACTGAAAAATTGCCGAGCTTGGCCAGCCGGATTTGCCCTTGATCCGGCCTGCTTCCCGCGAAGACACCTTCGCGGCTGTCGGCGGTGAAGGCATCGGCCAAATTGAGGATGCGGAACTGCTTCATGGCGTCCCCGCACATGTAGGCGAGCAGGTCGCGCAGGTTTTCCGCGCCCAGCGCCTCCAAGCCCTCCGGCATCAGGCTGCGCTGGGTGTTCTCGCGTTTGGCGATGTCGCTCTTGGCGATCTCGCGCAGGCCGGTCTGGGTGGCGAGCATGACGGTGGCGTTGTTTTCTCCGGTGATGACGCCTTGCAATACCTCGTCCTTTTTGGTGGTGATGTTGAAGGCCCAAAAGCTGGGGTCCACCTCGCGGTTCGGGTCGATGATATGCACCAGTAACTCCGCCGGGCCGTGCGCTCCCATGCCGGTGAGGTCGGGACCGACGGCGTTGCCGATGATCGCCGGCGGGGCACCGGCGGCTGCGGCTGCGGGTGAGGGCACCCGCGCTCCTGGCTCTCCGAGTTTGTGGCAGATGGCGCAGGCGGCGGTGAAGATCATCTTGCCTTTTTCCGTGTCGCCGGGTTTTTCCACCTCCGGCGCGAGCGCGGCAATGATGGCGTCCTTGGCGGAGGTGTCCACTTTGAACAGGTTGATGGCGCGTTGGGCGAGCGGTTTGTTGGGATGATTGCGCAGACGCGCCACGTCGCCGGGGGCGAAGGCGGCGCGGTCAATGCTGCCGGCCTTCACGGCATCGAGCAGGGCGGTGACGGCTGCGGGGCGTTTGAGGATGGCTTCGAATGCCTGCTGTTGGAGTAAAGGTTTTAGCCGATCAAAAACGGCGGTGAGGCGTTCCGCCTGGGCTTGTTCATCAAGGGCTTGGATGATGGCGGACTGGAGAGCATCGGGCGTTTGGTGATCGCCTAAAGGCTTGACTCCAACGTCCGCGGCGTTGCCGCCGACTGCGATCAAGGCGTTGGCGGCGTTGACACGGGTCTCGACGGAAGCGGCGTTGTCGGAAAGCGTGGCGCCGAGCTTATCGAGTTGCGTTTTGACTTCGCCGGCGAGCGCGCCGTCCTTGTCCCACTTCGTCACCAGCGGCAAGGTGGCGGCGGCGAGCGCGGGCTGGGCGAGGAGTTTTTTCAAGGCGTCGGTGAGGTCTTGACTCAGTTCCGCAGGTTGTTCCGCCTGTTGCGCAATGCCACGCAAGATGACGGACTGCAATGCTTCCGCCTTTTGGTCTGCATCAGTGCAGGCTAAGATCAGGGCTGTCGCCGCTTCAAGCTGACCGGGAATCTGCTTGCCTTGTGGGTTGAGTGCTTGGTCGAGCAAGGCCGCAACCAGACTCTCCAACTGAGCGGCATTGCCATGCTTGAGCGCGGCCTGAATTGTTTCCAACGCATGATCGCTGCACGCGGCAATGAATGCAGAGCGGGTCCAGTCGTCCTGAGCAGCAGAGTAGGCGCGAAGCACGCTTTTAACGATTTCGGCATCGCTCATGATATCCTCAAGCTGAATCAGGTCGATTGGACGGACGAGGTTGATGTGATTGGTGAGAATATCTTCGTATGATTGCCGCACTTCGACTTTCTCCGCCTCCGGCAGATCTGCGTATGCTTTTGCACGATCCGGCTTTTCGGACTCCAACATCCATCCGCTATTTCTAACGAACTCCGCAAAAGCTAGCTGGCCTTCAAAACCCAGTTGAACTTTTGGAGCCGTCTCGGTCACTTCGTCCAAAGTGTAGTTCGAGATGATCTGTTCCCAAGCCTTTAGTCTTACCTTGGCGTTCGGATGATTTAATGTTTCTTGAATTAGAGCAGGAAGGTCTTGTTTATCCATTTTCGCCACCTCCACCTTCTTCGCCTCCTTGTGCTGCACTTTCCAGATGCGGCCGTAGTAGTGGTCGCGGTCGGGGCGGACGGCGGCGTTGGCGGGGCCGTGGGTGGGGCCGCGGGTGTCGTTGTGGATGACGGCTTGGTTGCAGAAATCGACAATGTAAAGCGCGCCGTCCGGGCCGACGCGGGTTTCGATGGGGCGGAACCAGAGGTTGCGGCTGCGGATGAACTCGGTCTGCTCGCGTCCGGCTTCTTTTTTCGCTTTGTAAGTCACGCCGTCGGGTTCCACGAAGAAGTGCCCGACGATGTTGAGCGTGGGCTCGCCGACGAAGTAGCTGTAGTTCCACTTCTCCGGCCAAGCGCCGCCCTGGTAAATCGCGCAACCGGCGCCGGCAGTGTAGCGGCCCACTTGGTCGATCTGCACGTAGGCTTGGTGTTCCCATTCCATCGCCGGAAAGGTGCGTTCGTCCGGCAGGATGGCGTTGGTGCCGACGACGCCCGGCAGTTTGCCCTTGGCCAGCACGTATTCCGGCAGCACGACATGCACCAGCGGGTTGCCAGTGGTGGGTTGGGTGTAAAACACCTGGCCGTCCCAAGTAATGTCGAGTCCCCAGGTGTTGCCGCTGCGCGAGGCGTATTGCTCGAAGGCGGTGCCGTCCGGCTTGAAGCGGACGACGCCGGCGCCGATGGGGCCGCAGTCGATTTCGGATTTCGGATTTCGGATTTCGGGTTTCTCCCCCTGCGGAAACCCGATCACATTGTCCGAATTCGAATACCCATGCGTGGCATAAATCCACCCGTCGAGGCCCCAGCGCATGTTGTTGATGACGGCGTGGGTGTCGCGGATGCCGAGGTTGGTGTAGAGCTTGGTGCGTTTGTCGGCCACGTCGTCGCCGTCGGTGTCCTCGAAGAACCAGATGTCGGGCGCGGCGCAGACGATGACGCCGTTTTTGTAAAACACGCTGCTGGTGGCGAGTTCGATCTTGTCGGCGAACACGGTCTTTTTGTCCATGACGCCGTCGCCGTCGGTGTCCTCCAGGATGCTGATGCGGTCCTCCGGCTCGCGCTCATAGACGCCGGGGCGCAGCGAGCCGGATTCCATCCAGGACTCGACGTTGGCTTGGCGCAGGCCGTTCGGGTACTCCGGTGTTTCCACCACCCAGAGCCGGCCTTTTTCGTCCCAGTCGATGTTCATGGGGTTGTTGATGAGCGGTTCGGCAGCGACGAGGGAGATTTCGAATTCCGGGTGGATTTCGAGGTGTTGCGGCATGTCCTGCGGGCGCGGGACGCCGCCTTCGACGTAGCGAAGGGCGTCGCCGAGTTCCCCGGGCTTGCAGAATTCGTCCACGTTCTCGCGTTTCCCGGCCCAGGCGATGCCGCGCAGGATGGCGGTGCGCAGGCCGTTGTGGGAGAAGTTTTGGTACCAGTGGCCGGGGATGCAGACGAAGGCGCGGTAGGGGGTGGAGTTGAGAGTTGAAAGTTGAGAGTTGAGAGTTGGGGTTTGATCGGGCGAGATGGCAATTTCGTACGTCCACATCTGCGGCTGGATGTCGTAGATGTTGACGCCTTTCTTTTTGGCCACGGCTTCGGCGGCGCGGGCTTGGGCTTCCTGGTTGCCTTTGCCTTCGGTGTCTTTGCCTTTCGGGGTGTAGGCGGCGGCCAGGACTTTCACGTCCGGCAGCAGGTCCATGTCATAATAAATCTCGTCGTCGAGATCGAAGTTGGAGATGTCCTGGGTGATTGGGTTGTCGCGGTCGGTGAAGTAGAGGCTCAGAGGCGCTTCCAGCCACTTGGTCTGGCCGAATTTCCACGAGCCGCCGATGATGCTCTTGAACCAGTCGTGATCCCGGCTCACCGCTCCGGCGTGGAGGACCACCAAGCCGCCGCCGCGCGCGAGGAATGCCATGAGGTTTTTGCGTTGCTCGCCGATCTGGATGTTGCCGGCCTCCTGGGCGTGGAGGATGAGCACGTCGGTACGGTCGAGCTGTTCCTTGGTGGGAAACTCGAGGCTGCCCTCGCACTTCGCGCCGCGTTCGTTGAGCATGGCGGTCCAATCCTTGAGGAATTGCGGGAAATCATGCGCGCCGGGGGCGTGGGATTTTTCTCCGGCGCGGATGAAGACGCGCAGCGGCTCCGCCGCGAATGACGAATGCGGAATGAGAAATGAGGAAAAGAGGAGCGCGGCGGCAAGGAGGCGTTTCATGGCTGGGGCGATGGTATGCGAAATCAACGCCCCGTGGGAAGCCCGTTTTCGCACGGGCGGCTATCGGGAATGCACACCCTGGAGGCGGTTTTTGTTGAAATGCACGCGGAGCTTGACAGGCCGCGGCGGCGCTTTAGTTTCTTTTTCTCCTGGCCGCCGAACGCGCGGCGATGGTACACCGGCAGGGTAGCTCAGGGGTAGAGCAGGGGACTCATAAGCCCTTGGTCGGGAGTTCAAATCTCCCCCCTGCCACCAGCCGTGGCTTGGTGCGCAGCGCTTCATTGAGGCGCGGCCACAAGCCTTGCCCGGGTATGAAAAGTGGGGCAAGCTTCCCAGCTTGCCCCGTCGTGCAATCAGGGATGATAGCACCACTTTAGCCAAGCTCAGCCAGCTTCGCTTTGATGGCGGCGAAGTCCGGGAGTTGGGCGGGGCTGTCGCTGGACTCGGCGTATTGGATGACGCCGGCTTTGTCGAGGATGAAGGCGGAACGCTTGGGCACGCCGCCCATGATGAGGTTTTTCTCCGGCAGGAAGGCGTCGTAGGCTACGTCGTAGGCTTTGGCGACGTGGTGGTCGTAGTCGCTGAGCAGTTTGAGGGTGATGCCTTCTTTTTCCGCCCAGGCTTTTTGTGCGAAGGGATTGTCGCCGCTGATGCCGATGACGGCGGCGTTCAGGGTTTCGTATTCGTTGATGCCCTTGGAAATCTCGCAGAATTCGGTGGTGCAGACGCCGGTGAAGGCCATCGGGACGAAAAGCAGGAGCAGGTTTTTATCGCCAATATTTTCGGAGAGCTTGAACAACTCGGGGCCGTTGGCGCCGAGCGTGGTCAGGGTGAAATCAGGAGCGGTGGTGCCGACGGAGAGTGCCATGATGTGAAGCAGGTTGGGGTGGTTTGAAGATCAAGGGGCGGTGTCCGCCCGGTGGATGGGAATGGTTATGGCGAGATGGGGAGGGGCGTCAAGTGGACATGTTGCGGGTCAAGGGGGCAAGGGTTGATGTCGATGGCCTCTCCGAGTGGAGGGTTTCGCATCCGCTTCGGAGCAACGGGGCGGGCTGTCTGAATTCCACTCCGCTCTTTTTTACTCGAGACTTTGAAATTCCCGGGGGAGCGCAGGGCAAGTGTTGGGGGGCGGCACCCAAGCGGTGAGGAGGGCGGCCTTGAAGCTGAATCCTTGAACCTCGAAACTCTCCGTCCGCGTCATGGCGGCGATGGCGACCCCTACGGGACTCGAACCCGTGTCGCATCCGTGAAAGGGATGTGTCCTAACCGCTAGACGAAGGGGTCTTCTTTTTGCGGAAGCGCAACATGAAGGGTTTGCAGGTTGGCGCAAGTGAAAAAGTGGATTTTCAAAATTCGATTGCCAATCGAATCTGCGAGCGGCGGTGGAGCCAAGACTGCCGCCGGTCATGCCGGGTGTTCCTTGCGTTTCACGCGGATTGAAAACCACGAATGAACACGAATAAGCACGAATTTTTTGAATGGGGGCGTTTGGCGCGGGGGCGCTTTATGGGGTGAGATTGCGGACGAGGCGTCCGCAATCCAGGCGGGTGAGGTCACTCGCCCTCCTGGCGCGCGGAGGCGCTCGTGCCGCGGGGGAGCGGGGAGAAGGTCTCGAAGTAGCCGATCATCATTTCGTCGTGGGTCTGCTCACCCCAGCGGACGCGCTGGCTGGGGTCGGGGTTGGCGGGGTTGCTGGCGCTGTTGTCGAAGACGGCGGTGAGGGTGACGGTGCTGCCGCGCGGCAGGGTGCGGGCTTGTTTGCAGTCGTAGCGGAGCTGCCAGTTGAAGTCGTAGCGCGGGATGTCCAGCAGGGTGTCCGTGGAGCCGTCCGGCAGGGTGATCTCGTATTTGAAGGATTTGCCGCGCACATGCATGTGGGCGACGTAGCCCATGACGGTGACATCGGCGGGCAGTTTGCGGGAGACGGTCTCGATGTGATGGGCGGCGCCGGGCGGGATGTCCAGTTTGGTCTGGGACATGGCCAGGGTGCGCACGGCGTAACGCGGCGGCTCTTTGGCGAAGATGAGGCCCATGCGGAGCTGGTCCTGGGTGGCGCGTCCGTTTGGGGTGTAGTGGATTTGAAAGCTGACGCGCGCGCCGGCGGGCAGTTTGCGGGCGAATCCGGGAGGATAGACTTTGCTGGCGTTGCCGGGCACGTAGGCGGCCCAGTAGCCTTCATCGCTGTCGTGGATTGGGGCGGGGGCGGGTTCATGGGCTTGGACGATGACGTGATGCACGACGCTGCGGCCGGTGGGGATGATCTCGTAACCTTGCACCCATTTGTCCTCGGTGAGCGTGGTTTCGGCGATGACGTATTTGTAGGGCATGATGCCTTCAGCTTTGATGCGCACGGGTTCCGGCAGTTGCACGATGTAATCCGGTTTGCCGATGGTCCATTCGTCCTCGAAACGGCGGGGCAGGGGGGCGTCCTTGGGATCGCCGGTGGCACGATCGCCGTCGAGCCAGGCGAGCAGGTCGGTTTTGTCGCGGGCGGAGAGCGAGCGGTCGTTGGCCCAGGGGCTGTCGTGGCCCTGTGGCGGCGCGGCGGCGAACCAGGGCGGCATGGCGCCGCGCTGGATCTGTTTTTTGATCATGCCGGCGTTGTCGAGCACGTCCTCCATCGTTTCGAGCGCGAACGGGGCCAGTCCGTCGCGGTGATGGCATTCGACGCAGTTGGCTTGCATGATGCGGGCGATTTCGTTGTGATAGGTGATGGTGGCGGCGCTGGCTGTAGCGGCGGTGTTTTCCCCGGTGGGCAGGTCGAGGGCGCAGCCGGGGGCGGTGGTGGCGGCGTATTTCACGGGGCGGGCGGCGGCGATGTCGGTGAGGGCGTCGCGCAGGTAGGCGCGGGCGGGGGCGTCTTTGGCGTAACCGAGGCCGTACTGGTCGTTGACGGCGCCGCGATAGACGAGGGTGCGGGCGGCGTCGAGGAGGAAGGCCTCGGTGGTCGTGGTGGCGTTCAAGGCGCGTTGCAGTGCGCCGCCGGTGTCGTTGATGACGCGGCAGGCCAGTTCGTGCGTTGTGAGGAATTTGGAGATCGTATCCGCATTCGCGGAGGGCAGGGTGTTGACGAGCAGAAAGGTGATGCCGCCGGCGGCGCAGTCTTTCTCCAGGCGGGCGAGTTCCGGGCCGAGCTTGCGGCTGATGGGGCAGACGGGGCTGAACAAGGCGAGCACGGTGGTGCTGCCACCGAGCTGGACTTCCTTGTTGGCGATGTCATGCAAGGCGAGATCGGGGATCAAGCGGCCCACGCCGTGCTCACTGGCTTTGAGCAGTTGCGGCTGCTCTTTCAAGCTCGCTTCGTTCTCGGAGGGGGCGCTTTGGCTGCGGCCGAGCAAGGCGTGTGGGACGATGTCGCCGATGACGGCGCGCGCTTCGTCCAGGGTGACGAAGCCGTCTTTGTCGGCATCCAGACGCGCGCGTTTCTTGGTGTCGGTGAGTTCGTCGGGGGTGAGTCTGCCGTCCCGGTTTTTGTCGAGCCAGGCAAAAACTTTCTCGATCGGGATGCCGTCCGGTTTGTCATTGGCGGCGGCAATGAGGCAGATGCCAAGCCCGGCAAAGATGCAGGCGGCGAGGAGCGGGCGTTTTTTCATGGGAACGGTGCGCAATCATAAGCGCAGGATGCCTTGTTCTCAACCGATCAGGTGAGTGGGTAGAAAGATTGAGGGTGGAAAGATTTCAGCCTCTGTGTTCCTCCGTGCCCTCTGTGCTGGAAAACAAGGGTTCACCACAGAGGGCACGGAGGAACACAGAGGTTTTGCAAGAGGGGTGGCTCATCTTGCGGCGCGCGGGGGCGCGTGTGCTCTGTCAGCGTTTCGGCATTTGCAGGAAACCCGCGCCGACTTGTTCCTTGGGCGCGCCGGTGGCTTGGGCGTTGTTGGTTAGCAGGGCGGTGATTTCTTTTGGATGCTTGCCCCAGCCGAGGAGGGTGGCGATGACGCCGGTGGTGATGGCGGTGGCTTGGGAGGTGCCGTTGCCGATGACGACTTTTCCGCCGGGATAAGCAGAGAGAATGCCGACGCCGGGCGCGGCCAAGGTGAGGTTGCCGCCGGAGTTGGAGAAGTAGGCTTGTTTTTTGTCGGCATCCACCGCGCCGACGCTGATGACGCCGTGGTAGGCGGCGGGATAGGCCAGTTGCTTGAGCTGCTCGTTGCCGGCGGCGGCGACGATGAGGACGTTTTGGTCCAGGGCGTACTGCACGGCGTTTTGCAGCATGAGCGAGCTGCCGAAGCTGCCGAGGCTGATGTTGATGACCTGCGCGCCGCGGTCCACGGCTTCCATGATGCCCGCGGCCACCAACGCGGTGTTGCTGATGCCGTCCTCGTTCGCCACCCAGATGTCGAGCAGTTGCGCGGCGGGCGCGATGCCTTCCGCCGGGGAGGCGCGTCCGCTGATGAGGGAGGCCATGGAGGTGCCGTGGCCGTTCGGCTCCGGGCCGGCGTCGGCCAGTTTCACCCGTTCGATGGCGATGCCGCCGAGCGTTTCATGCGCGGCGATGCCGGAGTCGAGCACGGCGACTTTGACGGAGCCGCCCCAGCCGGAGCGGTCGCCTCCGGCGCCGATGCTGGCGAAGACGTTTTGCTCGAACGGGGCCATGCCGCCCTGATTGGCGGTGTCGATGACCGGTTCTCTGGGCAGGCCGGGGATGCGGGCGAGCAGGTTGGCCGCCACGTTTTCATAGGAGCGCGGGTGTTCGTTCAGTTCGTCCGCGAGGCGGCCCAGGTCGGACCAGGCGACTTGCGCGGAGTTCAGGCGGGCGTCGGAGGACAGAATGGTGAGTCCGTAAAGTCCGGCGCGGGCGCGGAAGGCGGCGAGTTCCTCCGGCGAACGAAAGACAAGCAGCACCTGCCCCGGCACTGCTTCCGGCCCGACGAGGGCGGCGCGCAGTTCGTCGATGCTGATGCGTCCGCGCGCGGGGCGCGGGGCCGTCCTGGCGGCGGAGGTCTGCGGCGGCGATGATGCGCGCGCGCCGCCTTCCCGCGCGTGCTCCATCTCCGCCAAAGGCGCCAGCGCGGCCCGCGCTTCCGGCCTCATATCCTCCGCTGACCGTGGCGGTGGCGCGGGGGCCAGCAGCAGGCTCCACAACGCCCAGGCGGCGACGAGCACCAGTACGGCGCCGGAGGCCAGCGCGAACTGGTAGTGACTGGGGACGGATTTCGCGGGCTGCATCGTTTTGCGGGGCAATATAGCATGAGACAGCGCGGGGCGCAGGAAAGTTCACGCGGTTTGCGGCCCGAAGGCTGGGTTTGCACATCAAAACCCACCCCAAAAAAGTCTCACGCAAAGGCGCTAAGGGGCAAAAGTTGGATCGCGGCGAGATGGGAGGGACGCGCGGAAGGTGTTGGGGCCGGGGAGATGCTGCGGACTCGGAGGTCCGCGCGCCGTTGGGCGGCGTGAACAGCTTCACGCCTTGGTCGTCTTCGCCTTGCGCGCGCCTTTTTTTGGCGCGGCGGTCTCGCCGCGTACTTCCAGGATGTATTGCCGGACCGCTTTTGTGATTTCTCCCGCCACATCGGCTTCCGCTTTTGCGAAGGGGGGACGGAACCAGGGGAAACTGCCGGTCAAATCGGGTGTCACCAGCACTTGGCCGTCCACCTCGCGTCCGGCTCCGATGCCAATGGTCGGGATGCCCACCGCCCGGGTGATGTCCGCCGCGACCTCCGGCACCACGCTTTCCAGAACGAGCGAGCAGGCTCCGGCGGCTTCCAATGCGCGCGCATCCCGCAGCAATTGCTCCGCGCTCTCCGCTGTGCGGCCCTTTTTTTTGTAGCCGCCCTCCTCGCGCACGCTTTGCGGCAACATGCCGATGTGTCCCACGAAAGCGATGCCCGCCGTTGTGATGGCGCGGACTTGGTCCGCCACCGCCTCGCCGCCCTCCAGTTTTACCGCGTCCGCTCCGGCGGCTGCGAGCCGGCGGGCGTTGTGAACCGCTTGATCGGGCATCATGTAGCTGTGATAGGGCAGATCCGCCACCACCGGCGCGCGCCGCACGCCGCGCCGCACCGCGCGGGTGTGATGCAGCATGTCCGCCATCGTCACGCCAACGGTATCCGGCAGGCCGAGCACGACCATGCCAAGGGAGTCTCCCACCAGCAGCAGGTCCACCCCGGCCTCGTCCAGCAGACGCGCCGTGGGGTAGTCATACGCCGTCAGCACGGCCAGCGGCGGGCCGTGTTTTTTGCGTTCTGCCAGTTCAGCCAGGGAGGAAAGCATGGCTTATCCCATAACCGGTGTTTGGGGCAAGGCGAGGCTTATTTGGGGGCGGGAGAATGGGAGCCAATTCAAGGCCTTCTCCCGCCTCTGCGCCGACCTGTGAAACAGGGATTCACCACGGAGAGCACAGAGGAACACAGAGGTTTTGCAAGAGGCTCGCAAAACGGGAATCGCTGCCTTCGTGTTTGACCGTTGACTTCCTTGACTTTTTTGACACTCAAGGCCGCGGCTGCATCACGAATCGCCCCGACCGGCCCTGGGAAACATAGGCTCCGGACACGACGCCCTGCTTCTGCAACAAGACGCCGCCAAACGGCAGCTTGATGCCGCGCGCCGTGTCCTGGAAGCTTCCGGTCACCAGCCCGGTCGCAGCCGCGACTTTGAACGTGGCTTTTTCCGGTCCGTAATAGACGACCTTGTTGGCAGTGGTCCAAGTCACGGCACGGTCCAGGCTTTCCACATTCAACAGCGGCAGCGTGGACATGTCCGGCCCGCTCAGACGGAACCAAGCATTGTACCAATCATCCACCAGCCCGGCCCAGGCGCGTGTGTTTTTCGGCGGCGGCGTGTATTGGGAGCCGGTCACTGCGCGTGTCACGTTGAAGCCTCCGGGGTAAACCGTTGCCGGAGCCGCGCCCGCTGATTTCACCCAGCTCCAGGAGCCGTCCACGTCGCTTACTTCATCCACGGTGCGGAAGGTCAGTTTGCCCGCCAGAAAGCCCTGCGGCACCGCGCCGTAGAGCGGCCGGTGCAGGGACCATTCGCCGGCGCGTGAGATGTGGCCGGAGAAGGTCGTTTTGGTGCCGTCGGCCAGCACCAACGCGCCTTTGCAGAGCGCTTTGAAATCGACCTTAAGAGTGCCGTAGCCATCGCCGCCGGGTTCTTCATTGGGATCTCCATCCTCCGGCGCGATCATCACCACGGTGTAACTCCCTTCTTCGGGCGCGCGTGCCGTTGTGGTGTAGGCGGGCAAGATTTGCGCGTCCACGTTCAGGGTGCCTGAGCCAAGATCGAGCGTGCCGGTGAGCTGGTAGCCATTGGTGGTGTCTTCTTCCAAACCGAGTTGCAGGGACACCGTCACGGGACCATCCGGCGTGGTCAAGGTGGTGGAGAAGGAGCCGTCAGGTTCCAACTGGCCCAAAAGCGGGTATTTCACACCGTCCAGCCAGAGGGTGGCGCTGAATGAGCCGGTGGCGTTCAGTTTGAAGTTCTCCAAGCCTCCGCGCGACTCACCGCCGACATCCGTGATCACTCCGACGTAAACTCCCGCCGCGGCGGGGCTGGCTTCGGTGTTTTCAATGCCAGGGGTGTCCGGTGGCGTGGCGGGAGCTTGTGCTTCGGCCAGATCTCCGGCGTCTTCGGAGCCGGGATAGGGGTAAGATGTGTCCGGCTTGGCCCGCACGAGGCCGCTGGCGCCGGGCACGAGGAAGACGCCGCCGGCGAGGTTTTGTTTTTGGAAGACGACGCCTTTGAGAGCAAGGGGTTTGCCGCCGGTGAGCGGGCGGTAACTGCCGGTGAACGCGCCGGTGTTTGCGTTGGCTTTGGCGCTGAGTTTTTCCGGGCCGTAATGCGTGAGTTTGTGGTTGGTTTCCCAATTGGCCACCCGGGTGATTTTTTGGGCTTCTTCCAGGCCGGTCAGCAGACTGCCCCAGAAGCTGATGTTGGTGTTCGGGTACGCCGGCGTCAACTCTTCCAGGATGTAAGCGCCTTTTGCCGGCTTCTCAAAGCGGCTGCCGACCGCCCAGCGCTCCAGGGTGAAGGCGGGGTAAGAATCGCCCGGCACGGAAAACTTGACCCACTGAATCTTGCCGTCGAAGTCACTGACGTCTTCGATCGGGCGAAACACCAGCTTGCCACCCACGCGGCCCTTGACGGGCTTGGATTTGTACAATTCAGCAAAAATGGAAAACTCGCCTTTGGCCGATAGGAAGGCGCTTTCGGTCCATTTGACACCGTCGCCGAGCAGCCCGGTGAGCCGCACGCCGCCCGCTTTGGTGATGTTGACCGTGGCCCAGCCGTCGCCGCCGGGCTCGTCTTCGAGGCGTCCTGGAGGCGCGGGCAGCAGCAGGGTGAATTTGCCAATCAAGGCGGGCGGGGCAGTCTCTTTGTTGGTGTAGGGCGCGCGGGGCAGGTCCGCCACGGCGGTGGCGCCGTCCCACGTCACCGTGCCGCGAATCACATCCGACGGCGTTCCATCCGTGGTGCGCATCAGTTGCAGGTTCAGTGTGATGGTGGAGCCGTCTTTTTGTGGCAGGGGGGCGTTCAGCAGGCCGGTGCTGTCAAAAGTGCCGCGCACGGACACCGTGCGGCCGTTGAGGCGCAGTTTGGCGCTCGCCGCGCCACCCATGCCGCTGCCGGCCTTGGCTTTGCCGAGCTTGAGCGACTCGATGGCGCCGAGCAGCGTCTCGCTATCGTCCGCATCGCGCAGCAGGCCGTCGTAGAGACCGGCTGCCTCATCGCTCCAGGAGGCCACAGGATCGGCGGGAGGAGCCTCGCTTTCTTCGCCCGGCACCGTAACAGGGGTGGCCGAGCCGTAAGAGCCGACGCCCTCCCCGGTCAGGCCGATTATAAAGGGATTGTCGTCGGGATCATTGCTGCTGATGGAGAGAGTCCCGGTGCTCAACCCCAGGGTGGCCGGTTCAAAATGCACTTGCAGGGTGACGTCTTCGCCCACGCCCAGCTCTGTCACGGACAAAGGTCCGCTGCTGAAATCGTCGCCGGTGATGTTGACCGAGAGGCTGCTCAGAGTGACGCCGCTGGTGTTGCGCAGGACAAAGGTGCGCGAGCTGGAGAAACCGGAGGGCACGTTGCCAAAGTCCACGGTGGAAACGCCATTTTCCAAAGCGGAACCGGCTGGCTGCTCGACCACGAGCGCGGGTTCATCCCCTTCACCCGTGAGATCGATGATGAAATCGTTGAGGAAAAAGTCATCACTGGCGATGGTGAGCGTGGCTGAGCGAGGTTCCAAAGCCCCCGGCGTGAAGGTCACTGCCAGCGTCGTCGATTCATCCGGCGCGAGCGTGGCGGGGCTGAAGGGAGCGGAGAAATCCGCGGCGTCCGGTCCGGTCACCGCCACGCTCGTGATGTTAAGGGGAGCTGTGCCGGTGTTGCGGATGGTGTAGGTGCGGGTTTGGGGTTCCGCCGCCCAGACATGACCGAAATCCGTGGCAGAGACGCCGCTTTCCAAAAGGGCGCCCTCGGGTTCTTCCACGGCGATCTCAGGTCCATCGGCAAAGGGGGAGTTCGGGCCGATGTAAATTTCATCCATGAAGTGCTCGGCTGGCTCGTCACCGGGGCCGTCAACGCCGCCGTTGCCGCCGCCGATGCGCACGCGCGCGATCGATTCGAAATCGATCGTGGTGGTCATGGCCGCGCCGCCGAGCGAGGTGAAGGCGCGCTCCGGCTGACTCAAGTCGGGATTGACCCAGAAGGTCACCTCATCAAAGCCGTCTTTCAGCACCAGCTTGACCACCAGCAGGGCTTCGTTGACCGTGGTCAGACCGCTGGTTCGGGTGTTGGTAAGCTCTCCTTCCAAGGGGTGGCCTGGAGGATAGACCTCGCCTGAATCCACGCGGTTTACCGTCCAGACGGGGAATCCCGTGCCGCTGCCAATGAGGCATTTTTCAACCCCTCCTGCCGTGAACAAGGCCAAGCCGAAATAGCGATGGTTGATGCTGGTGTTCGTTTGCCGGGCTTTAAACCGAATGTAGTGAGTGCCGTCGGTCAGGGGAACCTGAAGATTGCGGAACGATCTGCGGGACTGGTTGTTGGTTGCGTCTTGCAGAACCTGTATTTTCCCGCCGGAGTCGGGGAGAAGGGGATAAATCAGGGAGCCGGCTTCGGTCTGCATTGTGCCTGATCCAGCGCTGCTGCCCCAAGCAGCAGCCCAGCCGCTGCCGCCGTTTAGGCCATTAATGTCTGATGCAGGCAGGTAGTCAAACCCCTCGTAAACGTCCTGCGCCTGCGAGGGGTTGATCAGCATCAGAACGCTGCAACAAAGCGTTGCCAGGATTAGGGAGAGGGGGCGGGGGGATTTTCCTGAATGGGAAACCAAGGCGAGGGGGGCTTTTTTCATGGCTGAAGCGCTGCGGTGGGTTTGTTGCCGGTACGGGTTTGGCAACTTTAACGGCCAAAAATATCAAATTGTGATTGCAACGTCAATACATGATCGTCTGCTAGCCGAAAGTAATGGATATTCAGCCGCATTATCAGCCTTTAGCGTCTGCTATAGACTTTGTCGAGTGAAGGAATGAACATAAGGGAGGTGGATGCCGTGTATTGGAAAAAAGATTAGGTTAAATGGAGGGTTAGGAACAGTGCCTCTCAAAGCAAAGAAACGCTCCACCACCCAGCGGCGCGGCAGCAGCGCAAAGCCCTTGCCAGCCAGCAATATTATATGAATTGACGATCTCAAAGACTCCCGTAATTTCCCGATCCATGCACTCAGTAACGTCGTGCCGGGCATTTTTTCAGTGCTTCGCCTTCGCTTGCGTCACCCAGCTTCTGGTTTTGACACGGGCGGACGCTCAAATTGTGGACCGTTCACGGCTGCAGGAGGGCGCGTTATCTTCCACCGGCCAGTCCGGGCTTCTCGTCGCGGAAAGCGCCGCCCTCAGCCAGCGGTCGCTGGAAGAGGAAAACGAATTCGCTCCCGCCAGCCCCGGCGACGACGATCTCGGCGAGCAGCTCATCCTCAAACAAACACCGAAGAACCGTCCCTTCCGTTTCTTCGCGGACACCTACTGGTTTTGGACGGACAACGCCGCCAACGTCTCCGCCGGGAAGCTGGACGACATGTTTTACGGCGCCAGCGCCGGTGTGGCCTGGCAGCCGCGCCTCAGCCGCAAGACCTTTCTCGACGTCAGTCTGACCCAGCGGCTGACGCGTTATGACGAGTTCGACATTCTCGATTTCGAGTCCCTGGAGGCCGCCGCCACGCTGCTCTACGTGGAGCCGCGGCTGGCGAACATCATCTTTTTCACCGGGGTCATGTTCAACCGCATCACCACCGACAATTTTTCCGACGACCTCTACAACAGCACCTCCATTCGCGTCGGTGCGCAAAAGATTTTTCTCATCAACCGCCGCAACAGCATCCACATCGGCCTGCTTGCGGATTGGGACATCGACACCGACGTGGACCCGCTCTTCCGCCACGAGTACATCGGGGATGCCGCTTGGCGCTTCAAAGTCACCCGCACTCTGCTTTTCACTCTCAACTACCGCTTCTCCTGGATGGACTACCAGCGGTTCGACCGCGACGACGCCTTGCAGATCGCCGGAGCCACCCTCTCCTGGCAGCCCAAGCCCTGGCTTGAGGTTTACACCAACGCCAACTTCGCTTTCAACGACTCCAGCGTCCCCTTCTTCGATTACGAGACCACCGCCCTCGGCGGCGGACTCGGCTTGCGGATCAAATTCTAACCCTCGCACACCGGCATGAGAACGTCCCGCTTCATTCTCCTCGTCTTTCTCGCCTTGTCTAACCCCGCTGGCCTGAACGCCGCCGTCTTCAAGCAGGCGGAGGTCACCCGCGTGCTCAACGACGTGCGCGTTGTCCCCCAGCAGGCGGAGCCCGCCCCGGCCCGCATCGGCGATGTCATCCGCGGCAAGACCGCCGTGGCCACCGGCGTGCAGTCCCGCGCCGAGTTGCGTTTCCCGGACAAAACCCTCACCCGGCTCGGCGCCAACACGCTCTTCCGCTTGGAGGAAGGCACGCGCGACATCGATCTGGAACGCGGCGTGCTCATGCTGCAAGTGCCCAAGCAGCTCGGCGGCGCCCGCGTGCGCACCGCCGCCGTCACCGCTGCCGTCACCGGCACCACCATCCTGATCGAATACCAGCCGGACGGTTACATCAAAGTCATCGTCATCGAGGGCGAACTGGACCTCTACCTGCGCGAGTCCCCCTCCACCTTTATCAACCTCAAGGCCGGCGACATGATCCTCATGAAACCGGACGCCAAAAGCTTCCCGCTGCCTGTGCAGGTGGATTTGGAACGCCTCCTCGCCACCTCGAAGCTGCTCGACCCGAATGAGTTCGGCCCCGTGGGCAACGACAAGCAAATCGCCAACGCCTTGTCCGACCAGGACGAGAAAAAGAAAGACGGCGAACTGATGAAGACCGCCTTCATGCTGCCGGGCCGCGGCACCCAAGTCACCCTGACCAATGAGGTCCGCCGGGAAATCCTCCGCTTCCAAAAACCCGGCTCCACCGGCAAGCCGCCCGAGACCACGCAAAATCCAGGATCGGACACCGGCGGCGGCCCGCCGCCGCGGCAGCCGGGTTCACCGGATGTCCGGTCGCCAAGGCCCTACATTCCCGGCACCACCGTTATCACCGACAACGATCCCATCATCACCAACCCGCATATCACCGCCTACAACAGCCTCGCCGACGACCGCGTTACCGCTTCCGGCTTCTTCTATGACCCCGCCGCGGAGGGCGCGCCCGGCCGCGCCATCTTTGACCGGCCCGCCACCCCCACGGAACTCGACACCTTGGTGAGCGCCGCCGGCGTTTGGACTGCCTTTCACTTTGAAGACCTCGTCATCAACGGCAATCCCGTCATCGACTCCGTGAACGGCGTGCGCCACTTGCTGCTGGCCTCGGAACTGGGCATCTCCTTGCAACAAGGCTCTCGGTTCATCGGAGATAGCGAGTCGGCGCTCGCCAGTCCGCCCTTGGGATCGGGCACTCTCGTTATCGACTCCAGCCTGGACTCCTTCATGCTCGCTTCCAACACCGGTCACATCGTGGTGGATGAGTTTTTCACCCTGCAAGCGACCGGCAATCAAAAAATCATCTTCCAGACCTTCGGCGCCAATGCCGACATCGTCATCGACGGCGGTTACGGTGGCAACACCCACATCGACGCGCCGGAAGGCTCCTTCCACGCCTCCGCCGGGCGTGACATCCAATTCCACGGCGCCGGTGTTCGCGCGAGCGATGTCACCCTTCACGCCAACCGCGATGTCGTCCTACAAACCGGCACCAACATCGGAGCGGCCAACAACCTCAAGATTACCGCCAACCGCGGCATCACCGTCACCGACTCCACCCAGCTCTACGCGCTCAGCGAGACCGACCCGCTCAAAATCCTGATCGAAGCCCGCGGCGGCGATCTCTCGATCACCGGGGACGCCTCCATCAGCGCCGACGAGATTGTCCTCGAATCAAAAATCGCCAACCTTATCGTCGCCAACAGCACCATCAGCGGCGACGTCATCCGCGCCCGCACTCTGGGCGCCAACGGCGAACTCATCATCGACGGCGCCAACTTCTATGCAGCGTCCCTGCTGCGGCTCTACGCCGAGGGCAGCAACGGCCATATCCGTTTTATCAGCAATTCCACGCTCGAAAGCCCGCGCACGGACATCGCCGCCAACAGCGTCACCATCAATTCCGGAGTCGATGTCACCGTCAGCAATCCCTCCGGCTTGAACGTGTACACCAACAACGCCAACTACAACCGCCCCAGCGCGCCCAATAGCAACGGCCGTTTCCGCGACGGCTCCGGCAGCACCATCGACGCCGTCCCGCAAGCCTTCGGCAATCGCCCGAGCTTTAACGCGCCTTGAAAAATTTTGCTATGGCGAGGAGAAAGCGTGGCGAGTTTTCGAGTTTGCCGCAGAGGGGCAAAGGGGCAGAGAACGCAAAGGTTATAATGCCAAAGTGAGTTGAAAACGGGTCTTGAAATAAAGAGCGGCTGGCGGAGGTGACGTAGGCCGGGTGTGGCGCAGCCCGCCCGGCTGGGGGAACGTGTCCGCAGCGGGACACCCGGCCTACGTTTCTTTGCGAAATCGACCCGTTTTCAGTACTTGGTGGTATAACCGGGCGGCGTCCGCCGCCTGGAGCGCGGGCCTCCGAGCCCGCAGCGGGTGGCCCGCTGTTGGGGGATCGCTCGGCGGGAGCGCCCGACATGGCAACAAATGAACCGTGGCAAAGCGGGAATCAGGCCGGGAATCGGCTCGGACGGCGGACGCGCTGCGGGCTCGGAGGCCCGCGCTCCGGGAGAGCGTCGCCAGCCAGCAGGTATTACCGCGGGGTAAACGGACACATCCTATGGGATGGCTGTGAATTTGAATCTACTTCTTCCCCTTGCCCCGTTTGCCCTTGGGCTGCTTGGCGGCGGTGATATCCTCCTCGCTCAAGCCTTGCAAGGCGGTTTGGCGGAAGCTGTCGGCGAGCGCCTGCCAGTGGGCGGCCATGCGCTGTACGCGCTCCAGGTGCTGGGAGGCGAGGTCGTTCTGTTCGGCGCGGTCTTCGGTTAGGTTGTACAAAGACCAGTCCTTGGTTTGGTTGTCCGCGACGATTTTCCAATCGCCCTGGCGCAGGGCGCGGTTGTCTTCGTGATAAAACCAAAGCGCGTCGTGCGGCGCGGCGTCGTTGGAAGCGAAGACGGGAACCAAACTGCGGCCCGGCAACGCGGGCGCGCCGGGCCGGGCGGCGACGGGCGCGCCGGCGAGTTGCAGGACGGTGGGCGCGAGGTCGATGACATGGGCTGGCGCGGCGCGCAGAGCGTTTTTGTCCGCGATGCCGGACGGCCAGTGGGCGATGAACGGCGTGCTGATGCCGCCCTCATGAACCCAGGTCTTGTGGCGTCGGAAAGGCGTGTTGGCGGCGCTGGAAAAACCGGGACCGAGGCAGAGATGGGTGGCGGCGGAACCCATCGGCGCGGCGGGATCGTGGCCGTCGTCGCGCACCATGATCTCGGCGCTGGCGCCGTTGTCGGAGAGGAAGACGATGAGGGTGTTGTCAAAGGCGTTCATGGTCTTGAGTTGTTCCAGGACGCGCCCGATCTCTTGGTCCATGCGGTCGATCATGGCGGCGTGGATCGCCATCTTCCCGGCTTGGAATTTTTTCTGTTCATCGGTGAGTTGATCCCACGGCAGCGGCCTGTTGATCTCGCCGGGACCGAGCTGCTCGATGGCATCCGGGAAATCGTAAGGCGGCCCGATTTCGGGTTCGAGCGCGGAAAGCGGCGCGGAGGTGAGGCCGAGCTTTTGCTGCCGCTGGTGGCGCTCCTGGCGCAGCTTGTCCCAGCCTTCGAGGTAACGCTTTTCGTATTTGGCGATGTCCCCGGGCAGCGCGTGCAGCGGGAAGTGCGGCGCGGTGTAGGCCAGGAAATAAAAGAACGGCGCCTCGGGGTGCCGGCTGGCGTGCTCTTGCAGATGGGCGATGGCGTGGCCGGTGATGGCGGTGGTGGTGTAGTAGCCGGAGTCTTTCTCCACGGGCGGCAGTGCTTGATCGTCCAGGGCATGCGCTTTGGGATTGAAAAAACGGCCCGCATCCTTGAGCAGGTAGGAGTGGTCAAAGCCGCCCGCGATCACGTCGCCGTCAACGTGCCATTTGCCGGAGTGATAGGCGCGGTAACCGAGGGGTTTGAGGCGCTGCGGAATGAGCCAAGCCCATTCCTGCCTCACGCCGCCGCCGCCGAAACCCCTGCCGCTGAGGCCGGGCAGCGCATCGCGGCGGATTTGCTGCGGGTAGTAACCGCTCATCAAAGCGCTGCGCGTGGGCCAGCAGCGGGCCGTGTTGTAGAACTGAGTGAAGCGCAGCCCGCCAGCGGCCAACGCGTCAAGGTTCGGCGTCTCGATCTCGCCGCCGTAACAACCGAGATCGGACCAGCCCAAGTCATCGGCCAGAATGACGAGAAAATTGGGCTTGGCCGCGGCGGACACCGCCGCCGCGCCGAGGGTCAATGAGAGGGAGAGGGCGAGCAAAAAAGAGCGCATCCTGCTTTTAACGCTGACAGCAGCCGGAACATGCGGGAGGTTGGAAAAATCAGCGACCTGTGTTTTTCGATTTTCGAGCACGCGCTCGCTCAAGCATCTGCTGCACCATTTTCGCATTCATCCGGAAATTCGTCGTCCGGAGTTTTTCCACGGCGATTTCAAAATCCAGCAATCCTCGCCGGTCAGCTTCTTCGAGAAGGCCTAGCGTTCCGGTAATCAGGATGTCATGATGGGTCGCGACGCTCCGGCCCTTCATTTCATCGATAATCAGCAGGGCGCCGGCATGTTCCTTGGCGAGCGAAATAGCCTCCGTCTCGCCGGGGTCAAGGTCGAGATCGGGCAACAGGTGCTGCGGCGGGCATTCACGAATCCACTCCGGCAAGTGTTGCGCCCAATGGCGCAATTCAGAAAACGCTTTGGGATGCCGCAATTCTTTGAGCACGGCGGGAGGGATCAGAACCTCGCCAAAGATTGCGGGCAGCACGCCGATTTCACCAATGCGAACCAAATAACTGATGGGCGACGTGTCAGAAATGACCGCCTTCATCGCGAAAGAAATTCTCGCAGATTGGCCGAGTCCTGCTCAAAGTCCTCGATTGAATAGTGGAGGGAAGCTCCGCGGTCCTGAAGGAACTTTTCAGTTTCATGGAAGCCCATGCCAAGCATCCCGCCGACCTGTCCGTGTGAAAGCTCCCCTGTCCGGTAGCCTTCCAGCGCGAGCATCTCCAGCGCGCGGCGACCCGATTGCGGTCCGTCGAGGCGCAAGCTGTGGGCGATTGGGTCTGGAACTTCCACTGCGATCAACATTGAAGGACATTGTGCCGGGTTTCAGGGGCCAAATCAAGACGGTTCTTTCCTGTTTGGAGCGGCGAGCCAGCGGCCCGTGCTACAGGAGCACGAGTGCCCTCGCTCGTCGCAAGAGGACTCCGCTTTCCGTTCGCCCTGCGATTCCCGATTTCCGCGCCACCCCCAACGGCGGTGTGGCGCTGCGCTTCCCTCCGCAGTCCAAGACGCTGCCGCGCCATGCGTTGCTCCAATCCCCGGCTCGACCAGCAGCCGGGATGAACCCAGTCAAGACGCGGGCGACCTGTTGAGACTTGTTTCGGCCACCATTGGATGCTCGTTTGAACTGTTCTTGTGAGGCATTAAACAGATTCTTAGCCCAGTTCTCTGAACTCATCAGCGTCTCCTTTCAGCCAGAGTTTCGATTCCGCGGCTGCTCGGCGGAGCCATGTATGGAATAAAAGGTCGATTGTATGCTTTTCCCAGTCGTCTTTTGAGAGGATGACGGTGAAACGGTTTTGTTCGATTCGGCCAGGGAAGGGGACAAGCGCAAAAAGCTTGACGTCAGCCCGTGCCGGCTCGCATTCTGAGCGGCATGTCGTCGCGGTTTGTTGTTCCCATCGTCTGTTTCGCCCTCGGTGGCGGGGCAGGCATTCTTGTGGAGCGCCATCTCGTCTCCCGTGACTCATCACAAGCTGCTGTTTCCAGCCCGGACAGCGATGGCAAGACCGCTCCGCCCCATCCCTCCACTGAAGGAAAAGGCGGCGTTTCTCGCAACCGGCAGGCCGGGGGTTCTTTGGCTCGCTCGCTTGATGAACTGCTCAAAGTCAATGATGCTGAATTCATCGAGCAGTTTGTCCGCGGACTGAGCCTTGCTGAAATTCAGCAGGCGTTGCATCATTTGCAGTCACAACAGGAAAGGGACGCTCTCTTTCTGCGCACTCAACTTTTTCGTGCCTGGGCGGCCAAAGACATGGATGGGGCTTGGGGAGCCGCGCTGGCATTGAGCGAAAAACTGAGCCGTGAATTTGCGACGTCAGCCGTTGCGGGGGAACTCGCCAAATCACGTCCCGCCGCCGCCGTTGATCTCGTCATGTCTCTCGGCATGGACATGGGCCATGTGCGCAAAAGGGCTTTGCGGGAAGTGTTCCGCGAATGGGGCCAAAGCGATCTGCCCGCCGCCCTCTCCTACTGGAAGCAGCATCCTGAGCTGCCGGTGGATTCCTCGATTCTCACCAGCGCCATCTCGCTCATCTCTCGCGTGAACCCGGAACTGGCTTTGCAGCAAGCACTCACACTTCCCACTGCCGCGGCCAGGCAAAGTTCCGTTGAATCTGTCATCGGCAGCTGGCATTTTCGGGACGCGGATGCCGCCTTGCGTTGGGCTCTGACGAAAGCGGAGCCGGACCAGCGTGACACCCTTCTCAAGTTGCATATCGCCAGCGTGGCAAGCCAGGATCCAATCAAAGCGCTGGAGTTGTTGAATCAACCCAATTTCGCGAGTGTGCAAAAGGAGACTCAAGTCGATGTCTTTAGGGAGTGGCTGCGAAAAGATCCGTCCGCCGTTTTCGATTACTTGGCCGCCAACCCGGAAGCCGCAGTTCTCGAAAACCCAGCATTCGATGTTTCCGGGATATTACAGAATCTCACCCTGCCGAGCAAGCCGGTCTCCTCGAACGCCTGCCGGCCGGTAATTTTAAGAGCGATATCGTCAGGCGTTTGGCCGATCAGCATGTGCGAAACGGACGCTACGCCCAAGCCGTCGCCGCGTTCAATGATCTGCCGGATTCCCGGATGCGGGACTACTCTTTGCAAAAGCTTGGCGAAGCCTGGGCCAAGGACAATGCCCAAGCCGCCGCCGAATGGCTCAACCGGCAGCCTGATTCCACAGACCGCGATTTGGTCATCGCAGGCTACGCCGCAACCACCGCTTTGACCGACCCGCAAACCGCCGTCCAATGGGCGAATGCCATTCCGCACCCGCAAATCCAAAAGGCCGTTTTCAAGAACATAGCGATACGCTGGCTGGCGGCCGACCCGAAGAGCGCCTTGCCTTGGCTGCAAACGCTCGATTTCACCCAAGAGGAAAAAGACGACCTTGTCAAAAAGGGCCGGCTGGGGCGCGTCAGCACTCAGCTCATCAGCGTGGAAGGAAAACGCTGAGCGAGGACCGAAACGGAGTACGAGCACCCTCGCCTCTTGCTCCTTTTCCCCGCGCGCAGCGTCTGATTTTTTGATCGAGTGGCTCCGCCAAGGGATGGAGGGTTTGCGTCTCGGAGAGACGCGGTACTTTTCTTCCCGCGCAGTCCGTGCTTGTGCTGGGCGGCGGCTTGGGCTTTTATCGGAGTTCCCCCTTTTCCGCAACACCACACTCCTCCCGATGATCCAAGTCCGCGAACTCACCAAACGCTACGCCGGCCGCGTGGCGGTGGATCGGTTGAGCTTCGAGGTGGCGCCGGGAGAGATCGTGGGGTTCCTGGGGCCGAACGGCGCGGGCAAATCCACCACCATGCGCATCCTCAGCGGTTACATGCCGGCCACCTCCGGCACGGCGCTGGTGGCCGGGCACGATGTCTTCCGGGACTCCCTGGAGGTGCGGCGCAAGGTGGGTTACATGCCGGAAATGGCGCCGCTCTACCTGGACATGCGGGTCAAGGAGTACCTGCACTTCCGCGCCGAACTCAAGGGTCTGCGCGGGCGCGACCTGCGCGTGCGCACGGGGGAGGTCATGGATTTGTGCTCCATCACCGACGTGCGCCGGCGCGTCATCGGCAATCTCTCCAAAGGCTACCGGCAGCGCGTGGCGCTGGCGGACGCCCTCATCCACCGCCCCGGCCTGCTCATTCTCGACGAGCCGACCAACGGCCTGGACCCGGCGCAGATCCGCCATGTGCGTGAGTTGCTGCGCGGGCTGCGGGAGCGCCACACCATCCTGCTCTCGACCCACATCCTGCACGAGGTGGAACAGACCTGCGACCGCGTCATCATGATCCATCAGGGCCGCATCCAGGCCAATGACACGCCGCGCAATCTGGCGAGCGGGCTGCGCTCCACGTCCCTGGTCCACGTCGAGATGCGGGCGGGCGAGGACGCGGCGGCGGCGCTGGAGGCGCTGCCCGGCGTGCGCAAGGTCATCCCCGGCAAGGCTGACGACGGCTGGCGCGCGTACGCCTTGCGCGTCGAGTCCCAAACCGACGTGCGCGAGGCCGTGCTGGACTTGGCCACCGCGCGCTCCTGGCGCGTGCGCGAGCTGCACCGGCAACTGCCGAGCCTGGAGGATGTCTTTGTGGAATTGGCCGCGGCTGACGCGGGAACCCTCCCGATAGGTTGATCGAGACGATGCGAGTATTCTGGACATTATTCAAAAAGGAACTGCGGGCGTTTTTCTTTTCGCCCGTGGCGTGGATCGTCCTGGCGCTGGTCATGATGCTTGGCGGCGTCTCTTTCAAAGCCGCGCTCTCCGTGCTGGAAAACGCGCCCAGCGAGGGCTCCATCGTCACCTGGACCTTTCGCGCGCAGTGGTTCTGGCTGTCCTACTTTTTCATCTTCCCGCTGCTGACCATGCGGCTGTTCGCGGAGGAAAAAAAGCTGGGCACTCTCGAAACGCTGTTCACCGCGCCGGTGCGCGCCTGGCAGGTGGTGGCCTCCAAATACCTCGCCGCGCTGACGCTTTACATGGTCATCTGGCTGCCGTCGCTCGGCAACTTCGCGCTGCTGCATTGGATCACCGGCGGCGCGGTGGATATCCCGCCCGGCGCTTTGCAGGGCAGCTATCTCATCCTGTTCGCGATGGGCGCTTTTAACCTCGCGATGGGCTGTTTCGCCTCCGCGCTGACCTCCAACCAAATCGTGGCCGCGGTCATCTCCTTCACCTTGAGTGTCTTGCATTTCCTCGCCGGCGTGTTCGTGCTGGTGGCGGGCCGCCGGGTGCCGGAGGTGTTTGTGGAGCCGGTGCATTACGTGGCCTCCGAGGAGCACATCCGCGTCTTCACCCAGGGCTTGATCGACACCCGCCCGCTGGTCTATTACGCCTCCCTGGCGCTGCTCTTTTTGTGCCTCACGCATCAAGTGGTGGAGTTCCGCCGCTGGAGGCCTTGATTGAGTGTTCAGTGTTCAGGTTTCAGTAATCGGTAATTGATAGTTATTCTCAACCATTTTTCCCATCACTCACAACCCACAGCGAGCCAGCGGCTCGCCCCACGCCCCACGCCCCGCCCCCCCCTGAACCCTGAATCCCCCATGCCCGACGACCCGCCAGCCACCGCCAGCCCCGACGCCTCCTCCGCTCCGGAGCCCGCCCCGATGCCCGCGCGCTTCGGCATCGGTCTGAACGTGGCGGTGCAGGTGCTGCTCATCTTGGCGCTCTTTGCCGGTGTCAACTGGCTGGCCTTCCATTATCACAAGCGCTGGGATCTCACCCCGGCCGGCAGCCACACGCTCAGCAGCGTGACCCTCAACTACTTGCGCAAGCTCGGCAAGGACGTGGAAGTGACCCTGGTCTATCCGCGCAACGCTCCGCTCTACGAACCGGCCCGCGCCCTGTTGGAGGAATACAAACGCCACGGCAAACGGCGCGTCAGCGTGGAGGAAATCGACCCCGTGCGCGACGTGGATCGCTCCGAGCAGCTCAAGGTCGAGACCGGCATCGCCCTGGCGCAAAACGGCATCCTCATCCGCGCCAACAACCGCCAGCGTTACCTTTTGGAGGAAGAAATGGTGGTGCGCGATCCCTCGCTCCAGGACCGCCCGGTGGCCGGGTTTCGCGGTGAGGACGCGGTGACCTCAGCCCTCATCGGCCTGCTGGAGGGCCGGCAAAAACGGCTCTATCTCGTGATCGGCAAAGGCGCGCGCACGTTGGACGCCCTCGGCGACAGCGCGGAGACCCTGACGCAGATCGCCGCCCAGCAGAATTTCGAGTTGATGACGCTCAACCTGTCCAGCGCCGACCGCGTGCCGGAGGATGCCGCCGGCGTGCTGCTCATCGGGCCGCGCTACGATTTGACGCAGCGGGAGCTGGCCATGCTGAAGGATTACTGGCTCGGCGAGCGCGCCGGCCTTTTGATCCTGCTCGATCCGAACGCCGAGACCCCGCGCCTCAACGCCCTGCTGGCGGAAAACGGCGTCACCCCGCGCGGCGACCGCGTGCTGATGGCGCAGAGCACCAGCGCCGGAGCGCGCAAGGAATTCGCCGTGGAGGCGGCTTTTTCCGCCTCTTCACCGGTGACGCAGCCGCTGGCGGACGCGCTCATCGTTTTGCCCGGCCAGAGCCAGTCGCTGGCGTTGGCGGACGAGGAAGACGCGCGTCTGCGCGACCAAAGCATCCTTGTCACTCCCTTGATCCGCGCCTCGGACCGCTTCTGGGGAGAGCGGGATTTCCTCGATGAACTGCCGGTGGCGGACGCGGAGGAGGGGGACGCGCTCGCGCCCGTCGATGTGGCCGCCGCCGTCGAGCGCGGCGCGGCGCCGGACGAGCGCCTGCGGGTGGACAGCAGCCGCATGGTCGTGGCCGGCAACGCGGAGCTGCTGCACCCCGGCACGATGCTGGCGGAGAGCTACGACTTCGCCACCTCCGCGCTGAACTGGATGATGAACCGCGAGCGCCTCATCGGCATCCCCGCCAAACCCAAAAACGCCTACCGCATCCACCTCAACCCGCGCCAGAACCAGTTGCTGTTCTCGCTGACCGCCTTCCTGCTGCCCGCGCTGGCGCTGGCCACCGGATGGCTGGTGTGGTTGACGCGCCGCTCGGCGTGAGCCAGAGAAGAAAGAGAAAAAGCCGCCGCGCATGAATCCCAAAACCACCCTGCTGCTGTTCTTGCTGGTCCTGCTCCTCGGAGCGGGCATCGTGCTGGTGGACCGCCGGGTGCCCACCGCGCGTCAGCGCCAGGAAGCGGACGCGCGCGCGCTCGTGTTCGACGCCCGGCGGATGGACCACATCGAGATGCGGTTCGCCGATGATCGCAGTTTCGCCCTGGCGCTCCAGGCGGGTGTCTGGCGGCTGACGCAGCCTTTCGACGACGTGGCCGATCCCGAGCGCGTGGAGCGTTTGGTCAAGGAACTGGCTGGCTTGGAACTGGTCGAGCGGCTGCGCAAGGACGACTTCGCCCCCGCTGATTGGAAGGCCACCGGGCTGGACGCACCGCCCGTCAAACTGCGCCTCATGGCCGGTTCGGAAAAGTTGCTCGACCTCTGGCTGGGCAGCGCGGGCGCGCTGGAAAACACCGCCTACGCCTCCCTGCCGCCCGCCGCGGGCAATGGCAACGGCGGTTCCGCGGATGAAAGAATCCCCGTCGTCCTGCGCACCGGTTTGCACCCCCTGCTCAAGGAAGCGCCCGCGCTCTGGCGGGACACCAAGCTGCTGCGGCTGCCGGCGGAGAGCATCCTGCGTGTCCGCCTCAGCGCCGCTGGCGGCCAGATCGAACTGGCGCGCGACAGCGGCGGCGAGACGCCCTGGAATCTCGTCAAACCCCTGCAAACCCGCGCCAGCCAGGAGCGCGTCAACGAGTTGCTTTCAGTGCTCTTGAACCTGGACATCCTCAGCGCCGAACTCGCCACTGTCGCCGCCAATCCCGGCTCCCCTCCCGCCGGCACCGCCGCCCCGCCCGATCAACTCAAAGTTCTGGTGGAAAGCGCCGCCGGCAGCCACGAAATCACCCTGTCCAAACCCAAAGACGACACCGTCACCGAGACCGACGCCCAGGTCTCCCACCGCCGTCCGCATTTCAAGATCGCCGCCGACCGGCTGCCGCTGCTATGGGAAGGCCCCAACGCCCTGCGCGACGACCGTATCGCGCGCATCGACGCGGAGAAAGTGACGGCCTTCGGCATCCGCAGCGCCGCCTTCCCGGACATGGAGTTGCGCCGGGAAAACCAGTTCTGGACGCTGCTCAGGCAAGGCCGCTGGGAGTCCGCCAACGGCGAGCGCGTGGCGCGTTTTTTCGAGACGCTCAATGAAACGACCATCTTTGAGTTTACCTCCGACTCCGCCGCCGAACTCGCGCCCTACGGCCTCGACAAACCCTTCATGACCATCTGGTGGCAGGAGCAGGGTGCCAAAGAAAAGCGCGAGTTGCATTTCGGCCAGAGCCCCGACGCCGAACGCACCGCCTTCTATATCAAGGAAGGAGCCGAGCCTTTCATCCGCCGCATCAGCGCCGATGTGCTGACCCGGCTGCCGGCGGATTCGCTGAAATGGAAAGGGCGCGGCGTGCTGCGCTTCAGCCAGTTCGACCTCCGGCGCATCACCCTCTCCATCGGCGCCGCGCCGCCCGCGGTGCTCGACTATGATGCCGCCACCGCGCAGTGGAAAGGGCGCGTCGGCGACCAAGACGTGACCGCCATGATCGACCGAGTCAAAGCGGACACCCTGGCCGGAGCGCTCGGCCGCCTGAATGTGGACGACTGGAGCGCGGCCCTGGCGGAGGGCGTCAATGCCTTGGCCAAGCCCACCATCCGCATCCAGATCGTGCTGCAAGACGCCGGTCGTCCGGACAGCCCCGAGCGCACGCACGACCTACGCTTCGCCCCCACCCAGGAGGGCCAGGATACCGCGCTTTACTATGGGCGGCTCGACGACCGCCCGGAGGTCTTTTACATCACCCGTGAAGCCCTGCGCGGCCTGCTCACTCCCGTGTTCAAAGACGGCGCAACGCGGCGATGAGCGTCTCGTAGCGCCGCGCCGTGTCCGGCTCCGCCAGCAGCGCCCGCAGCGCCTCCGGCTCGCGCACGAAGTGGTAGGCCAGGATGTCGCACACCCGGTCCGGACAGGGGATGCCCTCCAGCGTCTCGCGCAGTTTTTGCATCGCCTCCGAGCACGTCACCGTCGGTTGCGGCAGCAGTCCCATTGCCCTCTGGCGCAGACTTTTTGCCTCCTCCGGAGCGGCCGGGAGATGCGGCACCGGCTCCACCCGTGCGATGCGGAAAGGCTTGTCCTGCTCCCAGCCCGTGATCGCCACCCGCCGCAGGCCATACAGCATCAGGTGGGACGTGCCGTCCGGCTGCCGCACGCAGGCGCGGATCAGCCCCGCCGTCGTCCACGGCAGCACCTCGTCCTCCCCGTTCTGCCCGCCGACGCGCGTGCCGATGCAAAACATGCGATCATGCGCCAGCGCGTGCCGCAGCATCAGCCGGTAGCGTTCCTCGAAAATGAACAGCGGCAAAAAACAACCCGGAAACAAATAGCAGTCAGCCAGCACCATCACCGGCAATTGCGCGGGGAGGGGGGTGGATTCGGACGGCGGAGGCGGGGCTTCCATGAATGGGCGGCAGGGCAGGGCGGGCTTCTTTTGGACAGGATTGACGGGATTTTGACGGGATGAACAGGATTTTTGGAGAGACCACAGAAAACGAAATAACGAGCAAACCTTCAAGCCTCGTGTCTTGTTTACGCATCGAATCGTTCTTGGGATGGCGTCAGTTCGTGCTATGGAAAGGGATGCGCCTGCTCGCCATCGGAGACATACACGGCTGCCTTGCCGCCCTCGAAACCCTGCTGAACGAAGTCCAGCCCGGTCCCGATGACGTGCTCGTCACTCTCGGCGACTACGTGGACCGCGGCCCGGACTCCAAGGGTGTGATCGACCGCCTGCTGCGGCTCGACGCTGAAACCAAATTGGTGCCGCTGCTCGGCAACCACGACCAGCTTTTCCTCCAAGCCCTCAACGGAGACAAAACCGACTTCTCCGGCTGGCAGGCCGTGGGCGGCAAGCAAACGCTGGAATCCTACGGCAACCTTGCCGATGTGCCGGAAGCCCACCGCCGTTTCTTCGCCGAACGCTGCCGTCTCTGGTACGAGCCGGAGGGTGAGAATGTGTTTTTCGTTCACGGTTCCGCCTACCCCGATCTGCCGCTCGCCGCGCAGCCGGAGTTTTGGCTGCTCTGGCATCGCGTCCATGACGCGCAATGGCCGCATGAATCCGGCAAAACCATGATCTGCGGCCACACCGCCCAACGCTCCGGCCGCCCGCTCATCCTGCCGCACGCCGTCTGCATCGACACCTGGGCCTGCGGCGAAGGCTGGCTCACCTGCTACGACATCCACGCCGGTCTTTTCATCCAGGCCAGCGAGGGCGGGGAAGTGCGGCGGATCACCCTGGCGGAATTGACGGAGGAATGATGCCGAATCACCGGGGGCAAATCCGAATTCCGAAATCCGAAGTTCCGAACTTGGATTTTGAGTCTGTCGATTTCTGATACCAATCACAAAATGGAATGGAGAATGAAAAGGCTCCCTCCTCGCCGCCTCCGCTCCAACGCCACCACGGTGTCGTACCTGCGTGAGCGCGAAATCGAACACGAAACACACGGATTTGAGGGTTTTCAATGTCCGAGGATCGTCTGCATCCTGCTTTGTAGAGAAGCAATCAGAGCTTCACGCCCTTCGGTATTATTGAGATAATGAACATAACGAAGATGACGCAGGTCGAACGGAATATCGTGGTCGTTCTGCGCGATAAGAATCACCTCGCGCCCAAGCGTGTGGGCGATGCCTGCTTCATAGAACACGTTTGGGTTTCGGCCTGTGCAGTCGCATACGACGATACGCGAGCGGTCGATAAGAGCAACCACGTCCTGAATGATTGCCGGGTTTTCCCAAATGTCATCCGCTCGCCTGCAATGAAGTCTCGCATTGGTTGCGGCACGTTGGATGGCTGCATAGACATCGTTGAAGCCCGCATCGAACGGCATCATCACCGATGCAAGAGTCGGTTCGATGCTCTCATGTTCGGGGATTTGGAACACGATCGGGCGCTGGCGGCGAGGGCGCACGTTGCGAAGCAGGAAGCGGTAGAGATCAACGCCCTTCACGGCCCAATGATTCCGAGAAAACTCACGGTCATTGATGTCCAGTTCTGCCCGGTTTGCATGAATCATACTGTTTTGCAGCGGGGGTACTTCCGAGTCGAGGCTGACTTCCAAAGACATGATGTCCCCGTCGACGATACGCGCTCGGTTGATCTGGCCGACATATGCGGTTTCATCTGTCGTGCCTTCTTCGCAGAACAAGCAGGGCAGAGAAGTGAGGCGATCTGGTAAAGAGTTTCTTTCCTCCCGGAACTGATCGGCAATATGGTTATCGGTGTATTCAAACATCCGCCCCATCGGAACGGTAGCTCGGCCCGACGGCCAATCGACATCGTTGAACATCAAGAGATTAAACATTTTTTCCTAATCTGATTTGTGTATTCAGGGGGCGTCCCCTCCTGCTTCGCGCAAGGTTTGTTCGATTTCCCGCCGCAGTTCCTCCCTGTCCGGCAGGTAAAGCTGGTATTTCTGCACGAATAGCTGGCTGCTCATCTGGTAGGTGGCGTATTCCACCAGCAGTTCGTCCTTGTTGCGACTGAGAATGATGCCGATGGGCGGCTGGTCTTCGGGTTGGTTCTCCTCCTTGGCGAAGTAGCCGAGGTAAAGGTTCATTTGTCCGATGTCGTGGTGCTGCACCTCGCCCATTTTCAGGTCGATCAGCACGAAGCAGCGCAGGATGCGGTGGTAGAAGACCAAGTCCACCTTGTAATGCGTGTTGCCCAGAGTGATGCGGTATTGCCTCCCCACGAAGGTGAAGCCCTTGCCCAGCTCCAGCAGAAACTGCTGCAAATGCTGGCTCAGTGCGGCTTCGAGTTGCGTTTCGGACACCTGCCCCGGCTCTGGGATTTTCAGGAACTCGAAGACATAGGGCTCGCGCAGCAAATCTTCCGGCTGCGCGACGACGTGCCCTTGCCTAGCCAGTTGCAGGATGCCTGCCTTGTCCTTGCTCGTGGCCAGACGCAAGAACAGCGAAGTGGCCTTTTGGCGCTTCAACTCCGCCACCGACCAGCGTTCGGCTATGGCTTGTTGTTCGTAGAAGCCTCGTTCCAAATTGTCATCCAGCTTGAGCAGTTCTAGATAATGCGACCACGTCAATTGGTGAGATGGCATCTCACCAATTGGGTAGCGCAGGTAAAACAGGCGCATATAGACAGGTTGCTGCGGTTGAAACTCCTGCCGTGGCGCTGGCGCAGGTCGGCGGAAAGCCGGTCTATCAGGCCCGCGCCGTATTCGGCCCGGTCTTTGCCGCCCTGCTCGAACTCCACGATCTGCCGCCCCACCTGCCAGTAGTTTGCAGCAATTGTGTATTGACGGCTTGCAACGCCGCGCCGCGGCCCGTCGCGTAGGTGCGGGAGATTTGCTCCAGCAAATCTTGGTAGGCGGCGTTGCGTGTAAGGTTGCTCATGTTTCCTCCTTCGACATTTTGAGATGCGCGGTGGCCGGCTCCAGAAAACGCGAGTCGATGCGCTCGGTCTCGTCCTTCACGAGATCGAGCATCGCCTCAATCATCCACGCGGGGGTGAAAACCTCTCCGTGGTCGGCGACTCGTTGTTTTGACTTTACCAAGCTCATGGAGGGGAGTGAGACAGATTGGTGTCCTTGGCGTTTTTTCGTGGGCGAGGCATTAGGAGATTTAGAGGAAGCCGGGAGCCTTTGTCAAGGGGGGCGAGTGGATGAGGGGCTCGAGAGTCGGACGGAGGTACTCAGGTTGGGCGTATCGTCCAGTCATCCACTTCGCAATCCATGAACTGATTCATTGAGCAGCGAGTCGTTGGTTCAACTCTTACCTCAACCCCGCTTCCGCCAGCCGTTCCTGCAAATCACTGGCCAGCAGGCGCTGCGTCATTTCGTCGATCTTGCCGTCCATGAACCCGGTCAGGTTGTAGAGCGTGTGCTCGATGCGGTGGTCGGTGACGCGGTTCTGCGGGTAGTTGTAGGTGCGGATTTTTTCCTCGCGCCCGCCGGAGCCGATGAGGCTGCGGCGGTGCGCGGAGTACTCCGCCGCCTCCTGCTGCTGCCTGCGCTCCAGCAGGCGGGAGCGCAGGATGGTGAGCGCTTTTTCCTTGTTCTTGATCTGGCTGCGCCCGTCCTGGCAGCGCACGATGAGGCCGGTGGGGATGTGCAGCACCTGCACGGCGGAGTCCGTGGTGTTTACCCCCTGGCCGCCCGCGCCGGACGAGCGGCAGACTTCGACGCGGACCTCGTCCATGTTCAATTCCAAATCCACCTCGTCCGCCTCCGGCAGCACCGCCACCGTCGCCGTCGAGGTGTGGACGCGGCCCTGCGCCTCCGTTGTGGGCACGCGCTGCACGCGATGCACGCCGCTCTCGTACTTCAGCACGCGGAACACGTCTTCCCCGCTGATCTTCGCCACCACTTCGCGAAAACCGCCCACTTCGGACGAGCTGGACTCCAGCACCTCCACCCGCCAGCCGCGCGCCTCGGCAAAGCGCGTGTACATGCGCAGCAAATCCGCCGCGAACAGCGATGCCTCATCGCCGCCAGTACCGCCGCGGATTTCCAGCAGCGCGTCCCGGCCCTCCAGCGGATCGGGCGGCAGGATGGACTCCTGCACCTCCGCTTCCAGTTCGGTGAGACGCGCTTCCAGGCGCGGGATTTCCTCGGACGCCATCGCCGCCAATTCCTCGTCATCGCCCGCCGCCATCTCGCGCGCTTCATCGAGTTCCTGCCGTGTTTTTTGGCAGTCCTCCCAGCCGTTCAGCAGCTTTTGCAGCAGGCGATGCTCGCGCAGCGTCTCCGCGCTTTTTCTGGCGTCGTCAAAAAAGCCGGGCTGTTCCATCAAGTCCCCCAGCTCGGCGAAGCGGCGGCGCTTGGTCTCGATGATCGGCGTGTAGTCCATGAATGCAGTGGCTGCGTGCGGGAACGAAAAAACAAAAACGGCGCCGCGTCACGGGGGACGCGGCACCGTTGTCGAAGCGTGCGGATGCTGAAGCGGCTAAGCGCCGGCGGCACTCAGTTTCGGCTTGGCGCGGCGCGCCGTGGTGGAGCCGTAACGCTGGGCGAACTTGTCCACGCGGCCCGCGGTGTCCACGAAGCGGGTTTCACCCGTGAAGAAAGGATGGCAGGAGGCGCAGATGCCGATTTTGAGATGCTCTACGGTGGAGAGGGTCTGATACACGGCCCCGCAGGTGCAGGTGATCGTGGTTTCGAAGGTGGTCGGATGGATTTCGGATTTCATGGGGGAGGGAAGAAGGGATCACGTAACCCGTCGAGGCGGCCGCAAAACCGCGGCCAAGGCTTTCGCCGGAGCGTGAGGGCAGGCAAATTAGGGGGCAAAACCGTTTTGGTCAAAGGTTTTTTGTGTGCGTTGTTCACGCTTCGGCGTGGCAGCGTACGTTCCTGGACACGCTGAAATATGAACCACGAACGTGAGCAACAAACGCAGTGGTGAACCGCCTGGGCTTCCGCTATCATCCGGCCCTCATGAATGCCGCCGCTTCAGATCCCACGCACGACGACCTCATCAAGACCCTGCTCTCCCAGCCACGCCTGCTGGTCGATTTCTTCAAAGCCTTCGTCCCCGATGTACTGGAGTTCGCCGACTTCTCCCAAGCCGAATACCTCGACAAGGAACACGCCCGCTCCACCAAACGCCCCCGCCGCTCCGGCGACCTCCTCGTCAAAGCCCGCTGGCTCTCCCAAGACACCGCCTTCCTCATCCACATCGAAAGCCAGAGCAAAGCCGAAACCACCGCCCTGGAGCGCGCCGGCGAATACGCCCTGCGCGACTCCATCCGCTACCGCCTGCCGGTGATGCCCGTGCTGCTGCTGACCTATCCCAAGCCGGAAACCCCGCAGCCCGACTCCCTGGAGTGGAACTTCGGCAAGGTGGCTGCGATCCGGGTGCACTGCCCCGTGCTGCATTTCCGACTGATGGACGCGCGCCCGCATCTGGAAAGCCGCAACGTGGCGGCGCTGGCCTTGTCCGCGTTAATGCGGCTGGACGCGGAGCAGCAAATCGAGGCCATCGCCCAAACGCTGGCCGAAGCGCTGCGGCAGCGGTTTTCCTCCGAGGAACTGGAAGCTGCGGCGGCCTTCGTTCGGCATTACGCGCCGTTGGGGAGAGAACAGCTCGCAATTGGAACGGCGGGTGAGTAAGATGTCGGAAGAAGAACCCGCGCTTGCCCCCATGCCTACCCTCGTCAATCCGTTCGTTGAACTCGGCAAACTCAAAGGCCG
>CAZNKC010000010.1:0-53958 GCA_964573315.1 uncultured Verrucomicrobiaceae bacterium | reverse complement strand
CAAAGTGTGCAGCTTTCTTTCATGGTGTTGCAAATTTAAGTTAATGCTTATGGGATTCTATTCCCGCCCATTTGTCCACAGGCGGAGGCGGCGCGGAGCCGGGAATACAGAGGAATGGACAAGCGTGGCAAAAGATTCAAGCTGCTGCAGCGGGTTTTGGCAACGGCTTGAGACGAGCATATTCGTCGCCGCGCGTTTCAAGGGCGCAAGCGCGATCGTAAGCGGCCTGCAAATTCAGCCAAAAGCTTTCCGGCATGCCGAGCACTTTGGCAAAACGGATGGCTGCGTCCATCGTGATGCCGCGCTTGCCGTGGATGATCTCACTGATGCGGCTCACCGGCAGACCGGCAGCAGCGGCGAATTGCGACTGCGTCAGACTGCGCTCATTGAGCACATATTTTTTCAGCATCACGCCGGGATGGATTTTCGGCCCTGGACCGGGTTTGTAGGTTCGTGTTCTCATGGTCAGTGGTAATCGACGATTTCGACTTGGGTTGCGGTTTGCGTTTCCTGGTTCCAACAAAAACAGATTCTCCATTGCTTGTTGATGCGGATGCTCCATTGACCTCTGCGGTCGCCACTGAGCTTTTCCACATTGAGAGAGGGAATCATCCAAAGGTCTTCGATGCGGGTCATCGCGTGGATGATGAGCAGCTTTTCGCGGGCCGGTTCCTGAATGGCCTCCGGCAATTTCTTGCAAGGTTCATTGCTCCAGATTCTCAGCGTGTTTTTGTCACGAATGCTCTCAATCACGGCAGTATTTTACCAAAACCAGAAAAAGACGCAAATTATTTCTCAAACAAAGGCCCTGACTTGGAGGCACTAACGCTTCACTCGCGGGACGAGCGCGCCATCATGCTCCAGCCTCACAACTCAATCTCCAGCGCCGCCGCCGCAGCGCGGGCTTTGGCGCGGGCGGTGTCCACATCATCAGCGCGGGCCAGAGTAACGGCCATGCGGCGCTGGCCGCTGACGGCGGGTTTGCCGAAAAGCCGGAGTTGGGTGTCCGGCTCGGCCAGGGCGTTTTCCAAACCGCCGAAACTGACCTGCGCGGACTCGCCCTCCACCAACACAGCGCAGGAGGCGGAGGGGCCGTGGGCGCGGATGTTCGGGATGGGCAGGCCGAGAATGGCGCGGGCGTGCAGGGCGAACTCAGAGATATCCTGGGAGATGAGCGTGACCAGCCCCGTGTCATGCGGGCGGGGCGACACTTCGCTGAAGATGACGTTGTCGCCTTTGACAAAAAGCTCGACCCCGAACAACCCATGCCCGCCGAGCGCGCCGGTGATGGCGGCGGCGGCGCGTTCAGCCTCGGCCAGCGCGGCGGCGCTCATTGGGTGCGGCTGCCAGGACTCGCGGTAGTCGCCTTTGATCTGAGTGTGGCCGACCGGCGGACAGAACGAGGTGCCACCGGCGTGACGCACGGTGAGCATCGTGATCTCATAATCAAACTCCACAAACCCTTCGACAATGACTTTCCCCTTCCCCGCGCGCCCGCCTTTCTGGGCGTAACGCCAAGCCGCCTCAATCTCCGCCTCCGCGCACACCAGGCTCTGCCCCTTGCCGGAACTGCTCATGATCGGCTTGATGACACAGGGCAGCCCGATCTCACGAACGGCGACGCGGTATTCCTCCTCCGTGGCGGCGAAGCGATACGGCGAAGTGGGCAGGCCAAGCTCCTCGGCGGCGAGGCGGCGGATGCCCTCGCGGTTCATGGTGAGCCGCGCGGCGCGCGCCGTGGGGACGACGTGATACCCCTCCTGCTCCAACTCGATCAGCGTGTCGGTGGCGATGGCCTCGATCTCCGGGACAATGAGATGCGGTTTTTCCGATTCCACGACCCGGCGCAACGCCTCGCCATCGAGCATGGAAAGCACCCGGCTGCGATGCGCCACCTGCATGGCCGGCGCGTTTTCATAACGGTCCGCGGCGATGACCTCGACACCGAGACGCTGCAACTCGATGACCACCTCCTTGCCCAGCTCGCCGGAGCCGAGCATGAGGACTTTGGTGGCGGTGGGAGAGAGAGGGGTGCCGATGCGTGCCATGCGCCCGACATAGGCGTGCGAGTGCCCCGTGGTCAAGGGGTGAAATCCGTCGCTGGAAACTGAGGCAGTATCTCAGTTTGAAAAATGAAAGAGGAGTTAAAGTCACCGCCCCCTCAAGGAGAGGCGGTTTGCAACCGCTTCTTCATAGGAGCACGTTCCCACTTACTTGAGTAACGATATAATGGATACACAACTCAGCACTAAAAGAACGCATGCAGACAAAAGAAGAAGTCCGAACGAAACTCCCATCGACTCTCTTTCAATCAAAACACTTGTTATTATGACAAGAGAGCAAATTGCCATTCCAATATTATTTAGAATGCTTATCCGCGTCTTCATAAGTTATAGTTGTATTCTTGCTTGATTTCTGAATCGCCTGGCAACCTGACCTGAAGGCAAACATTCTTCGGCACGCCACTCATTCCAGAGCAAGTTGAGTCATCTGTCAAGAATTTGCATCCGAGTTCCCCCCATTTGTCAGGTGGTTGACCCCTGCCCTTTCCCATTCCTGCGGGCGAGGGCGCCCGCGCTCCGTGCCCGAAACGCCGCCGCGCCATTCCATCTCCGGCTTGAATTCCATACAGCGGCACTACATTCCCCCCTCATGACCGTTACCGTTTTCATTCCCTGCTTCATGGACCTCGCCGCGCCGCAAGCCGGCCTTGCCATGATGCGGGTCATCGAACGGCTGGGCCACCGCGCCGTCTTTGCGGAAAGCGCCGTGTGCTGCGGCCAGCCGCCGTTCAACTCCGGTTACTGGGATCACGCCCGCGACATCGCCCGCCCCATTCTTCGCGCGCTCGCCAATGCCGAAGCCATCGTCATCCCCTCCGGTTCCTGCGGAGCCATGTTGAAAAAATTCTACCGCGAACTCTTCGCCGGCCATCCCGAAGCCAATGACGCCGCCGCCCTCGCGCCCCGCGTCCACGAGTTCACCAGCTTCCTCGCCGATCATCTCGGCGTCACCGACGTGGGAGCCCGCTTCCCGCACCGGGTCACCTATCACGACGGCTGCCACGGCCTGCGCGAACTCGGCCTCCACGCCCAAGCCCGCGCCCTGCTCCGGCACGTACGCGACCTCGAACTCGTCGAATTCGACGATCACCAAACCTGCTGTGGCTTCGGCGGCTCCTTCGCCACCAAGCACGCCGCCATCTCCACCGCGATGGGCGAGGTCAAATGCGCCGCCGCCCTCGCCACCGGAGCCAGCCATCTCGTCTCCGCCGACACCAGTTGCCTCCTCCACCTCCAAGGCCTCCTGTCGAGGCAAAAGCAATCCCTCCAAACACTGCACATCGCCCAAGTTCTTGCTGCGCAGTAAATCCGAAGTCCGAAGCCCGAAAGCTTACCCCCCATCATCCTGTTAATCCTGAAAATCCCGTCAATCCTGTCTAAAACAGACTCCAACCTTGAAGTAAACTTTTCGAGAACGAGTAGGAGGACGAGGACGATTTCCTCCATCTCTCCTTCATACTGTTAATCCCCAAAAAAACCGTCAATCCTGTCCAAAAAGCCGCATGTCCACCGCCGCCCAGTTCCACCAGGACACCGCCCGCGTCTCCGCCGATCTCGTCCATCGCGAGCGCATCCACGGCGCGATGGACAAGTATTATAGCACGCGGGGCATCACGCAGTCCGCGTTCGCTGATTGGGAACAAGCCCGGCAAACCGCCGCCGAGACCAAATGGAGCGCCGTCAACCGCCTCGACGAGCATCTGCTCGAGTTCGAGAAAAACGCCACCGCCCGCGGCACGCAAGTCCATTGGGCGCGCGACACCGCCGAAGCGCGCCGCATCATCCTCGGCATCATCCGCGCCCGCAACGCCCGCCGCATCATCAAAAGCAAGGTGATGACCTCCGAGGAAATCCATCTCAACGAAGCCCTCGAAGCCGCCGGCTACGGCGTCATCGAGAGCGACCTCGGCGAGTTCATCCAGCAGCTCAAGCACGAGGCTCCCTATCATTTCGTCTTCCCCTGCATGCACCTCAGCCGGGAGGAAATCAGCGACCTCTTCGAGAACACCCTGCGCAGCGCCCCCACCCGTGATCCCGAGGAACTCACCATGATCGCCCGCCGCTGGCTGCGGGACAAATACCTCCAGGCCGACGTTGGCATCACCGGCGCCAATTTCATCGTCGCCGACACCGGCATGATCTCCATCACCGAGAACGAAGGCAACGCCCGCCTCACCGCCGCGCTGCCGAAGACGATGATAAGCCTCGTCGGCATCGAAAAAGTCCTGCCTCGGCTTGCCGATCTCGCTATCTTCCTGCCCATGCTCGCCACCGCCGGCACCGGGCAGGCCCTCACCTGTTACAACACCGCCTACGGCGGCCCGCGCCAGCCGGACGAAACCGACGGCCCGGAGGAATGGCACGTCGTCCTGCTCGACAACCACCGCACCGCCCTGCTCGCCGATCCCGAGCAGCGCGACGCCCTGCACTGCATCCGCTGCGGCGCCTGCCTGAACGTCTGCCCCGTCTTCAAAAACATCGGCGGCCTCAGTTACGGCACCACCTATCAAGGCCCCATCGGCTCCGTCATCACCCCGCACCTGCGCGGCCTGCAAAACTGGAAACACCTCAGCTCCGCCTCCTCCCTCTGCGGCGCCTGCACCGCCACCTGCCCCGTCAAGATCGACCTCCACCATCACCTGCTCCACAACCGCCGCAACGCCGCCGCGGAAAAAGCCGGCGCCGCCGAAACCCTGCTCTGGCACCTCTACGCCCGCCTCGTCCGCCGCCCCGCCCTGTTCGGACTCGCCGCCAAAGCCGCCCGCCTTCTGCAAAAGCTCCACCCGCTCATCGCCCGCACAGCGTTCGATCCCGCCCTGCCCTGGACGCAATCCCGCGACCTGCCCATGCTGCCGGAAAAAACCTTCCGCGAGCTTGCGGCCCCCAAGGCTGCAAGCCGCGCCGCGTTGGAGTCAAGGCTTTAGCCTAAAATCGGCTCCAACACCTTTCTCACGCTCGTGATCGGCAGGCTGTTACTGCACGTCGTTGCGGA
The DNA here is from genome assembly GCA_964573315.1 of uncultured Verrucomicrobiaceae bacterium. Classification (GTDB taxonomy): domain Bacteria; phylum Verrucomicrobiota; class Verrucomicrobiia; order Verrucomicrobiales; family Verrucomicrobiaceae; genus JAGRPD01. Next base: position 48,903 of record CAZNKC010000010.1, on the reverse strand, counting down.
ACTGCGCGCTTTTCAGCGTGTTCTTGGCGTCGGTGTAAAACACCACTCCTTGTCCGGCTGGATCCTTGAAGTTGAGCTGAGCTACGGTTTTGTCCCCGAACAACACATCCAGAAAGCCGCCCATGGCAGGGGTAATGGCGATGGTTTGCGGCGCGGCCGGCTCCAGCGCGCAGGTTATGCCGGCAACCGTAACAGTGAGTTGCGCGGCGGAAGTGAACTGGATCAGGCTCAACGTAGGCTCGTCCTCCGGGCCGGTGGCCGGCAGCTCCAGCAGATGGGCGGCCAGCTTGGGAGTTTCCTCCGCCTCATCCTCTGCCGCCGGCTCCGCCTTCTTCTTGCGTTCCGGCGCGGCGATCAGCGTCGTGACTTGGCCGGTCTTCAGCGCCACGGAAAGCTTGACTTCCTCCAGGCTGTCGTGGCGCATCTCCACTTGCAGCGTCCCTTGAGCGATGCCCATGGCTCCGGTGGCCGTGCCGTCCTCATAGCCGGTGGAGGCGGCGAGCTTGACCCCGTTGACCTTCACCCACAATCGCCCGGGATGCCCGGTCGCATTGACAATGCGCAAAAAACCCAAATCCGGCGGAATCTCGATTTCTTGCGGCGGCTCTTGGGCGGATTCTTGCGCCGGACCCGGCTCCTGCGCCGGTGACACGGCATTGATCAAGAAAACCAGAAAAAGGGCGGGCAAAGAGGCGGAACGCGGAGTCATCATGGGTTGGTCAGGCAGTAATTTAAGTTAGTTAGGTAAAGGCGGGAATCAGCGTGTCACCACACCTGCGACGGCAGGCGCAGGCGCATGGCAAAGGTGCGCACCTCGGGATCGTCATGGTACACATCATGCGTTCCGTTGTGAATTTTGTCCGCGCGCTCCCCTTGTCCCCGCCAATCCGCCAGTGTGCGCAGCCAGCGCCCGGTCTGGCGGTTGGTCACCCGCAGCGTGATGTCCACCCAGGCCGGCATTTGCATCTCCGGCCACGAGCTTGGCGCCTGGGCCGCATTTACCAAGCCCTCCAACGCCTTCAACTCAAAGCGTATGACATCATGAGCCAGCACGGTGATGGTGGCAGTCTCGGATGACGCCGCGTCCGCCGCCTCCAGCAGCCGCCAATCACTTTCATGAAACAGGGCCGAACTGGTGAGGCGGTGGTTTTGCAGGCGGCGGAAGGTTTCCGCGGCGGAAAACTCGCAGCGCACCAGCTTCTGGCTGCGCGCGTCCGGCTCCAGGCCGCTGGCGCCGCCGTCCGGCGTCAACGCCACGGCGTAAAGCACCAGGCGCAAATCACCGCGCCCGGCCTCCCTCCCAGCCGGCACGCGCCGAGCCAAACGCAGGAAGGCCAGCCGGCTGGAACTGAAATGGTCGCTGGCATTCTCCGTCCAAAAGCGGAACGGCACCGCCAGCGCCCCCGGCGGTTCCTCTGCCAACGGTCCTCCGGCAGGCAACGCCACCGCCGAGGTCAGATCGTCCGCCAGCATGCGCAGGGCCGTGCGCGCCTCGCGTTGCGCGGTGACATGCTTGCTCTGGCTGCTCCAGGAATCCGAGGCGGAGAGCAGGCTCTGCATGAGAGCGGTGATGAGAATGGAGGCCACAGCCATCGCCACCAACAGCTCCACCAGGGAAAAACCCCGGCCTGGAGGCGGCGGCAGGAACTTCAGGCGGCGGACGGGAGAAAGAGACGGGGGGTTCATTTGGCGGCAAGCGTGGCGTAGTGGAACACCTTGCGCTGATGCGCCGGCGCGGCGGCCGGAGTCTCCATGGTAATCAACACCCGCTCCAGCATCGGGTCATTGGCATCATCCACCCGCAGCAAGCGCGCGAACGAAGCCGCCACCGGATGGGACGAGCCTGAGCGATACTCCGCATTGAGGTTTCCCGACGCTTCGCGGCTGTGCCCCAGCATTTGCATGGCGCCATCCAGCAGCACGATCACCTCGCGCGGTGAGGTGGAGCCCGGTTCCACCCGCATCAGCTCCCGCGCCTCGCCCGCCAGTTGGCGCACCATCATGCCGGAGGCGGTTTGCAGGCGGGAATCACGCGCTTCCCCCAAGGCTCCGGCCAGCAGGCCGATCACCGAAAGCAGCGCCGTCGCCGTGATGGTGACGGACAACAGGCATTCGGTCAGAGTGAAACCCCGCCGGGAAGAAGCGCCAGACACAGTCATAGATGAGGAAAAATTCATGGCAAAATCATGGAAGCGCCCGAGTGCCATTGGATGCCTATCCAGCGGCAGTCCTGCGGGCCCGGTTCGGTTTTTTCGGTGATGGCAATGAGCAATGAAGCGCCGCTGGCGGGCCCCACTTCGGGAAACACCACCTCACCCAGGCTGCCGAAACCCAGGCACGGCAGCGCGGCCATTCCGGCCCCGCCCGGCAGCCGCACCCGGCGCTGCGTGTTAGGCAAGGTCAGCAGATTGCCGCCGGCTGCTGATGAGGCCGGGGCCAGTTCGGCGAACGTCTGGCCCTCCGGCAGGTAAATCCATTCGGAGAGCGGTTCCAGCACACCGTCGCGCTGCCGTTGCTGCTCCTCCTCCGGGGTGAGCGCCTCCGCCTGCCCATCCGGCGGCGGCACCCAGCACACCATCACCGCGCGCGCGTCCATGTCATTGCCAGCCGTGCGGGTGGAAAAGGCCAGTGTCACCTCCCGCTGCTCCTTCATGGCGCGCGCGCGCGCCGCGTCACAGGCGGCGGCGATTTGATGCACCCCGGTCATGCCGCGGCTGCTGCCAATGCTGCTGGAAACTCCAATGGTCGCGGTCACCACCACCGCCAGGATCGCCAGCACCGCCAGCATCTCGATCATGGAGAATCCGCCCGCCCGCAATCCCTCCGATGATCCACGCGGAAAAAAGGAATGCATCGAGTTTGATTTCATTTTTGAAAAAACCACTATGATATCGGATGACACGGCCAAAACCGCAATGCTAACCATGTGACGTTATCGTTAGATTCGAACCGCCTCCGCTCCGGCCGGCTCACAACGCCCGCGAGTGGATGATTTCAATCTCCTGCCGGATCAGCGTGCCGTCAGCAGCGCGCACCGGGCGGATGAAAACCTGAAACTGGCGCGAGCGCGTGGCCAGCACCGTCTCCTCCCCGCTGCGGTTCAACCGCACGGCTTGGCCGGTGACCGTGATCTGGAAATGACGGCTGCGCGTGGTGCTGTTGTTCCACAAGCGGGTGAAGGCCTCCTCGGCGGCGCGGTCGTTCCATTCCGGCTGCACCTGCCGGTCCTCGTCGATCGAGGCGGTTTTGGGATCGGCGCGCTTCGTGTACCCCAGCACAGGCATATCCAGCGCCAGCGGCGACAGCATATCCTTGTGCTCCCGGCTGAGTTCCTCGTACTTATTGAGAGCGCCGCGCATGGCTTCGGTCACCACCGCTTTTTCCGCCACCTCGGCGGGAGTCACATAGGGACGGTTGCGAATGATAGCCTCCGCCACCAGATCCGCGTGCTCGACGGCGGGATCGCCGCCCGGCGGCAGCAGCACCTTGGGCTTCTCCAAGCCATCCCGGTTGCCGCGGCCGCGCTCGGCCTCAGGCAAGTTGCTCTGAGGCCGGCGCGGATCGCGCCCGCTGTCAGCCGTGAGCAGCGGATCCATCCGCAGACGACCGGCGACGAGCGCGCGCAGCGCGCCGCGGGTGGCGGTGTTGACATTCACATGACCGTCAATGCGGGTCAAATTGCTGTCAGCGGCGCTTTGCAAATCAAGCGCGTTGGCGTCGCCGCAATGAAACAGGTCGAGCAGAGTGGAAGCGGCCAAACCGCGGTCGGCGCGTCTTTTCGGATCACTGTTTTCGCCTCGGTAGTCCGGACGGAAAGCGCTGTGCTCGACGCGGCCGATGCGCAGGGTGTTGCCGCCGCAGAAGCGTTTGTGCGCGTCCAAGTGCGCCGCCCCCGGCTCAAGATCGAAGATTTCCGGGCTGATGTCGGCGTGCTGGCCGTAGAGCACCTCCACGTCCGCCCACTGTGAGCCGTTGGGATTCCACATCACGGGATCGAAGACATGGCCGAGTTCGGTCACGCTGAAAAAGCGGCCGCGGCTGGAAAGATGCTGGACGTACTTGTGGCGCTCGACGGCGCTGTTGCCGGCATGAACCGCCGGACGGGTCTTGGCCGCCAGCGCCGGATTCGGATCCACCGGGTTGAGATTGATATCGCCGATCCTGTTGGGGCTGGGTTCGCTGTTGTGACCACCGTCCGGCCACAGGAAGGTGCGCACCTCGCCCGCCATGCGGTCGAAGCGCCGGAAGTTCCGGCCCCAGGGGCTGGAGCCGTCGTCGTAGTCGATGACTTCTTGATGATAGTCGATGAAATAAGCGGCGCGGGTGTCTCCCACGTTGAAGGCCCACCTTTCGTCCCGCAGACGGTAGGACAAGCCGCATTGATTGACGTTGAAACGCTGGCGGAAGCTGGCGGTGGAACTCAACTGATAACGCTCCAGCGTGTTGAAGGGAAGATCCACCACCGTGAAGGCGGAAGCGCCATCCGGTTTGAAAGCGAGGCGGTAACGGCTCTCGCGTTCGTCGTTGCCATAGGCGGGCTGGCCGTAGTACTGCACGCCGGTGACGGTCTCGATGCCCGAGCTTTCGAGATGGAAGACCACGGGCGGGCAGCGTAGCACCGTGATCTCGTTGGGCCGCAGCGTCACCCGGCCCGGCGAGGAATTCCCCACCCCGATTTGCGATTCGGGCGTCAGCCATAATCCTTCCAGACCATCCACCTCGCGCGGCCTGCCGGAGACCACCCTGCTGCCGCGCACCGTCGTCATCACCGGATAAACCTCCGATCCCACCCACATCCGTCCGCGATACTCGAAGCTGAGCAGCACCTCGCCGGAAACTTCCTGGTTGGTCATGTTCCAAAGCTCCACATAATCGGTCAGCGAGTACTCCACCCTGTTGGAAGCGATCAAACGCTCGTAGCGGTGGCGCTGCCAAAACTCGTTGACCAGGGGAAAGGCGTCCATGCCGCGATATTCGATGTGCTCCTCGCTGTCATCCCCGCTTTCCTTGCCCTTGCCGCCGCCATCGATGTTGATGGTCGGCAGCGCGTCCAGGTCCGCGTAGTCGATCATGCCGGCTGCCAGCGTCTTCAAATAAGCCATCTCGTGCGCCTCGCGGTCGTTCAAAGGCCGCGAACGCGGCAGAGGAAACCCGCCCGCACGCTTGCGAAAGTCCGGCAAATGACGATTGATGTGCGCAGCGATCTGCTCGACCACTTCGCGCGCCTTGGTCAAGTTCGTTTTGCTGGTGTGCGCCTCGGCCTCCATCAGCAGGCGGTTGAGGTTCAGCTTCGGCTCGCCGCCAAACTCAATGCCGGCGTCATGCGGAACCAAAGCCAGCTCATCGTAAGCCGCCCAGGCGCCGGTGGTGTTTTCCTCCAGCCCTCGCAACTGCGGATGCTTGAGCGAACCCACCGCCAGCCCCGCGGGGATGGCATCTCCCGTCTGATAGCGGTCACTGAACGGCGCCTCCTCCATGCCCTGCCAGTCCGCCAAAGCGTTCGGCGCCATCAGCAGCTCCCGCCAGCTTTCCGGGCTGAAAAACAAACGTTTGGAATCCAGCGAAGCCAGCAACCGGTGCATGGCCTTGGAAGCGGCCACGGTCTGGCCCTGTTCAAAGGGCCAAAGCCCGGCATCGAGACTGAGCGGCAGCCATTCCCAGCCGGGTTCCAGCAGCGTCCACAACGACGAAGTCTGCCGCCGCCAGCGCCCGCCCTCGTCGATGAACAAACCGGGCGGTGGCGGCAGCGGCGTCTGCGGCACATCGTCCATGTTTTCCAGCAGTTGGACGGGGTTGTCCCGCGTTGGATCGGCATCATGGAAACCGGCGCTGGCCAAGCTGAGGCGGCTCTGCACGTCCTCGACCTCGAAACAATACCGCCCCACCAGGCGCTCGTCATTGTTCCCGGCGCCATCCTCGCCGGGTGGCAGCTTCACCTCCAGCCAAAACTTGGGTTTGGCAGCCAGCCAGGGCGAGGAACGCGGCAGCCGCCCCCCCTCCCTGGCCGGGTCCAGGTAATGCTTGAGGCGGTCGGTCACCAGCGGCCCAGCCTCCAACTCAAAACCCGGCTGCGGCATGACCAAGCGCTCGCTGCTGGCGGGCGGCGCCACGCCGGAAGCCAGCACCTGATAGTCCCAGACCCGCCGGTCATCAGCGGGATCATAATGCGCCGCCAGCAGCACCTCCCGCCGCCGTCCTTGCGCATCCATTTCCGGCGTCAGCGGCGCGGCGAAGATGACGCCCAGCTCATCCGCCAGCGCCTGCTTGAGCATCGCGCCCGCCCGTTCCAGACCGGCTTGCACCGCCAGATCCGCCTGATCCACCGCGTCGTAGGTGGCGGACACTTGCCGTTCCCGGGTCAAAATGCCGAACAAACCCACCACGAGAATAGTGACGGCCGCCAGGATGGCCAGGGTGACGACAAGGGTAAAACCACGCGCGTGTCTCGACGCTGGTTGAACACGGGAAAAACGGTGAGAAAAGGAAACAAGTGACATTGAAGAGAGGGCGGCGCGCGCCGTCAAGCCGGCGGAAACTGAAAAACGCGCTCAGTCTAAGTTAGATTGAGTTGTTAGAACAATGAGTCATGGATGCTCAGGGTTCGAGCAGAAGCGATGCCGTGCGGAAAGCGCCTTTCTTGCCCGCCACAGGCACCTTGATCAAACCGGCGCCGACCGAGCTTCCGGCCGGGCCGGGAACCGGCGGCAGCAGCACACCGCTGACTGTCGCTTTGCCCGCCAGATTCTCAGCCCCGGCGGGCAGGGTGAACGTCCCGGAGATGCCACCGTCCGCCTTGCCTAGCTTGCCTTTCCAGGGCGCCGCATCGGCGGGAGTCCCCACTGCGAGGCTGAAGTTCGGCAGCAGGGTGAAAGTGAAGGGCAGCACTGGATTGGAGCCGGGCGTGTTGCTCAAACCGCCGCCTTCGATTTCCAGATTCAGGGTGGAAGCGCTCAATCCCAGGATAACTTCCAGTTCCGGCGATGTTTTCACCGGCGCGAACGGCGCCGACGTGGCCGCTACCGCCACCGGACCGGCAAAGCCGTTCTCATAAGCCTTCTCACGGGCATCGGCCGCCTTGAACCACCAAGCACCGGATTCCAAGGCGGGAGGCAGCGCCACAGGCTGGCCAACGTCGGGCATCGGAATCACGCCGCCGATGTAGGAAGCCACTTTGTTCAGGTAAGGCTGCTTCCAAATCAGGGCTTGGCCGGTGGCGCCGAGCTTGGTGGTCAATGCCAGTGCCTGCGCGTCGCCGAGTTGGCCTTTCAAGTTCACCGCGCCGCTCTTGTTCACCGAGCCCTTGGCCCAGCCGAAACCGGCGGGCAGATCGACGCCGTTCTGGATGCCGGCATCCAGCACCGTGTTCAGCTTGCGCACCGTCGGCGGACTCCCCCCGAGGGAAGCCAGGCGGAAGCCGCGCAGATCGCCGTTTTGCGCGCCATTGTCGAAGCTCCCCGCGATCAGCGGCGTGTCCGCGTCCAAGGTCAGATTCAACAGGATTTCCGGCGCCGTCTTGCTGGCCTTGAACAGCAGCGGCAACTGCGCGCGCGGCTGGCCCGGCTCCAGCACGAAGCTGCCCTTGGCGGAGCGTTTGCCCGCGCCCAGCATCTCCATGCTGGCGCTCCAGGAACTGGGTTTGGTCACGCTCACACGGACGATGCCGAGCGGCAGCCCCGCTTCATCCTCCAACAGCGCCTCATAACCCGCCAGCAAGCGCGCCGGGAAAGCCTCCAGCCCCAGTCGCAGATTGACCGCGCGCAACCCACCCGCGCCGTCGCTGATCAACACTTGCAAGTCGTACAGTCCGGGCAGTCCGCCGATCAAACCGGTCAAACGCCGGGTGAGCGGGTCATACTTGACTCCATTCGGCAGCTTGCCCAGCAGGCGCAGCGTCTCGCCTTCCCCGGCCAATTGGCCGAGGTTCATATCCACGTAGTCTCCCACCCGCAAGCGTGAATCCGGATCACTGCCCAGCAGCAACTCGTCCAGATCACTCAAGCCATCTCCGTCGCTGTCGCGTCCCATCTCCGGCGGCACGGTGTCCGCGCGGAACAGCAGATTCTGGATGCGTTCATCCCCGGCATAGTCCGTGTCCGTCAGCGCAAACGCCGTGCTCAGGCTGCCATGCCAAGTCTGCAAATACCCCGCCAGCGCCGCCTGCTCGCCCGCCGCGTTGCCCGGCAGTTGTGGCGACACCGTGAAGTCCAATCCCTTGTCCGCGATCACCGGTCCCAGCGTCCCGTTCGCCAGCAAGTAGCGGAAATTTTCTCCGTTCACCTTCGCCGGATAACCGTCGCCGCCGTTGGCCAGGAAGTTCAGCGTCACCACCCGGATCAAGGGCGGCGCCTGCGCCAGCATGGCCGCCGCCAGCGAGCCCGCCTTGTAAATCGGCGCTCCCGCGCTGCCGTCCGCGTTGAGCAGAGCAATGGAAGTGATGCGGTCGCCCGAAGGCCGCGCCGGATCCCAGGCAAACATCACCCCGCCCACCTGCGGGAAGCGTCCTTGGTTCGGCCACTGCGCCACCCCGTGTTCAAGCAGTTCCTTCAAACCCTGCGGCGTCGTCTCAAAAGTCATCAGCGTGTTGTTGAAACGCAGCGCGTTCTCCACGTCCAACTGCGAAATACCGCCCTCCGGCTTGCCCACCGACGGGTTGGCCGGCGGCGGCAGCTTCTCCGCGCTGCCGCCCGCGCTCGACACCGCGCCAATCTGCGCCCGGATGCCGCCGCCATTCTTGAACGACACCAACGGCGCATCACCGCCGCCCAGCGCCATCCGTAGCGCCGCCAGATTCGCATCCGCTGTCAGGTTCCCCAAGTTCGTCTCCTGGCTGCGCACCTGCGAGCGCTCGCCTTCCAGATACACCGTCGTGTAACCGTAAATCGTGCCGTCCTTGGCGTTGATCACGGTCTGCACCGCCTGAGTCACCTGCCGCACCGCCGCGCCCTTGGTTCCTGGCGCGAAGGCCGTGCTTTGCAAGCCCGCCTCACTCACCCCCCAGGCCGCCGCCGCGTTCGCCGTCGTCGCGGCATAAGCGCCGGCCTCCGGCACGTAATCGGCCAGGGATTCCAGCACGATGCGGCCCTCCAGATCGAAGTCCACCAGCAGCCGGCCCAGATAGGTGAACTCGTTGTCCGTGTTCACGATCAGCAGCGGCGCGCCGTCGATGCCCTCGCTAACGATAGGATAGCTGTCGGCAAAATCCGCCGCATGGCCGGGGAAAGCCACCGGTATGTCGTCCGCGTCACCCAGCCGGGTGTTCGACCCCGCCGCCAGGATGATGTCCACGCCGCGCAGCCGCTCCGCCAGCGCGCGCTCCAGCGTCAGTTGCTGCAAATGTGAAAGCAGGATGATCTTGTTGACGCCCTCCGCCTCCAGCTCGTCCACATAGGGTTGAAGCTGCGCCGCCAGCAGATCCAGATCGTCCGCCGTCGTCCCCTTGACCACCGTGCCGGTGGGCGAAGAAATCGAATTTAGAATCTGCGTGGTCACACCCACCAGACCGATTTTTTCCCCGCCCTTTTCCACCACCGCCACCGGCGCCAGCCTGCCCTTCAGGCTCGTCGCATCAGGCACCGCCGTCGCCGTGCCGTCCAGCGGCACATCGCTGAAGCGCGCCAGTGCCGCGCTGTCCGCGCTGTAATCGAGGTTGAGGGACAGATGCGGGAACTGCGCGCCGATCCACGCCCCGTCCGGGCGGATCGCATCCGTGAATACTGCCGTGCCGAGATCCCACTCATGGTTGCCGATGGCCGAGGCCTCCACACCGAGGATGTTATGAATGGCGATGTCGGGACGGGCAAAAGCCGTCAGCCCAACCGCCGGCACCGTGCTGAGCAGCGGATCGGTTCCGGCGCTGAGAAAGGGGCCGGGAATAAAATTGTCACCACCGGCGAGAATCAGCGTGTTGTTATAATCGCCCTCAAAAGCCTCCACCAACGTGGCCAGCAGCGGCGCTGTCTGCGAAGCCAGCAGCCCCGCCTCTGCGTCCGCCAGATGCAGCAGTTGCAGCGTGTAACGGCTCACCGCGAACAGCGTCAGCGTGTTGCTGGTCTCATTCGTCACCGCCAGCAGCGCCTGGCCGTTGGGGGAATCCTCCGCCGGGATGAAGGTGATGCTCTCGGGATTCTCATCCGTGGGCAGGCTGACAAAACCCGCCTGCTTGACCGAGGACGGATCGGTGACTTCAAACACCATCACACCGCGCGAACGCTCCAGCGCCACGAAAGCATAAACACGATCGTCAATCACGCCGATGGTCACGCCCTCCGGCTCGGCGGCCTTGTTGTCGCTGCGCGTGTCGTCGAACCAAGGCTCGCCCAACTCGGCGGTCAGCCGCTCGATCAAATCCGCGCTGTCCCACACCAAATTGCCGGAAGCATCGAGGATCGAAATCGAGCGCCCGCCGTAGGCCAGGATGCGGTCGATGTCACCGTCGTTGTCGATGTCGCCACGAAGGCCGGGAGAGTTCGACACGGTCAACCGCCCGAGCCGGGCATTGGTTTTCAATTCGGCGGCGTTCGGAAACACCGCCGGGTCCAGCACATAGCCCGCATCGCTGACACGGATGGTCTCAGTCATGAAATCATCACGGTCGTCCCCCTCGTTGGCGGTGACGTAATAGGTCTGCCCGTTGACTTGATAGGAAGCGATGGCATCGGGCATGTAGAGACCGAAGACCGGGTTGCCAGTGGTTAGATTGATCGCCGTGGTTCCACCGGGTCCATCACGGTCGCTGAAATCCGCCAGCAGCTCGCTGAAATCTTTTTCACCCAGCGGCACGATGCCGGTGAAGGTGTTGCTCGTCAGGTCCAGCAGCGCCACCGCGTTGGCCTCTTGCAGCGTCACCATCGCCTGGCTGCTGTCCGGCGAGACAGCGATGTATTCCGGCTCAAAATCAATCGAAGGCGCTTTCAGCACGCTGGGATTGAGCGGATCTTCAAAAATCCGCACCCCGGCGTCTTTCAAATCCTGTGCCACCGCGTCGAAAGCCTCGAACCCAACCGTGGTCACGGCGGGCGCGGCGAAGCCGCCGCTCACATCAATGATGGAAACCGAACCCGGCGCGGGATCGGTGCCATCCGGCAGCATTTCACCCTCGTTGGCGGTGAGCACTTTCGCGCCATTCGGGGTGAAAGTAACCATGTCCGGCAGCACACCGACGGTGACGATGCTGAGCAGGCTGCCACTGGCGGCATCCAGAAACACCACCGAGCCGGGATCCTGCTTCACCGCATTGGGCACCGCCACTGCCACCACGCCGTTGTGCGCGGCCACGCTGGTGACATCGGTTGAACTTAGATTGAACGGCGCCTGCGTGAAATCGATCACGCCCAGCAATTGCGGGAACGAAGCATCGCTGAGCGTCAGCATCTGCAAGCCACTGTTGCCGGTCACAAACAACAGCTTGCTGGCCGGGTCATAGGCGGAAATTTCCGCACCCGCCAGCGGCAGGCTGGCCACCAGATCAAATTGCAGCGGCCCGCGCGTGGTGATCTCCGGCAGGACTGGATTTACCGGCGGGCCGTCCGTGACTCCCGGCGAGCCGGTGTCCGCTCCCACCGCCGCTTTGCGGCCGCCGTGGCGGTAGGCGTTGGCCGGCAGATAGCGCGGCGCCTCATAGGTCGTCGCCGGATCCCAAACCAAGGCCGTGTGCGTCTCCGTGGCGCCCGCCGAAGGTCCGGCGTGGCCGCCGAGCGCGGGCAGTCCGTAACTGCGGCTGAAGCCGTCCGCGGCATAGGTGAAATAAAACACCTCGACACCATGGTTGGTGTAAAGGGCAATGCCGTCGTTCTGCCCCAAGCCCGGCGCGCCGGCGGTTTGGTACACCTTGACCGAATCCGGCAATCCCCACCAAGCGCGGAAAGCCGCCACATCTGCGGTCGTGATGACGACCGACTCGCCGGGCGCGATGCTGGCGCCCGCGGGCAGCGCCCAAGCCTGCCCCGCCGCGTAATCACGGCTGTCGTCATCCCAAGCATAGCCTTCCAGGGAGACCGCTTTGCTGCCGAAATGGGTGATCTCAAAATAGTCCGCCGCGCCCGCCGGCGCGTCCGAAGCTTGATCGGACTGCACCTCGGTCAGCAGCAACGCCGGCGGCGGCTGGTCGTCGTCATCCTCCACCAGCAGATCCTGCCAGACCGGAAGCGCGCCGGGCGCCGACGCCGTCACCCGCGCCACTTGGTTATTATCCACGATATAATCATTGACCGCCGTAACATCGAAACTGACCGAGTCAGCGCCTGCCGGGAAAGTGACCGAAGCGGGCACCGTCGCCGCGCTGGCATCACTTGAATCCAAGCTGACGGTCAATTCCTGGCTGGTGTCGCCATACCGCTGCAGAATGCCGGTGGCAGCGGGATTGGGCGCGCTTTCGGAAAAAGCGGGAGGCTCGATCACCAGCACCAAAGTCGTGGCGGGTTGAGCGCCGCCGCCGGGCGAGCCGACATCGTCACCAGTGGTGGCCTGTCCGGCGTCGTTGGTCCCGGCGGAGGCCGCCGAGTAACGCGGTTGCAACAGGCCGGAACTGGGTTCCCAAACCAGGGCCGCCGTGGCCGCGCCACCTCCAGAAGCGCCGGCATGACCGCCCAGCGCAGACTCTCCATTGCCGCGGATGAAACCACCGGCGGCATAGGTGAAATAAAACACTTCGACGCCTTCGTTGGTAAACAAAGCGATGCCATCATTCTGCCCCAGACCCGGCGCGCCCACGGTTTGATACACTTTGACCGAAGGCGGCAAGCCCCACCACGCACGGAAGTCCGCCGGAGTCGCCGTGGTGAAAATCACCGACTCGCCCGGCGCGATGCTCGCGCCCGCCGGCAGCGCCCAAGCCTGCGCCACGTCATAATCACGGCCCTCGTCATGCCAAGTATAACCCTCCAAATCCACCGCCTCCGCGCCGAAATTCGTCAGCTCCCAGTAATCCGCCGCACCCGCCGTGGCAGCAGCGGACGACTGATTGGACTGCACCTCGGTGAGCAGGAGCGCGGGTGGCGGCGCCAGCGTGACAGTGACCGGCTCGGAGCGGATGATCGCCCCCTGATTGTCGGTGGCCATCGCCATGAGTTCATGCGTCCCCAGCGTGCCGTTCCATTGGATCACGTACGGAGCGGCAAAACTCTCGCCCACCTTGATGCCGTTCACCAGGAAATCCACCCGCTCCACGGCGCCGTCGATGTCGCTGGCAGCAGCCGCCAAAACCAGCGGCGTTCCCAGCGGATAAAATCCGTCATGCACGGGGCTGCTCAGCGTCAGGCGCGGCGCCACGTTGTTCAGCGGCGCTCCGACCGTCCACACCGGGCCGCCCACCAGCGTGCCGGGCAGATTGTCCGCCGTGCTGCTCACGGTATGATTGCCGCTGCCCTCGTCCATGCCGAAGCGCCCCGCCAGCCCGCCGGCCGTGCGCACCGCGGCGTTGATCGTGGATTGAATCTCCTCCTCTGAGCGCGCATGGTTCCACACCCGCACCTCGTCAATGACACCTGGGAACGCGCCCGCCGGCACGCCCTGTGTGTTGTAAGCCGCGCCGATCGCGGCGAAATGGTTGCTGTCAAAACGCGGCCTGGCTCCGGCCACAGTCACGCGGCTGCCCACCTCGACGCCGTCCAGATACAATTTCATCACACCGGTGACGCCGTCATAACTGGCCACCGCATGGTACCAGCGCCCGGTTTCAACGGAATCATGCGTGGCGACCAAGGGATAATTGGCGCCGCCGTTCACCCCCGTTGAGGGAAAGGCCTCAAAATCCACCCCCAGTTTGCCGTCGGCCGTCAGCCCCAGCAGGTAATTGACGTCGGTGTTGTTGTTTTCGGTTTCCTGACGGCCCTTGGAGATCAGCGGCAGCACCGCCAAGCTTTGGCTGGTGGCCGTTGCCGTGCCCGCGCCTTCCTGGCGGAACCAGCACTCCAGGGTGAATCCCAGCGTCGGCGGACCGCCCACTCCCAAGGCTCCGACCGGCAGGATCACATGGTCATCCACCCCGTCGAACCACAGCGCCGTGTTGGCCGGCGGCTCATCGGCGAACATCACCTCAACCCGCAGCGGCGCGCTCAACGTCGTGTAATCATCGTTGTCGCGCGCCCGCGCCGTGAAGCTGTAGCTGCCCGGTGCCAGCGCCGTTTGCGGCAGTTCGAAGGGCGCGCTGGTGGCCACGCCTACGGACACGCCGTTGATGAAAAATTCCACCTCAACCACTTCGCCGTCCTCATCCGCGGTCTCCGCCTGCACCGTGAAGGTGGCGGGCGCGGCAACGCGGCCATTGGGCGCCCCCGGCGCGCTCAGGGTGATCAACGGCGTTCTGGCGGAGGCCTTGAAGAAGGCGAAGCTGAAGGCGTCCTCGGCCACCGGCACGTTTTGCAGGCTCGGGTTGCCTTGGCCCGCCTGCATGTCGCGGCTTTCCACAATCCAACGCTGGTTGGCTTCATCCCATTGATAGCTGGTCACGTTGTCGCTGTTGGTGCCCTCGCCGCCGGCCATGTTGATGAAGAAGGTGCCGGTGTCGGGGCTTTCGCCGGGGATCGAGACGTAATAACGGCCGGTGGTGCCCTTGCTGACCACCGCGGGACCGGCCAGCAACGGCGTCGAAGCATCGCCTTTCACGCGCCCGAGCGCGGTCAGGCCCTGGAAGCCGATCCTGTCCACGGGCAGGAAGACGAAAGCGATCGGATCCTGCTCGTTGGAGGTGGCGCCGCCGGCCTGGGCATTGTCACGCACGCGCAGGGTGAAGGTGCCGTCGGCATTGCTTTGCACGGTGGCGTAGTTGGCCTCGTTCTTGCCGTGGCAGGCAAGAACAATGCCGTTGTGGCTGCCGTAGCCCGGCCCCACATTGCGCAAGTCCACGATGGACACGCCGTTGACAAGCCCGCCTGTGTCATTGGTGGCTTGATAGAATTCCTCGCCCACGCGGATGTCCGGGTGGGAATACACCTGATCGTTCACGCCGCCATTGGTGCCTTCCGAGTTGCGGGCGTAGCCGCCGAGCCAGACCGAGTAGGGGAAGAAGCCCACCGCCACGTTCATATTGACCTCGCCGATGGCATAACCGGGAAGAGTCGCGCCAATAGTGCAAACCCGGTTCACCGGGATGTAATAGAAACTCGCGCCGGCGCCCTCCATGTTGGAGGCCCCATAGAACGGAGCGGGGATGTCGTCACCAAAAGCGGTGTTGTCGCGGCCGTTTTCAGTGACGCAGGAAATGACGGTGCCCGCCAGCACGTCGTTGGTATTGCCGAAACGCACGTGGTAATCGCCACGATCGGTCATGGAATTGCCTGCGCCCGCTCCAGCGGCGTTGATCGGGATGGAAAAGTTGGGGGTGCTGGAGCCGGGCCGGACGCTGCCGGTCACGGACACGCCGCTGGTGTTGCCATTGTTGTGCTGCGTGACCTCGATAAGGCCGAACTCGGTGGTGAGGGCTTTGGAAAACACCTGCACGATGACTTCCGCACTGGTGGTCCTGCGGCCATCATTGTCGATGGCCACCGCCGTGTAGCGGTGCAGGCCGGCGGCGATATTCTGCTGCAGCAGTTCGAAAGGCCCGGTGGAGGTGCCGACCGGCGTACCGGTGCGGAAAAACTCCACAGCGACGACTTCGCCGTCCTGGTCCGCCGCGGTCGCGATCAATTTATAAGTGCTTTGATCGGTAAGCCTGTCCTCCGTGGCTTCGAGGCTCAATGAGATGATCGGCGCGTGCTGCTGCTCGAAGAAGACGAAGCTGAAGATGTCCTCGTCCGGCGTAGCGCCGTCTTCCAGAACGGGGGGTAGCGACCCGAAGATCAGGTCGCGGCTTTGGATGACCCAGCGGTTGTTGGGGCCGTCCCACTGATAGGAGACGAGATTGTCCGCGCTAGGCAGCGCGCTGTCCGGGCCATCGCCCGCCGGGGTGATCAGCAGTGTGCCGGTGTCCGCCGAATGGCCGTCGATGCTCAAATACCACTCCCCTGTGCCGCCTTTGGTGACGGTGAAATTGCCGCTGCTCACGTCCGTGCTGCCGTCGTTGTTCACGCGGCCCAGAGCGGTGAGGCCATCCTGGCCGATTTGCGAAAGCGCGAAATGGGTGAAAGTGAAAGCGCCGTTCGCGTAGTAGTGGGCGGCGGCGCCGCTGGAGTCCATAAGGCGCCGGTAGATCTGGAAGGAGCCGTCCGGATTGGCTTTGGTGGTGGTGTAATACTGCGAATTATTGACCGCGTCATTGGACAGCAGCACGCCGTTGGCGGATGAAGGCGCTCCTTGCAGACCCTGCAAATTGAGTTTGTAAACACCGGGGCTTTGCACTTCGAGCGCCTGCCCCGCCCCGATCTGAATGCCGGGATTCGCGAACAAGATGGTGGTGCTCTGCGCGAAGCCGCTCAGCCAACTGTCATAAGGGAAAAAGCCGGCGGCAACATCCAAGTTCACCTCCGCAATCGTGGAACCGGGACTGAAACTGAGGTCAAGGCCGCCGTCACTGTTCAGCCGCGCGATACGGGTGGTCACTACGCCATTGTATTGAGTGAAGCCGCCGCCGATGAGGATTCTGCCGTCCGCCTGCACGGCAATGGCATTGACCGTGCCGCTATTCGCGCCGGTGCCGGGATCGAAACCGGCATCAAGGCCGCCATCACTGTTGAGCCGCGCGATGCGGTTGCGCCCCGTGCCGTTGTATTCAGTGAAGCCGCCGCTGATGAGGATTTTGCCGTCCGCCTGCACGGCGATGGCATTGACCGTGCTGGCGTTTGCGCCGCTGCCGGGATCGAAGCCGGTGTCCAGGGTACCGTCACTGTTGAGCCGCGCGATGCGGTTGCGCGCCGTGCCGTTGTAGCTGGCGAAACCGCCGCCGATGAGGATTTTACCGTCCGTTTGCACGGCGATGGCATTGACCGTGCTGGCGTTTGCGCCGCTGCCGGGGGTAAAAGTGGTGTCGAGGCTGCCGTCCTCATTGAGCCGCGCGATGCGGTTGCGCGCCGTGCCGTTGTAGCTGGCGAAGCCGCCGCCGATGAGGATTTTACCGTCCGCCTGCACGACGATGGCATTGACCGTGCTGGCGTTTGCGCCGGTGCCAGGATCGAAGCCGGTGTCCAGGGTGCCGTCACTGTTGAGCCGCGCGATGCGGTTGCGCGCCGTGCCGTTGTAATCAGTGAAGCTGCCACCGATGAGGATTTTGCCGTCCGCCTGCACGGCGATGGCAAGGACGGCGTTGTTGGCGCCGGTGCCGACGTTGAAGCCGGTGTCGAGGCTGCCATTCGTGTTAATCCGCGCGATGCGGTTGCGCGCCGTGCCGTTGTATTGGAGAAAAGCGCCGCCGATGACGAATTTGCCGTCCGCCTGCATAGCGGCGGCATTGACAGCGGCGACAGCGGGCGGGTCGGCAGCGTTGGTTGCGCCGGTGCCGGAGTTGAGGGTGGTGTCGAGCTGGCCTTCATTGAAGACCCGCGCGATGCCGTTGCGCACCACCTGGGTGTATTGGGCGAAGTTGCCACTGACGAACAACTTGCCATCTCCCAGCAGAAGAATGGAATTGACCATATTATTGCTTGGCCCGCGGTTATTGTCAATGCGCGGAGCGATCGCGGAGATGTAGGTCACCGCGCCATTGGCAGCCGTGGAAATCACCGGAGAGGCGGTGGCGTAAAAGGTGCCAAGTTGCGCCGTGTTGTCGCCAAAGCCGGTGTTGTTCCGTCCGTTTTGAGCAACGCTGACTATATAAGTGCCCACGCCGCGGTCGTTGTTGCCATTGCCAACATTCACATGGAAATCCCCGCGGTTGACGCTGGCGGGAACGGTTTGGAAGTTGGTGAAGCTGCTGAGGCTGGGCGTCACCGTGATGGAAGTGGCGTTGTCGTTGGTGCCGTTATTCTGCTGGACAAAAAAGTAACCCACTTCCGTGGTGTTTTGCGCGCGGAGAAGATGCAGCGGCAGGAGCAGC
This sequence comes from uncultured Verrucomicrobiaceae bacterium, assembly GCA_964573315.1. Taxonomy (GTDB): domain Bacteria; phylum Verrucomicrobiota; class Verrucomicrobiia; order Verrucomicrobiales; family Verrucomicrobiaceae; genus JAGRPD01. The sequence continues at coordinate 30,998 of CAZNKC010000010.1, read as the reverse complement.
GCGAGCGCCACGAAAGGGAGGAGACGATTGAAACGAATGTTCATGGAGAGGTTTGGGAAGAGTGGAGATTTGTCGAATCGAAAGAGAAGCGGGAACAGACCTCAGCGTTGCAGGATCACGGAAGCGGTGCGGAAAGTACCCTTGGCGCCCGCCACCGGCACTTTGACCAAGCCTGCGCCGATCACGTCCACATCCGCGCCCGCGGGCAGCAGCACGCCGGAGACCGCCGCCTTGCCCGCCAAGTTCTCCGCGCCCGCGGGCAGGGTGAACGTGCCGGTCACAGCGCCGTCCGTCTTGACAACCTTGCCTTTCCAGGGTGTCGCCGCGGTGGAGAGCAAAGCGAACTTGCTGTCCAGCGTCCAAGCCGCCGGCAGCTCCGGCGTCGCGCCTGGCGCATTGCTCAAGCCGCCGCCGTCGATTTCCAAGTTCAAGAGGGAAGCGGTCAAGCCCAGCACGACCTCCAGTTCGGCGGAGGTTTTCACCGGGTTGAAGGCGCTGCTCAGCACCGCCACCGGCAGCGCCGCGGCAAAGCCGCCGTCATAAGCCTTCTCGCGGGCATCGGCGACCTTGAGCCACTGCGCGCCGGCGACGAGCTGTTCCGGCGCCGGCTGCGCTTGCCCCAGGTCCGGCAGATCGGCCACGCCGCCAAAATAGGATGCCTTGTTTTTATAAGGCTGCACCCAAATCAAGGCTTGGCCGTTGGCTCCGAGCTTCATCGCCAGCGTTGCCGCCTGGGCGTCGCCAAGCTGGCCTTTCATGGACACCGCGCCGCTCTTGTTCACCGTGCCCCGAGCCCAGCCGAAGCCCGCCGGATAATCCACCCCGTCCTGCGGCCCGGCATCGAGCGCCAGGTTCAGGCGCCTCACCAGCGGCGGATTGGCGCCGAAACCGGCCAGCCGCAACCCTCGCGCGTCTCCGGTCAAGCTCGAGGTGTCCTCGAAACCGCCCTCCACCAGCGCGTTGCCGGCATCCAGCAGCAGCTTCACCTGCATTTCCGGCAGAGTCTTGGTAGCCTTCAGCAGCATCGTCACCTCCGCCTTTTGCTCGCCGGGGATCAACTCAAACGTACCCTTGGCGGAACGCTTCGGCTGGCCCGCCAGATTCACCGAACCGCTCCAGGCACCGGGCTTCGTCACGCTCAAACGCGCGATCCCCAGCGGCAGGCCCGTGTCATCCTCCAACAGCGCCTCATAACCCGCCAGCAAGCGCGACGGGAAAGCTCCCACCGCCAGCGGCAGTGACACCGTGCCCTCCACAACCTTGCCGTTCAACAGTTGCAGTTGCAGATCGTACAAGCCGGACAAGCCCGTGATCAAACCACTCAAGCGGCCGGTGACCGGGTCGAACTTCAGCCCCTTCGGCAGCTTGCCCGTCAAACGCAAAGTCTGTCCCGCCTGCCGCCACAGGCTCAAATCCAAATCCACATAATCACCCACGCGCAGAGCGGCGTAGGGATGACCGCCCATCGCCAGTTCCTCCAAATCGGTCAAGCCGTCCCCGTCGCTGTCGCGCCCCGCTTCCGGCGGCACCGTGTCCGCGCGGAAGGCCAGATTCTGAATCCGCTCATCCAGCTCAAAACCCGTGTCCGCCTTCACATACGCCGTGCCCAACGTGCCGTGCCACGCCTGCAAATAACCCGCCAGCGCCGCTTGCTCGCCCGCCGCGTTGCCCGGCAGTTGCGGCGCTGCCGTGAAGTCCAATCCCTTATCGATGACCGGACCGAGCGTCCCGTCCGCCAGCAGGTAGCGGAAATTTTCGCCGTGCGTCTTTGCCGGGTATTCGTCTCCACCGTTGGCCAGGAAGTTCAGTGTCACCACCCGGATCAAGGACGGCCCCTGTTCCAGGATGGCCGCGCCCAGCGGACCCGCTTTGTAAAGCGGCGGTCCGGCGCTGCCATCCGCGTTGAGCAGCGCGATGGAAGTGATGCGATCTCCCGCGGGCCGCGCCGGATCCCAGGCGAACATCACCCCGCCCACCTGCGGGAAACGGCTCTGGTCCGGCCACTGCGCCAGCCCATGCTCCAGCAGCGTTTTCAAGCCTGTCGCCGTCGTCTCAAAGGTAATCAGCGCACGGTTGAAGCGCAGCGCGCTCTCCAAATCCAACTGCGAGACACCGCCCACCGGCTTGCCCAGCGCCGCGTTGCCCGGCGGCGGCTGCTTGCTCACCGAGCCATCCGCGCCTTCCGCCACCACCCCGATCGGCGTGCGGATGCTGCCGCCGTTTTTAAGCGACACCAACGGCGCATCGCCGCCGCCCAGCGCGGCTCGCAGCACCTCCAAGTTCGCGTCCGCCGTCAGGTTCCCCAAGTTAGTTTCCTGGCTGCGCACCTGCTTGGCCTCGCCTTCCAGATGCACCGCCGTGTAGCCGTACACCGTTCCCTCTTTCGCCTCGATCACCGTGCGCACCGCTTCCGTCACCTCGCGCACCGCCGCACCCTTGGTGCCGGGCGCAAAGGCTGTGCTCTCCAGGGCCGCCACGCTCACACCCCAAGCCGCCGCCACGCTCGCCGATGTCGCCGCATAAGCGCCGGCCTCAGGCCTGTAGGCATCCAAGGACTCCGGCACGATGCGGCCATCCAGATCGAAATCCACCAGCAACCTGCCAAGATAGGTAAACTCGCTGTCCGTGCTCACGATCAGCAGCGGCTCGCCCAACTCATCCTGCGCCAGGACCGGATAGCCGCCGGCAAAATTCGCCGCGTGACCGGGAAAAGCCGCCGGTGTGTCGTCCGCGTCACCAAGACGCGTGTGCGATCCCGCCGCCAGAATGATGTCCACGCCGCGCAGTTTGCCTGCCAGCGCCTGCTCCAGACCGAGTTGCCGCAGGTGCGATAGCAGAATGATCTTGTTGATGCCTTCATCCAGCAGTTCATCCACATAGGCCTGCACCTGTCCCGCCAGCAAATCCAGATCGACCGCCGTCGCACCCGCCACCACCGTGCCGCTCGGCGAACTCAACGACGCCAGCATCTGCGTGGTCACGCCCACCAAACCAATCTTCTCCCCATTTTTGTCCACCACCGTCACCGGCGCCAGCCTGCCCTTCAGGCCCGCCGCCTCCGGCACTTCTGTAGCCGTCTCATCGAGAGGCACATCGCTGAACCGCGTCAGCGCCGCGCTGTCCGCCGAGTAATTCAGGTTGGCCGCCAAATAGGGGAACTGCGCGCCAGTCCAATCTTCATCCGGACGGATCGCGTCCACGAACACCTCCGAACCCAAATCCCACTCATGCACGCCGATGGCCGAAGCCTCCACACCGATCAAATTGTGAATCGCAATGTCCGGCCGCCCCAGCGCCGTCTTGCCCACCGCCGGCACTGCGTCGAGCAGCGGATCAGCGCCCGCGTAGAGGAACGCGCCGGGAATGAAACTATCCCCGCCCGCCACGATCAGCGTGTTGTCGTAAGCCACCTCAAAAGCCTCCGTCAGCGCCGCCAGCAGCGGCGCCGTGTCCAGCGCCAAGTCCACCGCCTGCGCATCGCTCAAATGCAGCAGTTGCAGCGTGTATTTCTGCGCGATGTCGAGAGCGCCGCTGCCGGGTGATCCCACATCCGTGCCATTGGCCGCCTGAAACGCGCCGAGCACCTCAGTCTGCGCCGCCACATAACGCGGAGCCGCCACGCCGGAAGCCACGTCCCACACCAGCGCATCCGTCTCGCTCCCGCCGCCGGACACCCCGGCATGGCCGCCCGTCGCGGGCGAGCCGTCCGGTCGCGTGAAGCCGCCCGCGGCATAGCTCACGTAAAACAGCTCGCGTCCCGTGTTATCAAAAAAGGCAATGCCATCGTTTTGACCCAACCCCGGCGCACCCGGCGTTTGCAAGACTTTCACCGACGCATCAATTCCCCACCAAGCGCGGAAGTCCGCCGGGGTCGCGATTGTAATGACGGCCGACTCGCCCGGCTCGATGATCGTGCCCGCCGGGAACGCCCACGCCAAGCCTGTGGCATAGGAGCGGCTGTCGTCATCCCAGGTAAACCCTTCCAAGTTAACCGCAGTCGTACCGTAGTTGGTCAGTTCCCAATAGTCATTGGCGCCGCCGGGCGCGCTGTCCGACTGATTGGACTGAATCTCCGTCAGCAACAGCAGCGGAACCGGCGCATCGCCATCGTCCAGCACCGTGACGGTGAACGTCGCCAGAGACGCATTCGCCGCCGTCGCCGTCAGCGTCACCTGCTGGCTGCCGTCCGCCAGGATGTCATCTACCGCCGTCACGTCGAAGGACGCACTCGACTGCCCGGCCGGAATGACCACCGACACCGGCACCGCCGCCTCGCTCACATCGCCCGACAACAGGAACACCAGCAAATCGTCCGACACGTCACCATAACGCGTCACCGTTCCGACCGCCGCCGGATTGGCCGCGTTTTCAGAAAACACCGCCGGAGATACCTGCAAAGCCAGCAGCACAGCGGGGTCCGCGCCGCCTCCGCCGGGGCCGCCGGGCGAGCCCACATCACCGCCCTGCGGCGCCGTTACTCCGCCGTTGATGCCATCGCCAGCCGCCATGTAGCGCGGCCAAGCCAACCCGGAATTGGGTTCCCAAACCAGCGCGTCAGTGGAGTGACCGCCGCCCGAAGTCCCCGCATGACCACCCAGTGCGGGCAGGCCGTTGGCGCGCGTGAAGCCACCGGGCGCATAGTTGAAGTAAAACACCTCCGCCCCCGTGTTGTCGTAGAGCACAACGCCATCGTTTTGCCCCAGGCCCGGCGCTCCCACGGATTGAATCACGCGCACGCTTGCATCCAGTCCCCACCAAGTCCGGAACAGCGCCGGATCAGCCCCGGTGAAAACAATCGATTCTCCCGCCGCGATGCTCGTCCCCGCCGGCAGCGCCCAAGCCAGCGCCGCCTGCCTGTTGCGCCCGGAATCATGCCAAGTGTATCCGGCCAGCGACACCGCCGCGGAGCCAAAGTTTGTTAGTTCCCAATAATCCCCCACCCCAGCCGGAGCGCCGGGCGACTGATTGGACTGCACCTCCGTCAGCAGCAGCGGCGTGGGCGCCACCACCGTAATATGGGCATCTTGCAGCGACACTGCGCCTGCGTCATCCGTCGCCACCGCGCGCACCCGGTGCGGACCGGGAGCCGCGTCCGTCCAGACAAACTGATAGGGCGCCTCTGTGAACTCCGCCAGCAGCGTGCTGCCATCGAAAAACTCCACCTTGTCAACGCTGCCGTCCGCGTCCGACGCCTCCGCCGTGATCAGGATCGGAGTGGTGCCGCGGAGAGCCTCTCCATTCTGCGGCGTCAGCAGCGCCAGTTGCGGCGCTTGATTGGTCAGCGGCGCGCCGGGAACCCACAGCGGTTCCCAAGGCACCTCGCCGCCCTCTTCCTCGTCCACCGGCCCGAACACCTGGACCACCGTGCCGTCTCCGGAACTGGTCACCAGCTCGCCCTCACCCTCGTCCATGCCAAAGCGCGCCACCAAGCCCGCCGCGCCCAGCACCGAGGCATCCTTCGTCGCCAGGATTTCCTCCGGGGTTCTGACGTAACTCCACACCCGCACCTCATCGATGGCGCCAAAGAACGAGCCGGCACGCTGAGTGGAGGTGTTCATCGCCGCGCCGATGGCAAAGGCATGGTTGCTATCATAACGTGGCATGGCGCCCGGCACCGTGGTGCGCATGCCCACCTGCTCCCCGTCCAGGAACAGTTTCCAGACGCCCTCGTCGCCATCATAGGTCACCGCCGCGTGATACCAGCGCCCGTTCTGAATCGGCTCGTGGGTGCCGTACACCGGGAAATTGGCCCCGCCGGCCACCACGCCGGGCGTCGGATAAGCTTCAAAGTCCGCCGCTATCAGGCCGTCCATTGTCACCCCGAAGAGGTAGTTGCAGTCCGTGGTGTTGTTATCGCTTTCCCCGCGGCCTTTGGCGATCAAGGGATGCACCGTGATGCCGCCGCTGCCGGAGCCGGCCGTCGCCCCCGCGCCCTCCTTGCGGAACCAGCACTCCAGCGTCAGACCGCGCGTCGGCGGCCCGCCCACCCCAAACTGCGGCGCCACCACCGGCGTCCTGGCGTGCTCGACCAGCCCGTCGAAAAACAGCGCCGTGTTGTCCGGCTTGTCGAGCGGATCATACGTCACCCGCACCCCCACCGGCGTGCTGTAAGGCGCCTGTCCCTGGTCGTCCCAGGCCTTCGCCTGATAAAGGTAGAGCCCGCCCTGCACTCCGCTTTCCTCGAAATCATAAGGCGGCGCCAGCGACTCGCCGAGGTAACGCCCGTTGCGGAAAAACTCCACCTTCTCGATAACTCCGTCGTAGTCCGAAGCCTCCGCACTCACCGTGAAGGAGGCCGGAATGTTGTAATAAGTCTGCCCTTGCGTCGGCGCCGTCACCTTGACCTCGGGAATCAGCGGCGCCTCGAAAAACGCGAAGCTGAAAATTTCCTCCCAGGGCGCCCCCCCGTTCTCCAACACCGGCAGCGTTGCGGCGCTGATGATGTCGCAAGCCTGGATGACCCAGCAGCCATTGAGTTCGTTCCACTGATAGGAGACGATGTTGTCCTCCATGTTGCCCGCGCCGCCGCCGCTGATGACCAGCGTACCGGTGTTGGGATTCTGGTCCGGAATGGTAAGGTGCCAAGTGCCCGTGGCCACATGAGCGACACTGTAGTCCCCGCCCTTGACCGCCGAGGTGCCATTGTTCAAGACCCGGCCCATGGCCAGCAAGTTCTCCTGTCCCACCATGCTCTTCGGTATGTACACAAAGGTCACCGGATCCTGCTCGGTGCCGGCGCCGCTGGTGCCGTTGTCTCTCACCCGCAGAGTGAAGGTGCCGTCGGCGTTGGCCACTCCTGAACCGTAGTTGTCCTCATTTTTGGCGTGGTTGACCAGCACAATCCCATTGGCGGGAGTGGCGTCAGGATCGTGGGACCGCAGATCGAGCAAATAGCGCCCCCCCGCGGTGTTGATCAAATGCGTCCCCAAAACCAGCCCTTCCGTGCCGGTGAGACGGTCCACCATCGCTCCATTGGCGCGGTCGAAAATCCAAGCATTGCCCCCGAGCCAGATGTGATAAGGAAAGTAGGCGAAAGACAGGTTGACGTTCACCTCACCGCCGTTGGCACTCGTCAGCCCCGGCGCGTACGCGCCCGAAGTCGCCAGGAAATACGAGGTGGGTTGCCCCGACCCCGGCGAGGCCGCCGCCGACACCGTGGCGCGGAACGGCCCGATGCCCAGGTTGCTGTCCCCGAAAGCGCTGTTGTCGCGCCCGTTTTCAGCCACCGAGGCGATCACCGTCCCGGCCTCGAAATCGTTGTCGTTGAAAAAGGTGAGGAAATAGTCCGCCTTGCTCGACGACATCCACACCGGCTCCCAGCGCAGCGTGCCGCCCGGCCCGCGGAACATGGTCATGGAGGTGGACGTGTTCAGCTCGTCATTCTGCCGCACAATCAAGGAGCCGAACTCCGTGCTGGGCGGCGGCGGTGGCGGCGGCTCATCCTGGGCGGCAAGACCCGCCGGCAGAGCCAGCAGGGCCAGCGCCAGCAACCGCGCCGGCATTGAGCTTTGGGACGACTTTTTCGCAGCGAATGGAAATCTCGGATGTGTCATGAGGGCGGCTCCTCATAAAACCGGATCGACCCCTGCCGCGACTCGTTTTGAGTGACAAGAATGACAGTGTCTTTTTTGTCACAAAATATCGTTTTTCCCGCCAAATACCTAAATTAGACTAACTCATTACGATGGGCTGAATCATTCATTCGTCTAACACTTAACCTCCAACGCCCAACTCATCAAACACCCGCCGCGCGCTCCAGCCCGCCTCCCGCAGGCTGCGCAATGCCCGCGCCTCGTCGCGCTTCGCCAGCCGCCGGCCCCCGGCGTCCGTGATGAGCCGGTGGTGCCTCCACTCCGGCACGGGCAGGCCCAGCAGCTCTTGCAGCAAGCGGTGGACATGGGTCGCCTCCAGCAAGTCTTCCCCGCGCGTCACCAGTGTCACGCCTTGCGCCGCGTCATCCACCGTCACCGCCAGATGATAACTCGCGGGGCAGTCCTTGCGCGCCAGCACCACGTCCCCGAACATCTCCGGCCGCGTCGCAAACTCCCCCCTCTCAACGTCACGCCAGCGCAGTTCCCTGCCCGCGTGAAGCATCGCCTTGCCCATGTCCAGGCGCAGCGCGTACGCCTCCCCCGCCGCCAGCCGCCGCGCCCGCTCGCCCCCGCCCAGGCTCCGGCACGTCCCTGGATACAACACCCCGTCCGGCCCGTGCGGCGCCTGCGCCATACGCGCCACCTCGTCCAGGATCGCCTTGCGCGTGCAAAAGCACGGATACAGCAGCCCCATCCCGTCCAGCCGCGCCAGCGCCGCCCGGTAATCGTCCCAATGCCCGCTCTGCCGCCAGACCGGTCCATCCCACTCCAGCCCCAGCCAGCGCAAATCCTCCATGATTCCCGCTTCATACTCCGGCCGCGACCGCGTCCCGTCGATGTCCTCGAACCGCAGCAAAAAACGCCCCCCCGCCCGCCGCGCCGCATCCCAGGCAAACCACGCCGCGTACGCATGACCCAGGTGCAGCCACCCGGTCGGACTCGGAGCAAAACGTGTCACCATCATGGCAGACAAAAGACGCAAGACACCAGACTGCAAGACTCGGGAAAGCGTTTGTTCGTTTTTTCGTGTTCCGTTTTCCGTGAAATCAGCGTCCACCACACTTTCCCCAAAAAATCCTGTTCATCTTGTCCATCCTGTCATCCTGTCCAAAAAAGAAAATCATCCTGTTAATCCTGTCAAAATCCCGTCAATCCTGTCAAAAAAACGCCATGCACATCCCCACCCTCATCGAAAAGAAACGCGAAGGCGGCGCGCTTTCCTCCGCCGAGATCCACCATCTCATCGCCGCCTTCACCCGTGGCGACATGCCTGACTACCAAATGTCCGCGCTGGCCATGGCCATCTTTTTCCGCGGCATGACCCCGGAGGAAACCAGCGCCCTCACCGACGCCATGCTGCGCTCCGGCAGCATCCTCTCCTGGCCAGCCGGCTCGCCGCCGCGTGTGGACAAGCACAGCACCGGCGGCATCGGCGACAAAACCTCCCTCGTGCTCGCCCCGCTGCTCGCCTGCGACGGCCTCTGGGTGCCCATGATCTCCGGGCGCGGCCTCGGCATCACCGGCGGCACCCTCGACAAGCTCGAATCCATCCCCGGCTTCATCACCCAGCTCCCCGAGCCGCGCATCCGCGAGATCATCGCCACGCTCGGCTGCGTCATGGTCGGCCAGACCGCCGGCATCTGCCCCGCCGACAAAAAACTCTACGCCCTGCGCGACGTCACCGGCACCGTGCCCAGCATCCCGCTCATCACCGCCAGCATCATGAGCAAAAAACTCGCCGAAGGCCTCGACCGCCTCGTGCTCGACGTCAAACACGGCTCCGGCGCCTTCATGAAGACCGAAGATCAAGCGCGCCAGCTTGCCGATTCGTTGACACGCGTCGGCCAGTCGCTCGGTGTTGAAACCACCGCCCGCCTCAACCCCATGAACGAACCCACCGGTCACGCCGCCGGCAACGCCCTGGAAGTCGCCGAATGCGTCGAGTGCCTGCAAGGCCGCGGCCCCGCTGATTTGGAAAACCTCATCCTCGACCTCGCCACCACCGTCACCGCCACCCCGCGCGACGCGCTCGCCGAAAAACTGCGCGACGGCAGCGCCTGGACACGCTTCCAACAAATGGTCGAAGCCCAAAGCGGCGACCCCGCCAGCCTCGAACGCCTCATCACCCAAGTCCACCCCGCACCCGTCATCGCCGAGTTCAAAGCCGACCGCAGCGGCATCCTCACTCGCATGGATGCCGGCGTCATCGGCCAAGCCGTGCTCGAACTCGGCGCGGGCCGCGCCCAAGCCAGCGACTCCATTGATCCCGCCGTTGGTCTCGATCACATCGCCAAAACCGGAACGACGATCCGCGCCGGCGACACCCTCCTGCGCATCCACGCCCGCACCTCAGCCGCCGCCGAAGCCGCCCGGCACAGCCTCGCCTCAGCCGTCGAGATCAGCGGGTGATCGGGTAGATTCGATTGGCAGTCTGGGTTTGTCCGCGCGCTGGATTCGCAAATTCAGCGTGGAAACCGCTTTGGAGACGACACCTTCATATTCGGCGCGAGCCTAAAATTTTAACTTCTCATTTTCTGATTTCCGGCCCATTTTCAAGACATCATTTTTCACCCGCGTCTCAACGCATTCAACCCACACCCGCAAACCCATGAAACGACACCTCAAACTCCTGCTCCCCCTCGCCGGCCTGATGCTGGCCTCCTGCCAGACCACGCCCAACCACTTTGACCAGGCCGATTTCGACGGCGACGGCAAGCTCTCCCGTGATGAAGCGCATGACTACCTCATCACCTCCGTCTTTGTCACCCGCGACACCAACAAGGACAAACTCATGACCAAAACGGAGTGGGGCGATGAAGGCGACGGGGCCACGGACAAACTCTTCGCCGACCGCGACACGAACAAAGACGGCATGGTGTCGCTGGAGGAAGCGAAGGCTTACGCGAAGAGGATCGGCACCTTCGATGAAATCATCAAAGAAGCCGACACGAACAAAGACGGCTTCATCTCCCGCGAGGAAACCGCCGCCTACCAAGCCAGCAAGGAAGGCCCCGTGCGCTGACGCTTGACCTCTTCACCTTGACTCATGGAGCCTCCCCTTCCACTCAACCTCAAATTCTTCCATGCCATAAACTTCATCTTCTTCTCGTGACAAGCGACGGCCCTCATCGAACTTCTCTCTCATGCTGATCGGCAAACTCATCGTCTGGATCATTGTTGGCGCCATCGCCGGAACGCTTGCCGGCCGGCTGCTGACGTTCAGCAAGCAAGGTTTCGGGCAATGGACCAACCTCGGCGTGGGAATGCTCGGGGCCTTGACCGGCGGCGGCATCTTCTGGCTGCTCGGCATCGACCTCGGTCTGGGCGAACTCAGTATTTCGTTCGAGGATTTGATCGCGGCGTTCGCCGGCTCGGTGCTGTGCATCATCGCCTGGAAGCTGTTTCACAGGAGGAGGCCGGCCAAGGAGAAGCCGCATGAGAAAGAACCCCCGTAAGCTTATGGCAGATCACGGAGAAGCTTGAGGCCGGGGATGTCTTTGAAATGAGCGTCGGGAGAGACCAAGGTGGCGCGGACGCGCAACGCGGTGGCGATGGTGATGACATCTACGCTCCGGTTACTTCGGCAACATGCCGAAGTATTGCTCCTCCAATTGCGCCACCTGTTTCTTGAGCGGCTCCAGTTGGGGTTCGAGGGCGGCGAGGGCTGTCTTCAACTCGGACAGCGACTGCTCCAGGCTGGGGATGTCTTTCTTCGCGGCGGCGATGTCCGCCTCGGCGACCGCCTTTTGCTTTTTGGCGGCGTCCAGCGCGGCGGCGGCGGTGGCGAGTTCGGCGGCTTTGACCTCCAGGGTTTTCTGTTCTCCGGCCAGCTTGTCCTGCGCGGCTTTGGATGCCGCCGACAGAGCCGCAAGCTCTTCCTTCAAAGGCGCCAGGGCTTCCTGTTGCGGCTGGATTTGAGCGGCGTATTTGGCGGCGATGGCGGGCGGGACTTTTTGTTTTTCCACGAGTGCTTTGGCGCGTGCTTGAATTTCTTTGGCGATGCTGGCGTGCTGGCCGGTCTGGGGCGCGGCGGCTTTCTCAGCGGCTTCCAGGGCTTTTTTGGCATCGTCGCGTTTCTTGGCGGCTTGGGCTGCCAAGTCGCGGGCTGCTTTCACCGGGTCTTTTCCTTCCGCGCCTTCGGCCGGCTTGCCATCGGTGGCAGCGGCGGCTTCAGCGGCCTGTTTTTCCTTGGCTTGCGCTTCCTTCAAACCGGTTTCGGCGGCGGCAAGCGCCGTTTTGGCCTGCTCCACGGCTTGCTTTGGCGCGGTGAGTTTGCCTTCCACTTCGGTGAGTTTCTTTTTCAAGTCCGCGATGCTCTTGGTGACGTCATCGACGCTCTTTTGCGCGGCGGCGGCTTCCTCGTCGCGCTTCTTCACGAGCGCGGCGATCTCCGCTTCCTTCGCGGCGACCGCTTTCTTCTGCGCCTCCAGTTTCGCGCCGGTGTCCTTCACCGTCTCGCGGCTGGGAGCCATGGCTTGATCATGCGCGGTATGTTCCGCTTTCAATTTCGCCGCGGTCGCTTCCTGCTGCGGCAGCGTCGCGCCGGTGTCCGCCAATGTTTTTCCGGCCTTTTCCAGCCGCTCACGGGCGGCGGCGAGCTTGCCTTCCGTTTCCTTCACGGCTTCCGCATGGGCGGTGACGTCGCCCTCCAGTTGCGCCAGCTTTTCCTTCTCGGTGAGGACGCCGACATTGAATTGCGCGGCGCGCAGTGAGACCGGCAGCTTTTCATAAAAGGCCAGCCGCTTGTGATGCGCATCCAGATTGGCCCTGGCGGCGGCAAGGGCGGCTTGGGCTTCAGCCTCGGCTTTTTCAGCGGCCTCCACGTCCTTCGGCGTGGTCTCCAGCGCCTTGACGGTCTCCGCCAATTTTTTCTCGCGGTCCGGCTTCGCGGCCTGTGCCGCTTTCAAGGCATCCTCCGCCTTTTTCACTTCTACGTCGAATCCGTCAATGGGTGCGGGAGCATTAGCCACGGCTTTCTTGAGCGCGTCCACTTTGCCCTGCTGTCCGGTCACGGCCTTGTCCGCCGCCGCGATTTCGGCCTGCTGATCAGGATTCGTCAACGCCTCGCGGGCTTTCCGAGCCTCGGCCAGGGCGGTCTCGGCCGGCTTCAATTGCGCGGTAGCCTCGCCGTGTTTTTGGATCGCCTGGGCATGGGCGGTGCGTTTGGCTTGGGCATCCTTGAGCGCCTTGTCGAGCGCCGCGATTTTCGCGGGCAATTCCTTCAACTCTTTTTCAAAAATCTCCTTTTGAGCCCGCAACTGCTCTTGCTTGGCGGTGGCCGTGATCAATGCGTCACTTCGTTCGGCAGCGGTCTTGGCGGCCTGTTTTTCCGCGTCCTGCATCCCCGGCAGCGAGCCCGCGAGTTCCACCGCCAGCTTTTCCGCCTCCACGATGCGCTGGGCGATCAGGGGCGGGTTCGAGGTGTAGGAGCCGGCGGGGTTAAAATCGGTCAAATTCCAGGCCAGCACCTCGCCGCGCCAGTTGCCGGAGACCACTTTTTTGTTGTCATGCAGAGCCGCCACGCGGGTGACCAAGTCCCCCTGGCTTTTGGATTCGGCGATCTTGTTGCCGTTGATGTCCCACAGACGCACGAGGCCGTCCTTGCCGGAGGAGACGAGCCTGCCGTCCGGCGTGAAGGTTACGGAGAGCACGCCGCCTTTGTGCGCCTCCCAGGTCTTCAACTGCTTGCCGCCGTGCATCTCCCATACGGCGACGGTGCCATCCGTGGAGCAAGAGGCCAGCACGTTGGAGTCGCCGCGCCAAGCGAGGTCCGTGCAGGCCTGTTTGTGCTGGCCGAGGAGGTGGAATTCGTTGCCGCTGGGAGCCTCCCAAACCATGACGTTGCCGTTGCGGTCGCTGGTGGCGAGCATGATGCCATCCGGACTGAAGGCGGTGCCCAGGATCCATTCGGTGTGCTTGCCGATGACGTAAAGCTCCTCGCCGGTGGCCACGTCATAGCATTTCACCTTTTTCGAGGTGCTGCCGATGACGATCATTTTGTGGTCCGGGCTGATGTCCGCCGACATCACGGCGTCGAATTCCTTGCCGGCCTCGGTGACGCGCTTGCCGGTCTTCACGTCCCACACCACGGCATGGCCGAACTTGCCGCCGCGGCCGCCGCCAAGGATGAGCAGGGAGCCGTTGCGGCTGAAGCGGAGAGATTGGGCGTAACCCTCCTCATAAGGCAGCACGCCGGCGAGGATGCCTTTGTCCGTGTCATAAAGCAGAATCTGCTTCTGACCGGCGATGGCGAGCAGCGGCCCCCAGGGGCTGGCTGCCAGGGCGGTGATCGCCGTGGTGCGCGGGGTCACCACCACCGGCTCCAGCAGCACATGCTCCGGCATGGCCACGGGGCCTTCCGGTTTGCCGGCGCTGACTTCCACGGCCAGATCCACCTTGGGGCGATCGGACTTACGAGCGACGCTGGACTTGGTTTCCAGCACGCCGCCGTTGATCCATTTGGTTAGCATCTCCAGTTCCGGCGCGCCCAGCGGCGAGCCTTCGGGCGGCATGAAAGGCTCCTCTTTTTTCGTCGTGGTGGTCCACAGGCGGCTGGCTTCGTGATTGCCGGGATCGACCACCGCGCCGCCGGCGCCACCGGCCATGGCGCCTGCAAAACTCGTCAAATCGAGGTCGCCGCGCTTTTTATCCGGGTTGTGGCAGGAGAAGCATTTGTTCTCCAGCATCGGCTTGATGTGGTCCTCATAGGTGATCTTTTCCTCCTGCGCCTGCGCGCCGGCGGCGGCCAGAATCAGGGGAAAAATAACGGTTCGCTTGATGCTCATAAACGATTTTTCATGTCGCGGACCCGCGGCGCGCAACGCGGTCCGGCGGCTTGGATTTGCTCTTTTACTTTAGTGGGTGAAGTAAAATTCCTTCGAGTTCAGCACGGCCCAGAACAGGTCCTCAAGCACCGTCTGGCGGCTTTCCGGAGCCTCGGCGATGGACTTCTGGACGGCGGCCCATTCCTTGTCCATAGCCGGACGGCCAAAGGCGCGCAGGAACACCTCGTCGGTGATCTCACGATCCGTCTTTTTCTCGGCGACGAACCGGGCGATGACCCCGCCCTGCTTGACGCGGTCATGCACGGCGTCGCCGTTCATGAGGTGCAGCGCCTGGGAGAGGGTGGGTTCCATCTTGACTTCGCAGGAGCAGACGGACTCGCGCTTGGCACGGCCGAAGGTGGTGAGGAAGTAAGTGGACACCGCGCCGTCGGCGATCTGCACGGCGCGCGCGCCGAGAGGCAGACCCTGGAATTTGTTGGGCGTCTCGGTGATCTGGGAGATGGCGTCGAGGAGCACTTCGGCGCGGACACGGCGCACCTGGGCGTGGGAGAAGTTGCGCGAGTCGCTGGCGTTGGTCTCATTGACCTGGGAGCTGCGCTGGTAGGTCATGGAGGTGCAGATGTCCTTGACCATTTTGCGCATGTCATAGTTGCACTCAGTCAGGTTGCGGGCCAGTTCCGCGAGCAACTCGGGATTCGACGGCGGGTTGGAGACGCGCACGTCGTCCACCGGATCGACGATGCCGATGCCGAAGAAATGCGCCCACATGATGTTGGCGATGTTGCGGGCGAAGTAGGGATTCTGCGGAGAGGCGATCCACTCCGCCATCACGCGGCGGCGGTCCTCGCCGGGCTTGATCTCGGGCGTCTCGCCGCCGAGGAACTTCGGCTTCATCACCGCCTGGGTCAGGAAGTGGCGGGATTCGCCGCTGCCGCTGTTGTAGATGACCACTTCCTGCGGGTCGTCGGTGGCTTTGTTGCCGATTTGGGAGAAGAACGCCTTGAAGCCGTAGTAGTCGTCCATCGTCCAGCGGTCGAACGGATGGTTGTGGCACTGCGCACACTGGATGCGCATGCCCATGAAGACCTGCGCCACGTTCTCGGTGAGTTTGAGCTGGTCACGCTCGGTCTGGTAGAAGTTCACCGCCGGGCTGGACACCGTGCCGCCAGAGGCGGAGAGCAGTTCGATGACGATCTCGTTGAGCGGGATGTTTTTAGCGATGCGCTCGGACAGCCAGTTGTAGTAGAGCAGCGCGTTTTTGTAGAACGGCGGCCGGTTGTTGTTGCCGGGAATGTCGGAGCGGATTTGCAGCAGTTCCGCCCATTTCATCACCCACAGCTCGGTGAACTCCTTGCGCTGCGTCAATTCGTCGATGAGCGCCTCGCGTTTCTTCGGGTTTTCATCCGCGAGGAATTTGCGCATGTCCTCCGGTTTCGGGTAAAGGCCGGCCACGTCGATGTAGGCGCGGCGGATGTACTCCTCGTCCGTGCAGATGCCGCTGGGCAGGATGCGCAGTTTGTGCAGGTTCTCGTTGACCAGGGTGTCGATGTAATTGTTCTCGACCAGTTGCGGGCGCTCGTATTGGAGCTTGGCCGGGATCACCAGCACTTGGCAAGTGACGCTGTAAACATCGAAGCGCGCCAGCATGAAGGCCGCGCCGCGCTCGCCGGAAACGATCAGACCGTCCTTGTCGATGGTGGCGACTGGGTCGTTGTTGGACATGAACAGCGCCAGAGCGGTCACATCGCGGTCGGTGCCGTCGGAATAGGCGGCGCGCACGGTCATCTGCTGCCGCGCGTTCTCGCCCTCCAGCACGATTTGTTTCGGGAAGACCTCAATGCCGGTCACGGTGGCCACCTCCGGCTTGTCATTCGGCGCGCCGGCGGAGATCCATTCGATCAGGGTTTTGTAGTACTGGCTTTTTTCGTCGAAGCACTCGTTGCCGGAGTGCGGCACCGCAGCGATGGCTTTTTCAACGAGCGTGCTTTCCTCCGGGATGGCGAGGTTCACGCGGCGGCCCGGCATCTCGCGGGTGAGGCGGTCAAAGTCGCCCGCGGGGTCCATGCCCCAAATCGAAAGCCGGAAGCCGTCCTTGCCGCGCGCGGCGCCGTGGCAGCCGCCGGAGTTGCACTGCCCGCGCAGGAAGACCGGCATCACGTCGAGACGGAAGGAAATCTCACGATCCTTGCCGCCATCCACGATCTCCACGCCGGCCTTGGCGGTCAGTCCGCCGACGCTGGCGATCAATTCGGTGCGACCCGCGTCCGCGGCGGGACGGATGACATTTTGCTCCAGGGACACCAGCTTGGCATCCGCCGCCTTCAGATCACTGAACGCGGTGACGTCCTGGGTGGTGGCGTCCTTGAAGGTGGCGAGCACCACCACCTGATGATGGTCGCGCCGGGTTTCGAGGCGAAAATTCTCCGGCAGGATTTCCAGTTTCTCGATTTGGGAAAGCTTGTTTTGCAGCGCCGCGTAGGCTTTCAATTCCTCCGGGCTGCGATGCCGCAGGGTGAGACCTTGCGGCCACTGAGCGCCTGCCGCCACCCACTGTTTGAGTGCCTCGATCTGCTTCGGGTCGAGCGGAGCGCCGCTCTTTTGGGGGGGCATCACGTCGTCGTGATCCGCTGGCAGCAAGGCGCGTTTGACGATCTCGCTCTCATCGGGTTTGCCCGGCACGATGCCGGGGCCGGAATCGCCGCCTTTAAGCATGGCGTCGGCGGTGTTCATCAACAAGCCGCCCTTCACTTTGTCCGGGTTGTGGCACTCCAGGCAGCGGGATTCCAGCACAGGGAGCACGTCTTTGACGAAATTGACGCCCGCCGGCGCGGCAGCAGGCGCTGCCGCTACCGTAGCTGCGGGTGCGGGTGCCGCCGCCTTGGCTTCAGGCGGCGGCGTTTTGGCGGCGGCATCACCCTCGGCGGCAAACGCTGCCACGCCGGGGTAGGACGCGAGGAGGAACGATAAAAGGAGTTTTTTGCTCATGGGGGGTTATGAGGGGCAAGAAAACCTACGTTTGACGGCGGCAAATGTTTCAGCGCCATGAAATGCAAACCTTGCCCGCTTTTCTTCACTTGGCCGCGGAAGCCTCCTGCCGGAGCTGCTCCAGGCGGGACAGCGGCTTCGGCGCGGGCTCGGCTTCCTTCGGCTTCGCATCGGCGACCGCCGCCGGCGCGGGCGCGGCCTTGCGCGGCGCGTCGATGCGCAAGGTGGAGCCGGTGGCGATGCGATGCGTCGTGGTGGCGCCGTCTTTCACCGGCACCTCCAGCTTGACGAAAAGGTTGGCCTGCTTGGAGACGGGGGATTTGTCGGTGGTCTTGACTTTGAAGACGACTTCCTTGGAGTCCTTCGTCACCTTGGCGGGCTCGATCTGGATGGTGTCGGGCACGCCGATCACTTCCGCGATGGCCTCGCCCTCAAAAGGCTGCAGTTGCTCCAGCTTGGCCAGCATAGTGGTCTCCTTGCCTTGCTCGACCGCGGCCATCGCCATGGTGGGCGCTTTCACGAAAGCCGGCACGGTTTCGACCTCATGGAAAGGCGAGGCATTGTAAACGCGACCCTGGCCGGCGTCGGCCTCGCCCATGACGGTGAAGTTCCATTTGCCGGCGGCCACTTCCGGTTTGGCATCGAGGACGAATACGCATTCGTTTTCCTTCTCGGGGATGGTCATCTCGCCGAGGGAACTGACGCCGTTTGGCTTCCAGATCATGAACACGCGGATGGGAGCAGTGAAGCCTTCCTTGCGCTTGGCCACCACCTTCAGGTTCATCACGCCGCCGGCGACGAGGGGGACCGGCGGAGTTTGGATTTCCAGCGAGAACGGCGCCTCATCCACCACTGCCACCGGCAGCTTGTCGTGAATTTCCGTGTAATAGATGACGTTGCCCAAGCGCACCACGTCGAAGGATTGGCGCAGCTTGCCCGTCACTCCCTGGGCGGAGTCCGCCGGCTGCAACGTGACCGGCACGGTGGCGCTGGCGTGCGCGGCATCCGGAGCGCTTTCGAAGAGCAGCGGGATGCTGGAGTATTCCTTGGGCAGTTTTTCCGTCAGCAGCTTGACGCCCGGCGGCAGACCTTCCGCGTTGAAAGTGAAATCCCCCGGGGCATTGCTGCGGCTGATGTTGACCAACGTGGCGAAGCGTCCGCCCTTCGGCACCGCGATGAACTGCCGGTAATGCGTGTCATTGACGGTGAACTGCGGGGAGGAGAAATAAAGCTCCTTCGGCGCCGCCGCCACCTCAATGCGATAGACGAAATTCGGACCGCCGCGCTTCAAGTGATCCTTCACCCGCACGTAGTAGTCACCGTCCTCCGGCACATCAACGGTGATCTTGCTGTCCAGCCGGCGCACGCCGCCGCCGTCGTCGTTGTTGCTGACGTTGCCGCCCTTGGCGTTATAGACATTGACCACCATGTCCAGCGGCGAACCGAGCGCCTGACCGAACCCTTGCAGAAGCAGCTTCTGGCCTTTTTTCAGCGCCAGCTTGAACCAGTCTTCATCCTCCGGTTTTTCGATGATGCCATTGAGCGCCGCGTTGGAGCCGGTGCTCACCGGAGTGGCTGTTTCGCGGGTGTCATTCGGCTCCGCCTCCAGCGTGTTTTCCAAATCGACCACACGGAACAAGTTGCCCGCCGGGGCGGGCTCCTGGGAACTGGCGAACAGCATCATGGCCTCCGGCGCGTCGGCGGGGATCACCACGTCCTCTTCAAAAGATAAACCATCCTTCTCGATGAAGCGCACCTGCGCCGTGGAGCCGGCCTTGCCTCCGGCGGGATAGACCACCTCCGGACGGCTGTAGCTGCCGACGTGCAAGCGGTAAAACGACGTGCCGTTGCCACGGTAGGAGGAGTCCCGCATCAGGATGTAATACTCCCCGTCCTCCTCCGGCGTCCACGAACAGTACCCGTCCTGCCGGTGCAGAATGGTGTCGTCCGAAGTCACCTTCTCGAAACGGTCCTTGTCCAGAATGGCGATGTAGGGATCAAAGGTGCCGTAACCGAGCCGCAGTCCCTCCGCCTCCAGGGTGATGCGCTGGCCTTTTTTCGCGGTGATCTTGAAATAGTCCACGTCCTCGCTCTGCACCACCCCCTCGATGGTCTGGTTGAAATCGACCTGCTGCGCCAAATCCAGGTCGTTGTTCGGCTCCACTTCGTTCACTCCCGGGTAATGCCCCACGAAGAACTGCCGCCCGTGGGAGACTCCGGAGCGCGTCACCACGCGCACCAGATGGTTTCCCGGCCGGGTGTCCGGCGCCACGGCCACGGTGCATTCGACGGTCTTCTCCGCGACGCTGTCCACGCTTTTGACGGTGAATCCGGGGGAGAAAAACAACAGCGTCTCGAAGTCCGCGAGACGCTCGCCGGTGACTTTGATTTTCACCTCGGATCCCCGCTGCGCGCCGCGTGGCGTGGTGGTGTTGAACACCGGATAAGCGGCGGTGACGGCGCCTGCGAAAGCGAGCCAGCCGCCGAAGAGCATGGCGGCTTTGAGCGAATGTAAGGAAGCAACTTTAAGGTTTTTTTTCATAATACGAATGAGGGCGGCGCCCTCGCGCGAAATCCGCCGGGGGAGGCGGTCTTGAGGCATACGCGACGGCAGGAAAAAGTCTTTCATGATCAGGCACCGGAGGGCGGGGTTCTGTTCTCCGACCATTTGTTCGTGTGGGGCGGAGACGGCGGGTGGCGCAGAGCCAGGGGAAGCAGAGGGCAGTGATCACAGTTGCGCTGCTCACCGTTTACTGCCCACAGGCTGCTGCCTGCTGACCCTCGGGCTCCGCACCGCCTCCGCCCGCGGAAAAATGGGCAGGAACAGAGCCCCACCCTCCCGGCCCGGGTTGTCACGCTGAAGTGTGCATGCAATCAACCCGCCGCCGCTTCCGCAGGCGGAGCCGTTGGCTTGGGCTTCGGGGTGTAGTAGTAGCTGGCGTAGTTGTAATAGCTGTACTCTTTCAGGCTGGCGCTGGAGCGGTTCAAAATCACGCCGCCGACGCTGACTTGGCGGTCGTAGAGCAAATCCAGCGCCTTGCTCGATAGGCGCGCCATCGTCGAGGAAAGCCTGACGACAAAAAGCACCGTGTCCACTTGCGGCGCGAAGCTGGCCGTGTCATCCGCCACCAGGACCGGCGCGCTGTCGAAGATGACATAATCGTATTCGGCCGACATCTCGGCCAGCATGTCGTGAGCATTCCTGGACAGCAGCATTTCGAAATTCTGATCGAAGACCTCTCCGCGCGCGAGGAAGTCCAGGTTGCGGACGCCGCTCTCCCGCACCGCCGCCCGCCAAGGCAGGGTGCCGCTCAGGGCATCGCTCAGCCCCGGAGAGACCGGCAGATTGAAGAGATCATTGACTCCCCCACGCCGCAAGTCGCAGTCCGCAAGCAGCACCTTGGCGCCTGAGAGAGCCATGGTGATGGCCAGATTGGAAGACGTTGTGGTCTTGCCCTCGTTGGGCACGGCGCTGGTCACCATGATCGTTTTTGGCGCCTTGCCCTGCCAGTTTTTGAAAAGAATGGAAGACCGGATGTTGCGGAACGCTTCCACGTAGAGGTGGCGCTCGTCGTTGGGGCGCAGGAGTTCCACGTCACCGCGCTGCTGCTGGTTCGGCACTTGGCCCAGAACCGCCTCCTCCGGGAAAAGCGCCGCAAACTCGCTGAAGGAATTCATCCGGTCATCCAGGCGGTCAAACAAAAGCAGGATCACCAAGCCCGCGCCGACTCCGAGCGCCAGCCCGGTCAGGATGGGCGACAGCCATTCTTCCGTCCCCTTGACGGCGATGGAGGCCGGCTCCTGGACGGCTACGTAATCCATGAAATTGGCGGTGAACTGGTTGAGTTCCGTGGCGCGCTCAAACCAAGCATCGTAGGCCCGCTGCTTGACTTGCAGATCGGTTTTCAACTTGTCGTCCTGGGCGATCAAAGCCGCGAACGCGGAGGCCTCCGTCGCCTTTTCGGCGATGCTCGCCTCCTTGGCCTGAATCTGCCTGTCGATGTCCGACAGGGACTGCTTGAGTTCATTCAGGATTTCCCCCTCCAGCAGCCTCATCATCGCCTCGCTCCGCGCGATCTTGTCTTCCACCTCGATGACCCCCGGGTACTGCGGCTTGAACTCTTCCAGGAGGCGCTCCCTTTCGACCCGCAGTGTCAGCATCTGATGCTTGGTTCTCACCCACTCCTGCTCGGAACGCGTCATCCCGCTGGAGGCGCCGCCGCGTGCAATGTCATTCTCACCGCCGCCCGCCTCCGCGGCGGCTTGGCCGGGGGCAGTCTCGGCAACGGCGGCGGCTCCCGAGGAAAGCACGCGCTCCCGCTTTTGCATGGCCGCCCCCACATCCTTGAGAGCCAGCTCGATCTCCACCACTTGGTTCCTCAAATGGTCCTTTTCAGCGTTCAGCCGGGTCAGGGAGGCGGAGGCCACGCTGTGCCCGCTGGTCAGGCTGATGATGTCGTTCGCCTTGCGGAAGGTCTCCAATTTTTCGGCGGCCTCCTCGTAGGCTTTTTGGCGCCGCAGCACGCCGTCGGCGAACGAGGTAAGCACCTTGCCCAAAGCCTGCTCCCGCACGAACGTGCGCTGGGAGATGAACTCATCGATCAGGCTGTTGAGGAATTTCTGCGTGTACTCCTCCTCCCGTCCCGTCGCCGTCACGTTAAAGATCGCCGATCCCCGGTTCTGATGCACCGAGATGCCCACATCCGACTCCTTCATGTCCGGATAAAGGGTGCGCATCCGCGTCCGCGCCTTTTCTCTCAGCGGCCTGCTTTGAATGGTTTCGATGATGGTTCCGTAGAAATCCGACAACTGCTCCTGCCACAATACCGGCGAGGAAGGATCCACCACCCGACCGCCCGCCACCAGTTTGGCGGCGGATCTGTACTCCACAGGCTTGCCGTTGATCCGGATCGCCTGCACGCACACCCCGATGCTGGCCGCCAGCAGCAGGAACCACCAGCGGCGCCGCAACAGAATGCGGTAACGCTGAAACTTGGCCGAAGTTTCGTGAATCCGGCTCAACGATGAAGACTGGCTTGGCAGTACGAGTTGTTGTTCCATGTTACGGTAAATGATGACACGGCGCGGCAGCGGCGCCCGGCAGGCGAAAGCCCGGAGACGCCCTGGAAGGCCCAACATGGACCCATTTCAGACTAACTCCACCGAAAAATGATTATGAACCGATTTCGTCAACCCGGCTCAGGCTCCGCCTCCACCACCAGCGCCGTGATGTTGTCCCGCCCGCTCTCCGCCAGCGCCTCCCGCACCAGCAGTTGCGCCGGCGGCAATTCCTTTTGGGCCGGCTTCGGCTCGCGGATCAAATCCTGCAAGGCGCGGTCCCACAACCCGTCGGTCAGGCCGTCCGTGCAAAAAAGAAACCGGTCCCCCGGCTGGCAGGCCACCGCGCCCACCTGCGGATCGACAAACCGGTGCCCGGCTCCCAGCGCCTTGGCCAGCACGTTCTTGCGCGGATGCATGCGCTGTTCCCGCTCGTTGATCTTGCCCGTGCGCCGCAGCCAGCCCACATGAGAGTCGTCGTGCGTGATCTGGGTCATGCCGCCCTCCGCCGGCAGGTAGTAAATCCGGCTGTCGCCGATGTGGCCGAAGTACATCCAGCCCGGCACGAACCAGCCCAGACTCAACGTCGCCCCCATGTTCCGGCATTCCTCGTAGCTCTCCCCCAGCCGGGTCAGATCCGCGTGGATGCGGTGAAACAACTCCACCAGGATGTCCGCGAACCCGAGGGGCAGGCCCGCCGCGCGCTGGCTGAAACGCCGCGGCATGAGCCGGGTGATTTTTTCCACCGCGATCCTGCTGGCGAACTCCCCGGAATTCTCCCCGCCCATGCCGTCGCTCACCGCGAACAAGTAATCGCAACTCTCTATCCCGCCCTCCCCGATCTTGCCGAGATACCGCGCCTCCTGCGCGTCGATGGCAAGCGCCAGAAAGGCATCCTCGTTGTTCCGCCGCACCTTGCCGACGTCGGTCTGGCCCGACCAGCGCAAGCGGACGGGCGCGGACACTTCCTGAGCCGCTCCCACGGAGTGCGGCAGGACGTTTTCAGAATCGGCGGTCGGGTTCGGGACGGTTGGCTGTTGCATGAAAGAGGGTCCATCACGAGGAAGGAGCGCCCGTGGCGTCCGGCTCCAAGATCGTGGCGAACTCAAAATCGATGATGCAGAAGCGGCCGTCGCTCTGCCGGTAGGTCACATTGCGCAGGTAGGGATCGTCATGCCGCACACCGTAGCGCTCCAGCTCGGCAAAGAGAGTCTCCAGCTTTTCGTCGCTGATCCGCTCCACGCGCGCGCCGCAGTTGCTGGTCACCAGGTAAAGCTCCGCCGGATCATTTTCCAGCACACGCGGCACGAACGGGCAATCCCGCCGCTCCAGGTAATGCAGCACGCGCACCTCGTTGGCGAAGCGCTCCTCCGCCTTCGGCCCGCGGAAATATTTGTGGACCTTGCCATCGTAACCGATGCGCACCAATGCCCGCTGTGTGTCCTTGGCCTCCTGCATAAGCGTCAAAGCGGCGGTTGCGGGTGCCCCCGCACCACCCGCGTGCCGGCCAGCAAATCGTGAATGCAACGGCGTTCGGAGCCGAAGATGAAAAAGATGTCCGTAATCGCGTACAGCAGGCCCACGATGGGAAGAATGAAGACAAGACCAATGGTGATAAAATAATTGCCAACCCACCTCACGGCGATGGTTTTAACCCATCCGGGATTGTTGTCGTTTTCCATCCCTGCAATGCGGATGCCCACGATGCGCTTGCCGATAGTCTGGCCTCGCGTCGCCAGCCAAATCAAATTCAAAATCAACACCGGAGCCGTGACAATCACCCCCCATCCGTAGAAAACAGAATCGTACACCTCCTTTGCCATTTGCGCGATCTTTTCAGAATCCTCGGCCCCCGATGGATCGGCGGCGACATAAGCCGCGACTTTCCCCAACGCAACAACCGTCGCAGCGATGAATAAAATGAACCCGGGAACGGAATCCACCAAGGCGGCCCCCAGCCGCTGGCCCAACGTCGCCAGCGGAGCAGTTCCGCTCTGCTCGGACGAGACATAAGCCGGGATTGCCGGCGGCGCGTAGGAAGTTGCCTCCAGCACGGGAGGCGGCTCCGGGGGCAGCACTACGCCCAGCGGCTTCCATTCCGCCATGCCCTCCGTCCAGGCCAGATCACTGCTTCGGAACTCCCCGGACGCCAGCTTGCTCCGCACCTCGGTCTCCTCGAAGACACCGATCTGCTGATTGTCGCGCGCAATGTGGTAAGCCATGTGCCGCAGGCTAAAGCGCCGCGCTCGTTTGTCCAGAGCGCGAGCGCGGAAAAAAACGCGAAGGAGCACGGGCGCCCTCGCCCGTCGCAAGAGGCGCCCCCGCCTCTTGCCCGCTCCCCACGCGCAGCGTCACTATTTTATCGAGTGGCTGCGCCATCCAGAAGGGGTTGCAGACGAGGGCGCCCGCGCTCCATGTCCAAGACGCCCGAAATTCGGGCTTCGGGCTTCGGGCTTCGGGCTTCGGGCTTCGGGCTTCGGATTTCTCCGCCTCACCCCTTCCGCGCCCGCTTGCGCGGCTTGGTCCCATTGCCATTCACCGCGCCCCCTTCCCCGCTCCCGTTCACCGCCTGCGCCCCCCGTTTGATCAGCCGTTTGAGCAACCGCTTCAGCTTCGGCCAATGCTGCTCGTCCACGATGTAACCCACGCAACGATCCTCACCGCAACGGCAGGGATGATCCTCCCAGGTGTCGAGATCGAACCCGTAGTTGTAGGTCAGCTCATCGCCCGCGCGGATGTCCCTTTTCGAATAGATGAAAATCCGGCCGCGCTCGATGAACGCATCGCAATTCGGATCGCAGGAATGGTTGATGTAGCGCGCCGGGTTCTCGCCTTGCGCGCCGTCGAGATCGTAGCGGCTGTTGAGCGTGAAGATGTACACCGCCGCCTCCCCGGTGTGCCTCGCCCGCTCGATCAACTCCGTGGCGCGGCGCTCGGACTCCTTCTTCGTGATCCGCTCCCCCACGTACTCCAGAATGCGTGTATCCGCCGGGATGTCTGCCGCAGCAAACACGCCCCGGTTGTGGATGGAGGACTGGCGGACTTCATAGAGCGGCGCTTGCGGGGTGGATTGGGAGGACGACATGTGCATGACGAAAGTCAGGGGAGCGGATCAAATGCCAAGCCATCCCGCAAAGTCAAGACCGGCTCTCATTCCCCTCTCAACTCCCGCTGCCAAGCATCCTCCTCGCGCTCCAGATCGAACAGGTAAGCGAAGTCGTCGCGGCCCAGCGTGCGCGCGAAGCCGGACTCGCCCAGGACGTTGGCGGACATCAATTGCTTCTTCTGCTGGAGGGTCAGGATTTTTTCCTCGATGGTGCCTTTGGTAATCATGCGGTAGGCCATCACCGGCTGGGTCTGGCCGATGCGGTGCGCGCGGTCGATGGCCTGGGCCTCCACCGCCGGGTTCCACCAGGGATCGTAGAGGATCACGTAGCTGGCGGCGGTCAGGTTCAGGCCCGAGCCGCCCGCCTTCAAGGACAGCAGAAAGACCGAGGCGTTTTCATCCTCCTGAAACGCCCGCACCACCTCGGCGCGATTCGTGGTGGAGCCGGTCAGCCAATGATGCGGCACGCCCATGCCCTCCAGGCGCTCGCGCAGGATCGTCAACATGCGCACGAACTGGCTGAACAGCAGCACCTTGTGCCCCTCCGCATGCAGTTCCTCGATCAACTCCAGCACCGCCTCCAGCTTCGCGCTGTCCTCGCCGTCATCCGCTTCGCCGACGAGCGAGGGATGGCAGCATATCTGCCGCAGCCGGGTGAGCGCCTGCAGGATGGCGAAGCGATTGCGGTTCAGCATGTCGAGCGAGGCCGAACCGATCACCATCTGCTGCGCCCGCGCCAGTTCCTCCTGGTAAAGCCGCTCCTGCGCCGGGCTCATCTCGCACAGCAGCGCCTCCTCGCTGCGCGGCGGCAGATCGCGCGCCACCTGCCCCTTCGTGCGCCGCAGCAAAAACGGGCGCAGCCGCGCCGACAACCGCGCGGAGGCGCGCCCGTCCTTGCGCCGGTCGAAGTGTTTTTGGAAATAGGAGCGGTCGCCCAGCGCGCCGGGCGTGGCAAAGGTCATCAGGCTCCACAGATCGAGCAGGCGGTTCTCCAACGGCGTGCCGGTGAGCACCAGCCGGTTGTGCGCATGAAGCTGCCGCGCCGCGCGCGCCGCCTGCGAGTCAGGATTTTTGATCTGCTGCCCTTCGTCGAGAATGACCGCCATAAAAAACACGTCCTTGATCAGATCGATCAACCCGCGCAGTTGCGCGTAATTGATCACCAGCACGTCCAGCCGCTCGGTCAGCCATACCAAATCCAGTTCGTCGCGCTCGCGTAACACCTGCACCAGCAGATGCGGCGCGGTTTTTTGAAACTCCGCGCCCCACACATCCAGCACGCTCTTCGGACACACCACCAAACACGGCGGCGGCCTTTCCCCCGGCGGCGACTGGGCGCGCAGCCACAACATCCAGGCGATGCTCTGCACCGTCTTGCCCAGGCCCATGTCATCGGCCAGGATGCCGCCGAAGCGGTTCAGCGTCAGGTAAGCGAGAAAATGAAAGCCTTCCACCTGGTAGGGCCGCAACGTCACGCGCAAGTCCTCCGGCACCGGCGGTTTTTCCTCCAGCTCCGCCGTCTGCAAGCGCCGCGCCACCTGCTGCCAAGCCTTCGGATGGATCAACAACTCCGCGGCGCGCTCGTTCGCCAGTTGCCGCCAATGCAGCCGGTGGGAATCGTCCCCCAACTCCTCCATCTCGATGCCGAGCTGCCCGATCATCGCCTGCTGCTCCTCGCTGAGGCGCAGCTCCACCCGCTTCCAGGTTCCATCCGCCAGCCGCACGAACCCGCCGCGCGCCGCGATCAAGCGGCGGATCTCCGCCGTCTTCAACTCCGCGCCCTCGATCTCGAACATCAGCCGCAGATCGAACCAGTCGATCGACTCCGTCTGCCGCGCCTCCAGCCGCACCCGCGCGATGAGCGGGTCCGCCAGGATAGTTTGCAGCTTGTCGTCCGGCTCCAGCCGCACGCCCTCCGGCAGACCGCGCGCCCAGGACTCGAACAACTCCGGGAACTGCCGCGTCAACCGCACCCGGAACCCGCGATGCTCCGGGTCGAACACCGTGCGAAAAACCTCCAGCGCCTGCTGCGCCCGGCCCAACAACTCGCGATCCCGCATCACGATCCGGCCATCGCTTTCCTCCGCTACATCCGCCTCCAGCCAGCCATCGCCGCGCAGCGTCTCCACCACCCGGTCCGCCTCGTCCACCGCCTCCGCCTGAAACAAAACATACTCCGCGCTCGACATCAGCGACTTCCCCAGACAGCTCGCGCGCACCCGCACCCGCAGCGGTTCGTGCTCCACCCGCGCCGCCAGTTCCTCCGGCAGCTCCACACCCAGCTTTTGCAAAAACAACACCCCGTCCTCCGAAGCCAGCGCCGCCATCGGCACTGCCAGCGGCCCGTCCACGCGGCTGTCTTCACCGAACCAAAACGGCCCCTCGAACACCGCCTCATCGCCCAGGTAACGCACCGGTGTCCCCGGCAGCACCCGCAACGGCAGCGGCGCGGGCGCGCCCGCCGCCGTCACCAAAATCAATTCGAGCGCGTCCCCGCTACCACCCGCCCTGCCCTGCCAACGCAGCGGCGCGGTCTCCCGCCGCAGCGGCACGCCGTCCAGCGTCACCAATCGCGAAGCCAGACCCGGCTGTGCCAGCAGCGCCGTCAGCAACCGCCCCGCCGCCGAATGCTCCAAACGAAACGCCGGCGGCCCCGCCGCGCGCAGATGAT
Organism: uncultured Verrucomicrobiaceae bacterium; assembly: GCA_964573315.1. Taxonomy (GTDB): domain Bacteria; phylum Verrucomicrobiota; class Verrucomicrobiia; order Verrucomicrobiales; family Verrucomicrobiaceae; genus JAGRPD01. The sequence goes on along the minus strand of CAZNKC010000010.1, from coordinate 2,801 downwards.
CCGCGCATGTCCGCAGCAGCAGCGCCGCCTCCACATCCAGACGCAAAGCGCCCGCGTCCATGCGCTCGGCCTGCTCCGGCAACTCCACCGAGGACAGCGTTTGGTAATCACCACCCGCCGCCCGCATTTGCAGCCGCAACTCGCCCGGCGTCACCAACAGCCGCGCATCCTCCCAAACAGCGGCCTCCGGCTCATCGGCAAGCCATGATCGCTCGACCGGCGCACGCGCCACCGCCCGCACCCGCTCCTTCCAGCGCGGTAATTCCAGCGACCGCTTCCAGCCCGCCAGCCGCTTCCTGCCGCCCTCCAGATCCGCCGCTTGGAGCAGGAACCGGGGAATCGCCAACCCCTTCTCATCGAGCGCCAGCGCCACGTAACCCCAAAACTCCCGCAGCGTGCGCGGGCGCACCGGCCACAGCTTCAGCGGCTCCATCGACTCGATGCTCCAGCGCGGATGCAGCCGCACCATGTCCTGATCGTAAATCTCCCCCGTCTGCCGCGCCCGCCGGAAGCGTTTTTCGAGCTTTTCCAAATAACCCAGCTCCCCCTCCGTGACACGGCGGCCAAGCCGGTGCTCCAGCCAAACCTGAAAATCCTCCTCCTCTGCGTCCAAATCCGCGGCCGTCGGCGTCTCGTAGCGACGGCCCGCCGCCACCAGCACCGCGCACAGCACCAGCGGTTGCAACTCCTCCTCCGCGTCCGTCTGCCCGCGCCAGCCCGCTTCGGTAAGCGCCCACCGCGCGCCCACCGTGCGTTCGTCCAGCGCCACCTCCGCCACCGCCTCCTCCGGATCCATGTCGAGTGACATCACCGCGTCGTCATCCACCAGCCGCTCCGCCTCCCGCCGGATTTCCGGCGTAAACAGTTGCATCAATCCAGGAATGGCAGTGGCAAAGTCCGGCATGAGTCATACCGCCCCGGCATCTTCCCGGAGCGAACTGGCAGCACTACCACGAACCAAACGCGACCGCCACCCCGTATCGCTATTTTTTTGCAAAATGGGGCAAGCTTCCCAGCTTGCTCCGGCTCGCGCAGAAGCGCATGCCCGTGGTGCGAGCCGCTGGCTCGCCGCCAACAAGCGGCTGGGCCGCCCCTCGCAAAAGCCGCGTTCCTTGACAAAACAGGCCGCATTGAAGCATCATCCTCCAATGCCACAAAATTCCCCATCAACGCCCACGCCGGAGCCGGACCCCAAGGATGCCGGTGCCTCCTCAACGGAAAGCCAGGAATCCAGGGATTCCTTGATCGCTTCCATGAGGGAGGAAAATCGCAAAGCGGACGAGTGGTTTCGGGAGCAGTTCAAGGGGAAGTTCAAGACGGTCCAGTAGAGTCAACCCTCTTCTCCCTCGCCTCCTTTCACAGCCACAGTGTGAGACGCCATGCCGTTCAATCTTGACCAACCCGCCCTGTTCGGTGATTTTTATCTCAATGGTAGCCAAGCCCTCCATCAAGTCCATCTCCATTTGGGAGGTCCGTCGGCGCTCCTTCGAGGCGCGACAAACAGCCTGCAAGGCGGCTCAAGGGATGACGCTGGAGGAAGCGCGCAAACAACAGGAGACGCTGCCGGAGTTCAGGGAGAGGGCGGAGCAGAGGCGAAAAGACTCCGCCGCTTTGGCGAAGAAAACGGATTGATGCTTAACGCCGGGGGCGTCCGCGCTTACATGGCGCAACATACCTTGGAAGCCGGCGTAGAGCATGATGTTGTCTTGCTCCCCTCCGGCCCTTTCCCGCCCCATCCGATATACTTGACAAAATAGATCGAAAGCTCTTGGCTGTCACCGGCCGCCCTTTCCGGCAGTCACAACCACCAACCACCCCACCCACCCTCATGGCCAAAATCGTCTGCGTCCTCTATGATGATCCCGTTACCGGATACCCGCAAACTTACGCGCGGGACGACCTCCCCAAACTGGAATGCTACCCCGGCGGCCAAACCCTGCCGACACCCAAAGCCATCGATTTCCAGCCGGGCGCCCTGCTCGGCAGCGTCTCCGGCGAACTCGGCCTGCGGCAATTTCTCGAATCCCAAGGGCACACGCTCGTCGTCACCTCGGACAAAGACGGGGAAGGCAGCACGCTCGACAAGGAACTGGCGGATGCGGAAATCGTCATCTCCCAGCCGTTCTGGCCCGCCTACATCACCGCCGAACGCATCGCCAAGGCGCCCAATCTCAAGCTCGCCATCACCGCGGGCATCGGCTCCGACCATGTCGATCTTCAAGCGGCGATGGACCGCGGCATCACGGTCGCGGAAGTGACCTACTGCAACAGCATCAGCGTCTCCGAGCACGTCGTGATGATGATCCTCGGCCTCGTGCGCAACTACATCCCGTCCTACAACTGGGTCGTCAAAGGCGGCTGGAACATCGCCGACTGTGTGGCGCGCTCCTACGACGTGGAAGGCATGACCGTCGGCACCGTGGCAGCCGGACGCATCGGCCTCGCCGTGCTCAAGCGGCTCAAGCCCTTCGACATGAAGCTGCACTACACCGACCGCCACCGCCTGCCGGAGTCGGTCGAAAAAGAACTCGGCCTCACCTACCACGCCACCGTCGAGGACATGGTGAAGGTGTGCGACGTCGTCACCATCAACTGCCCGCTGCACCCGGAAACCGAGCATCTCTTCGACGAGGCCATGATTTCCAAAATGAAACGCGGCGCCTATCTCGTGAACACCGCGCGCGGCAAAATCTGCGACCGCGACGCCATCGCGCGCGCGCTGGAAAGCGGCCAGCTCGCCGGTTACGCGGGCGACGTGTGGTTCCCGCAACCCGCGCCGCAGGATCACCCGTGGCGCACCA